>NZ_JABUCO010000005.1:0-324675 GCF_019835205.1 Rhodococcus sp. BP-261 | reverse complement strand
CACCGGCCGGGACGGCGGACAACACAGTGACGGGACTCTTTGGTCAGGCTCCTATCAAGTCACTCCGCCCCACCGGTCGCGTGTGCTTCAGGTGTCCATCGATGCAGCAGCCGACACATCACGGGAAGGACAGCCATCGGCGTCAGCGCGGAAACGAGTCAAACCACTGCATCGACGAACCATTCCAGTATCACTGCGCGGATAGTAGGCCTCCAGGCCAACTATCCGCGCACGGGTCGCGCCGCGGCACCCTGTCACATTCGCCCGGACTGTCTCGTCCGAGGTGGTATGACACAGAACATGAGAATCGCAGTCGCAGGGGGCACCGGCGTCGTGGGCCGTCACGTCGTCCGAGTGGCGAAGGACAACGGACACGAGGTCGTGGTTCTTTCGCGCTCGTCGGGAGTGGACCTGACCACCGGAACAGGACTGGCCGGCGCGTTGGACGGCGTCGACGTACTGATCGACGTCTCGTCCACCCAGACGATGTCGGCGAAGGACTCCACAGCGTTTTTCACGACGGTGACGCGCACTCTTCTCGCGGCGGAGAAAACCGCGGGCGTGCGGCATCACGTCGCCCTGTCCATCGTGGGCATCGACGACGCGCCGCACATGTACTACGCAGGCAAGGTCGCCCAGGAGAAGGAAGTCACGAGCGGTGACGTGCCGTGGACGATTCTGCGTGCGACTCAATTCCACGAGTTCGCGTCGCAGATCTACGGACAGATCAAGATCGGTCCGATCATCGTCGTGCCGAAGATGCGGTCGCAGCCCATCGCGGCGCGAGAGGTCGCTGCACGCCTCGTCCAACTGGCCGAGGGCACGCCGGCAGGGCGTGTGAAGGATCTCGGCGGCCCTCACACGGAACTGATGTCCCGGATGGTGCGCGACTACGCCGCCTCGATCGAGGGAACGCAGGCACACCTCGGCGGCCGGATCGTCGAACTCCCGATACCGGGCGCATACGGCAAAGCGATGCGCGACGGCACCCTGCTGACGGGCGCGGACGCGGACCACGGAACCCAGACGTTCGACGAGTGGCTCGGGACGCAACAGGCCCGGTAACTGTTCGAACGAGAATCGCACGATTTCGCACACGCCGTGCTCGGGTCGGGTCCATGATGACGTTCAGACCATCGCCGCTGCTGGTCCCGACCGCGAAAGCAGGACTCGCCATGACGCAATCTGCAGAACGTCACACTGCGAAGGTCATCGGGGTCACCGTCGCGGCCGCGGTCGGCGGCTTCCTGTTCGGCTTCGATTCCTCGGTGGTCAACGGAGCCGTCGATTCCATTCAGGAGAACTTCGCCCTGTCGTCGTTCGTCACCGGTTTCGCGGTCGCGATCGCGCTGCTCGGGTGTGCGGTCGGCGCGTGGTTCGCGGGCCGACTCGCCGACAGCTGGGGCCGCAAACGCGTCATGCTGCTGGGGTCGGCTCTGTTCACGATTTCGTCGCTCGGGTCCGGATTCGCCTTCAGCGTGCCCGATCTCATGCTGTGGCGCGTGCTCGGCGGTCTCGGAATCGGTATCGCGTCGGTGATCGCCCCGGCGTACATTTCCGAGATCGCCCCTGCTCGATTCCGTGGCGGGTTGGCGTCGCTGCAGCAGTTGGCGATCACCGTCGGCATCTTCGCAGCCCTGCTGTCCGACGCCGTGCTGCAGAACGCCGCGGGTGGGCCGTCGAACGATCTGTGGTTCGGCCTCGAAGCGTGGCGGTGGATGTTCCTCGTCGGCGTCGTACCGGCACTCGTCTACGGCTTTCTTGCGACGCTCATCCCCGAATCGCCGCGATACCTCGTCGGCAAGCATCTCGACGAGGAGGCCGCGCGCATTCTCGGCGAAGTGTCCGGCGAGCTGAATCCCGGTGAGCGAGTTCAGGAAATCCGGCTGACGTTGCGGAAGGAATCTCGGTCGTCGTTCCGCGACATCCGAGGACCGAAATTCGGATTGCAGCCGATCGTCTGGGTGGGAATCGCGATGGCGATCCTGCAACAGTTCGTCGGCATCAACGCGATCTTCTACTACTCGACGACGCTGTGGAAGTCGGTCGGTTTCAGCGAGAATCAGTCGTTCGTCACGTCGGTGATCACGTCGATCATCAACGTCAGCATGACGTTCGTCGCCATTCTGTTCGTCGATCGGGTCGGTCGCAAGAAGCTTCTGTCGATCGGCTCGGTCGGAATGTTCGTCGGGCTGGTACTCGCGGCGGTGTCGTTCTCGCAGGCGGTGGGATCCGGTGACGATCTGACCCTTCCGGAACCGTGGGGCGTCGTCGCGTTGGTCGGCGCCAACTTGTTCGTCATCTTCTTCGCCGCCACGTGGGGTCCGATCATGTGGGTGATGCTCGGCGAGATGTTCCCCAACAACATTCGTGCTGTGGCCCTCGGCCTCAGTACCGCAGCGAACTGGATCGCGAATTTCGCCATCACACTTGCGTTTCCACCGCTGTCGCAATCCATCGGCCTCGGTTTCATCTATTCCTTCTTCGCGTTCTTCGCGCTCCTGTCGTTCTTCTTCGTCAGGTTCAAGATCCGCGAGACGAAGGGTATGGAACTCGAGGACATGGTCCTGTAGTGAATCGAGAAGCACTCCGAAGGGAGTGAGATGTCATGGGAATGTTCGTCGTCGAGTACTCGTACACCGACGAATCGTCCGCCGGCCGCGATGACCACCGCACCGATCATCGCGCGTGGCTGACCGAACTCGTTCGCCGCAAGGTCGTTCGATCGTCCGGGCCGACGGCTGACCACACCGGAGCGACATTCATCGTGCAGGCCGACGACGCCGACGCCGTCAGACGCTTGTTCGCCCACGATCCGTTCGCGCGCGCGCACCTCGTCGAGGATGTCCGGGTGTCCGAATGGACACCGGCGCGGGGTGATTTCGGAGGGTGATTTTTCGGAGTGTGCGCCGATGCCGCACCCGCCGACAGGCATCGTGACACCATGCCCCGCACACCATCGTTCCTGACGCATCCCCATCAGGCGTTCACCGCCGGGTTCTACCGCAACGACGATTTCGACTTCGAAGTCCGCATCGCGCTCGGCGCAGCCGCGTTCGGTGCGACCGACGCCGGTGAGGTCATGTCCGCGATCGCGCACGTCCGCGACAACGACCACGACGCCTGGTTCGACGCCTGGGTCGCACTCGGAACGCGCGTGAGGGCTCTCGCCGACCGTTCGGCCGAGTCCGGCCACGACGTCAGCGCGGCACAGGCGTATCTGCGCGCGTCGACGTATTTCGCCGTCGCAGTCAATTCGATCGCGGGACTGGGCAGCGACGACCAGTTGCTGCCGACGTTCCGGCAGCATCGCTCGGCGTGGGATCGTTTCGTGGACACGACGTCGTATTCGGTGGACCGCATCGATATTCCGTACGAGGACGGGCACATGCCCGGCTACTTCTTCCACGCATCGGGCGAGGGTCGCCGGAAGACATTCGTCATGGTCAACGGCAGCGACGGGTCGATGAGTGCGCTGTGGTCGTCGGGGGCGGCGGGCGCGCTGGCGCGCGGGTACAACGTGCTCGTGTTCGACGGACCCGGACAACAATCGATGCTGTTCGAACGCGGCATCGGGTTCCGACCCGACTGGGAAGCCGTCGTGACGCCGGTCGTCGACGCCCTCGTCGGCCGTCCCGACGTCGACGCGGACAAGCTGGCGCTGTACGGGCTGAGCCAGGGAGGTTTCTGGGTACCGCGGGCGCTCGCGTTCGAACACCGCTTCGCGGCAGCGATACTCGATCCGGGCGTCGTCGACGTCGCGACCTCGTGGACGGATCACTTCCCGAAGAACATGATCCGCATGCTCGACGACGGTAACCGCGCGGCATTCGACCGCGACATGGCGATGGGAATGAAAGTCTCGAAAGAGACTGCACGCGAATGGAATTTCCGCGCCAGACCGTATTTGCGCGACGGCTACTTCGACACCGTGATGGAGGTACGCAGGTACACCATGAACGGTCTGCTCGGCAAGATCGACACCCCGTTGTTCGTGGCGAACCCCGAGGACGAACAGTTCTGGCCGGGCCAGCCGAAGCAACTGGCCGACGCCGTCGTCGCCCCGGTGCATCTGTGCGACTTCACCGCGGCCGAGGGCGCCAACTATCACTGCCAGCCGATGGCCCGACTACTGACCGATCAACGCATGTTCGACTGGCTCGACGCGACGCTCGGGTGATCAGACCGTCTTGGCCCAGTCGACGATGTTCTGAGCGACGTCCTCGGACGTGAGACCCAGTTCGCGGTGAATCTGCTCGCGAGAAGCGTGATCCAGGAAGCGTTGCGGCACACCGATGTCGCGGCAGACCGTATCGACTCCTGCGGCTCGGATAGCGGCGGATACGCTCGATCCGACACCGCCGTGCACACCCGAGTCCTCGAGCGTGACGACGAGGCGGTAATCGGCGGCGAGCGCCGTCAGCGAGTCCGGGACCGGAAGCACCCAGCGCGGATCGACGACGGCAACCGAAAGTCCCTGTGCCGTCAGCTTCTTCGCGGCGTCGAGCGCCAAGCCGGCGAACGCTCCGACCGCAACGATCAGAACGTCACGGTCGTCCGTTTCCGGCTCGGCGAGCACGTCGACCACACCGTCCAGCCGGCGAATCGCCGGAACGTCCTCGGTGACCGAACCTTTCGGGAATCGCAGAGCGGTCGGACCGTCGTCGATCGCGAGGGCTTCGCCGAGTTCTTCGCGCAACGTCGCGCCGTCACGGGGCGCCGCGACACGCATGCCGGGCACGATACCGAGTAGCGACAAGTCCCACATGCCGTTGTGGCTCGCCCCGTCAGCACCGGTGACGCCCGCACGGTCGAGCACGAGTGTCACCGGCAGCTTCAGCAGCGCCACGTCCATGAGAAGCTGGTCGAAGGCACGGTTGAGGAACGTCGAATAGACCGCGACGACCGGATGCAGTCCACCGAGCGCGAGACCCGCCGCCGAGGTGACGGCATGCTGCTCGGCGATGCCGACGTCGAACAAACGGTCGGGATAGGCCTCTCCGAACGCGGCAAGTCCCGTCGGGCCTGCCATCGCCGCGGTGATGGCCACGACGTCCTCGCGAACCGCGGCCCGATCGATGAGTTCCTGTGAGAACACCGACGTCCAGTCCGGCCCTGATTTCGACCGCGCGAGACCTGTGAGCGGGTCGATGACGCCGGTGGCGTGCATCTGGTCGGCGACGTGATTCTCGGCGTGCGCGTAGCCCATCCCCTTGCGGGTGACAGCGTGGACGATGACGGGCCCGCCGTACGCCTTGGCTCGTCGCAGTGCGGCCTCGAGTGCAGGCTCGTCGTGACCGTCGACCGGCCCGAGGTACTTGATCCCGAGGTCGGTGAACATGACCTGGGGGCTGATCGCGTCCTTCACACCGGCTTTCATGCCGTGCAGCATCGCGTACGCCGTCTTTCCGACCAACGGAATCCTTCGCACGATCCGTCGACCGTTGTCGAGGACTTTCTCGTAGCCGGGCTGGAGTCGGAGGGCCGCGAGGTGCTCGGCGAGCCCGCCGATCGTGGGCGCGTAGGAGCGGCCGTTGTCGTTGACGACGATGACGAGCGAGCGATCCTTGCCCGCTGCGATGTTGTTCAGTGCCTCCCAGCACATTCCGCCGGTGAGCGCGCCGTCGCCGACGACGGCGACGACGTGACGGTCGTTCTGCCCGGTCAACTGGAACGCCTTGGCGAGACCGTCGGCGTACGACAACGATGCCGACGCGTGGGAGGACTCGACCCAGTCGTGCTCGCTCTCCGAACGAGCCGGGTAGCCGGACAGCCCGCCCTGTTTGCGCAGGGAGTCGAACGCTCCCGCGCGACCGGTGATCATCTTGTGGACATACGCCTGATGACCGGTGTCGAAGATGATCGGGTCGTTCGGCGAATCGAAGGTGCGGTGCACGGCCAGGGTCAGTTCGACGACGCCGAGGTTCGGGCCGAGATGGCCTCCTGTGGCGGACACCTTCTCGACGAGGAAATCGCGAATTTCGCCGGCCAGGTCGGCAACCTCGGACGGGGCCAGACGGCGCAGGTCCTCGGGCGTCTGAACACGAGCTAGGACACCCACCGAGATCGCTCCCTTCGGCCGGACTCTTGCGAGTCACGATCAGCACAGTCTACGTAGCCTGTCGCGAGCGAAGCCCTCGACAACACGTTCCAATCGACAATACTGTGGTCTGCTCGGTGCGCCCAACCACGGATGGCGCGTCCGTGGTCACATCGAATCCCGTAGCTGCAGCATAGGGTTGCCTCATGACGACCGTGGTCGACGACATTCTGCACCGCATCCACGAGGCGTGCCGCGACGAAATCTCGGGCGCCGTGGCCGATTACATACCCGAACTGGCCGCGGTGTCGCCCGACGGCTTCGGAATCGCGCTCGCCACGAGCGACGGGTACGTCTACGAAATCGGCGACACGCGCACGCCGTTCACCATTCAGTCCATCTCGAAGCCGTTCACGTACGGTCTCGCGCTCGCCGACAACGGGGAGGACGCGGTCGCCGCGAAGATCGACATCGAGCCGTCCGGCGAACCGTTCAACGAGATCAGCCTGGACCCCGTCACCGAACGTCCGCGAAATCCGATGATCAACGCCGGTGCCATCACTTCGGCATCGCTGATCCACGGTCGGACTGCCGAGCAGCGCTTCGAACGCATCAGAAAGGCCTACTCGCGATACGCGGGACGCGAACTGACGTTCAACGACGCCGTGTACCGGTCCGAGGCGAGAACCGGTCATCGGAACCGCGCGATCGGGTACATGCTCCGGTCGTTCGACATCATCGCCGGCGACCCGGACGAGGCCGTCGACCTGTACTTCCGTCAGTGTTCCATCGACGTCACCGCCGCCGACCTGGCGATGATGGCCGCGACCATGGCCAACAACGGTGTCAATCCGCGAACAGGTGAACGCGCCCTGTCCCCCGTCCTCGTCGAGCGAGTGCTCAGCGTCATGACGACCTGCGGAATGTACGACGGCGCAGGCGACTGGGTCGCGAAAGTCGGTTTGCCCGCCAAGAGCGGGGTCGGCGGCGGGGTACTTGCGGTCCTGCCGGGCCAGATGGGCATCGCCGTCTACTCGCCGCGCCTGGACGGACATGGCAACAGCGTCCGCGGGGTGGCTGCGTGCCGTCAGCTCTCTCGCACGCTGGAGCTGCACTTCCTGCACGTGCCACGCGCCGCGGCGTCGGCGGTCCGTGGGCGCTACACCGTCGCGGAGGCCCCGTCGCGTAAACGGAGAAGCGACATCGAGCAGGACGCGCTGGCCGAGTTCGGTCACCGCGCGCGGGTGTACGAACTGCACGGCGATCTGCTGTTCTCGGGCGCGGAGACCGCGGTGCGCGAGATCGGAACGTTGGACGAGGACCTCGACGCACTCGTGCTCGACGTCCGGGGCGTCGACGACGTCAGCGACATCGCGCGCAGCATGTTCGACGACCTGCGCACCCAGCTCGCCGCAAAGCGTTGTCACGCGGCGTTCGTCGACCCACGAGGCGTCCTGGGTCATGCGTCGTCCAGCATCGATCCGAAGGATCCCGGTGGACGAGTGTTCGGAGATATCGGCTCGGGCATCGGATGGGCCGAGGAACTGGTGCTCGACCGATACTGTGTGGGCCCGCGGCAGCCCGTGAGGATCTCGGCCGTCGAACATCCGGTGTTGGCCGGACTCACCGAGGAGCAGTACGCGCGGGTCGAGGCAGTGATCGACACCAGGCATTACGCAGCGGGCGACGTCATCGTGCGGGCGGGCGACCCCGCTGCCGGTCTGTTTCTCGTCCTCGTCGGGGAAGTCAGCTCCACCTACGACACACCCGACGGGTTTCATCAGCGGATCTCGACGCTGTCCCCCGGCATGAGTTTCGGAGAGATGCCTCTGTTGGCGAACACACCGTTTCTGCTGAATTTCCGCGCCGACACCGACCTGACCGTCGCCGTCGTGACCGTCGCCGATTTCCACGCGCTCACCGTGGACGCACCCGCGACGAAACTGGCCGTGCTGGGCAACCTCGCCGCGGGTGCGTACGCCCAGATGAACATCGCCATCAAGTCGTTGGGACAGTTCGGCGTCGGGAGATGATTCCCGACGCCGAACTGCTGTCCCGTTCGAAGGGTCGTTCCTGCAGGCTCCACTCCCGGCCCTAGGCCGTCAGCGACACCATCGTCAGCACCTCGGTCGGCTGCGGTGAACCACCCGCAGGCTCGAGCGAGAACGCGAAGTTGGTCGACGCACCCATGCCGTCGATGACGGTGTCTCCGTCGCCGGACAACTGATCCGCAGTCACCAGACCCACCGATCGCGGGGTCCCGTCCACGAACCACATCTGGTAGTCCTTGCCCGGCTCGGGAGCCGGAACGCCGTCGAGCTTCACGACGACCGAATCGGACTCACGCGAATACGAGACGGTTGCCGTTCCGCCACCGGGGAATTCGGCGACGGCCTCGCGCGCATCCGGGGCCGCGACGATCTGCTCGGCCTGCGTCGGCGTCGGCTCGTTCTGCAGCACCTGGGTAGCCACGACGACGCCACCGACCGCGACGACCACCGCTGCCGCAGCAGCCATCACCGTGGTGCGCCACTTGGTTTTTCGACGTTCGCGATGGCCTGCCATGCTCGTCACGTTCGACTTCTCGCGCGGAGTCGGCGCCGCCTGCGGAGTGTTCGGGATCTCGTCCAGCACACGGGTTTTCAGCTCCGCCGGGGGTTCGACGGCGTCGAGCACCGACACCAGAGCCAGCGTTTCCTGGATCTCGCTGACGAGGATGTTGAACTGAACGCGCGCCGTGTCGTCGACGGACCGCAGGTCGTTCTCGATCTCGGCGTGCTCGGCCTCGCTGACCGCGTGCAGGGCGTACACCTCCGCCGCGTCGAGCAGCCGTTGTCGGGATGCGTCGCTCATGAGGGTGTCACCCCCAGACATGTCTTCAACTTGATCAGTCCATCTCTTATTCGCGATTTGATGGTGGGCACGGCCACTCCGAGCCGCTCGGCCACCTCGCGGTAGGTCCATCCGCTGTAGTAAGCCATTCGTACCGACTCGCGCTGCGTATCGGTCAGTGTGTCGAGGCACGCAACCACGGCCTCGGATTCGAGTCGCTGCGTCACCGCCTCGAGCACCTCGTCGTGTTCCGAGGACTGGCTGATCGCCCCGTACGCCGCCTCACGATCGGTTCCCGACTGCTCGGACCTGACGCGGTCGACGGCACGTCGATGCGCCAGCGTCATGATCCAGGCGAGCGGACTCCCCTGGGCCGGGTCGTAGTTCGGCGCCGACCGCCAGATCTGCAGGAAGACCTCCTGCGTCGTCTCCTCGCTGTACCCCGGGTCGCGCAGAACCCGCAGCACCATGCCGTGCACCCGAGCCGATGTGGCGTCGTACAACTCGCCGAAGGCGCGCTGATCTCCAGCGGCGACGGCGACCATCAGTCGACGTAGACGTTCGGCCTCGTCCGCGCGCAGATTGCGTAGCTGCGCGCTGGGCACGGCACAGGCGGGGCCGTCGCCGCCCTCGGGTGTCGACGGGTTCTCTTCTGAGCCTGGTATTCCCTGATACGGCGAACCCTGGCTCGGGTTGCTGCTCACCGGAACGAGGTCCCAACTGCTTCGACTCTGATCGCGTTCATTGATCAAGAGAGTAGTGCTCATATTGCCTTCACACCGAAACCTCCGCGTTTTCCCGCCGCACAACACATTCGGTACATGTCACGAAATGGATGGCCGACCGGGAAATTCATTTGCGGAACAGCGTGAACTCGGACAATCTTGGACGAATGGGACACGAGGCGGCAATCGAGACGTCAGGCCTGATCAAACGCTTCGGCGACAACGTCGCCGTGGATGGAATAGACCTACGCGTCCCGTCGGGCGGGGTGTACGGCGTGCTCGGTCCGAACGGGGCAGGCAAGACGACGACCATTCGGATGCTCGCGACCCTGCTGCCGATCGACGGTGGCACCGCGCGGGTACTCGGTCACGACGTCGCCGCCGAGCCCGACGCGGTGCGCAGCAAAGTGTCCCTCACCGGGCAGTTCGCGTCGCTCGACGAGGACCTCACCGGCACCGAGAACCTGGTGCTGCTCGCACGCCTGTACGGCTATTCTCGCCCGGCCGCCCGCTCGCGCTCCGACGAGCTGTTGTCGGCTTTCGGCATCGCCGATGCCGGTGGGCGACAGGTGAAGACCTACTCCGGCGGTATGCGTCGGCGTATCGACATCGCGGCGAGCATCATCGTCACCCCCGAACTGATCTTTCTCGACGAGCCCACCACCGGCCTCGACCCCCGCAGCCGAAATCAGGTGTGGGAGATCGTGCGCGCACTCGTCGCGGGCGGCACGACGGTCCTGCTGACCACCCAGTATCTCGACGAGGCCGACCAGCTCGCAGGCCGCATCGCGGTCATCGATCGCGGACAGGTCATCGCCGAGGGCACCACGAGCGAACTGAAGGCGTCCGTCGGCGCGGGATCGCTGCACGTACGCGTCTCCGATCCCCTGCAGCGTGACTCCGCGGCGAGGATCCTGCGCACGATTCTGCGTGAGCAGGTCGTCGAGGAAGCAGATCCTGCGGCTCTGTCGGCGCGTCTCGACTCGACGTCGTCGGTCGCATCGGCTCTGCCCGCGTTCGAAGAAGCGGGAATCGGCATCGCGTCGTTCGCCATCGGCCAACCGAGTCTCGACGAGGTCTTCCTCGCCCTGACCGGACACACCACCGACACCACGGAGCGTGCGTCATGACTACTTCCCCCACCGAGATCGCGGCGTCGACCGACGCGGTGTCCGACGTCCTTCGGGCATCGGGTCCCCGACCCGCGAGGCCGTCCGCTCTGTCCACGTCGCTGTCGTTCGGGTGGCGCGCGCTGCTGAAGATCAAGCACGTTCCCGAGCAGCTGTTCGACGTGACGATGTTCCCGATCATGTTCACGCTGCTGTTCACGTACCTGTTCGGCGGGGCACTGGCCGGCTCGACGAGCGCCTACATCCAGTTTCTGCTGCCCGGCATCCTGGTGCAGACGGTCGTCATGATCACCATGTACACCGGCGTCACCATCAACAAGGACATCGAGAAGGGCGTCTTCGACCGCTTCCGATCGCTGCCCATCTGGCGTCCGTCGCCGCTCGTCGGCGCCCTGTTCGGTGACGTCGTGCGCTATTCGCTGGCGTCGGTCATCGTGTTGATTCTCGGCCTGATCATCGGTTTCCGGCCCGAGGGTGGAGTCGTGGGCGTCGTCGCGTCGGTCGTGCTGTTGCTGGTGTTCTCGTTCTGCCTCTCGTGGGTGTGGACGATGATCGCGATGATCGTCCGGACGGAGGCCGCCGTCATGGGCGTCTCGATGTTCATCCTGTTCCCGCTGACATTCGCCAGCAACATCTTCGTCGATCCGCAGACGATGCCGGGCTGGCTGCGCGCTTTCGTCGAGGTCAACCCGGTCAGCTTCCTCGTCACGTCGATTCGGTCCCTGATGGCAGGCGAACCCGACTCCTCGAAGCTGTTGGTCACCGCGGTGATGTGCGCCGGCTTCCTGGTGATCTTCGGGCCGCTGACGATGCGTCTCTACAACCGCAAGACCTGACGTCAGGCACGCGACGCGGCTCGTGCGCGGTGGCGCCGAACCGCGTCGCGGTTGGAACACGCTGTACCGCAATAACGTTGGCGTCCGGTGCGCGAGACGTCGGCGAAGATGTTCGAACAGCCCTCTGCGGCACAGCGTCCCAGCCGCGTCATTCCGCGCGTCGTCAGGTGCAGTGCGGTACCCACACTCACGAGCGCCCTGATGACTGCGCCGAGCGGGATGTTCGGATCACGGTAATGCATGTGCCACCCGTCGCCCGCGTGGTCGGTGAGGCGTGGATAGGCCGATGCGCGGGCGAGCATTCCGTTGACGATGTCCGCGCGTGCCTCGTCGGTCGTCGCGTCGACGACGGTTGCCCATTCACGGAGGAACTGCATCGCGTCGGCGAGATCGGCGTCGGTCGGTTCGGTGTCGACGACGAGCCCTCCGTCGACGCAGCGCCGTCCGAGTTCGGCGGCCGATTCAGGCGGCGTGTTGTAGAGGTCGACGCCCAATTGCACCGCATACGTTCCGTAAGGGTTGATGTGCATTAGACCATTACAGCACAGTGGGCGTATGACCACACACGACCACACCTGGACCACCACGAGCCGACACGACACCAGCGAGGGCCGCATCAGCTACCAGCACTGCCCCTGCGGCGCCCAGCGAATCCTCGCTCCGGCGTATCCGGAGCGCGCACAGCTCGCCGTCGTCCTGCCCTGATGCCTACTGCTGGAGTCTGTCGGCGAGCAGCGGAACGACCTGCTCCACCGCGTACTGCAGCGACAGCACCGAACTGGTCGAGTACGACTTCGCGACGACGGGGTCGTCGAACACCAGCGACCGACCGTCCTGCACTGCCGGTATCGCCCGGAACAGCGGATTGTCGGTGACGTCGGACGGCGACGTCTGAATCGGAAAGATCACGACGAGGTCCGCGTCGAGCAGGCCGAGCTCCTCGTCGGAGATGGGCACCGAGAACCCCTGCGGCGGTAGCGCATCGATCGTCGGATTGGACACGAACCCGAGCTTCTTCATGAACTGCATGCGCGTGCTGTCGGAAACGTATGCGCCGTAACCGGTTCCGCTGTACGCGCCGACGGTGATCGTCTTGCCGACGAATTCCGGATTCTGCTTGACAGCCGCGGCGAAATCGGCCTCGACCTCGGACAACAGCTCGGCTCCCTTCGCTGACTCGCCGAGTGCCGCCGACACCATGGTGACCTGTTGATCGAGCGAGGTCAGATAGTTGTCGGCACCCTCGGGCAGTGCGATGGTCGGCGCGATCTGCGACAGCCGGTCGTATCTGTCCTGGTCGCCGGAGCTCTTGGTATCGAGAATGACGTCGGGCTCGAGCGCGGCGACGGCCTCGTAGGACGGCTCCTGGGTGCCGATGATCTCGGGCGACGCGTCGTACAAGCCCTCGGCCCACGGGCCGACCCCGTCTCCCCCGAACGCAAGCCAGTCGCTCGCACCGACGGGCTGGACACCGAGCGCGAGAGCGGTTTCCGCGTCGGCCCAGCCGAGAGCCACGACGCGCTGGGGCTTCGATTCGACGGTCACCTCGCCGAACTTGGTGTCGATCGTCACCGGGAAGGCACCGTCGGCGGACGCACCCGTCGTATCGGGCGATTCACCGACCTCCGACGACGAGCACGAGACCACTGCGCCGACGGCGAGAACCGCTGCGGCAAGGGTGGACAGGGACGAAGTTCGCATTCTGGACAGCACCCGCCCACGCTACGACACCCGGTGTCGCCGTGGGGGTGCCACGATTTCCGTCAGCGAACGAACAATCCGATGCACTCCACGTGATGGCTCAACGGGAACGCGTCGAACGCCCGCATGTCCGCGAACTCGAAACCCGCGGCTCGATACAGCGCCGTGTCACGGGCGAACGATGCTGGGTCGCAACCGATGTGGACCACCCGGTGGGCGTCCGTCGCTTCGATCGCCGACACCACGTCCTTGTCCGCGCCCGATCTCGGCGGGTCGAGGACGACGACGGATGGGGACGGAAGCGACGCGACGACGCGTTCGACCCGGCCGGGAACGAATTCGATCTGCGGTGAATCGGCAAGTGCCGCAGCACCGTCCGCGGCTGCGCGACGGGAGAATTCGACACTGGCGACCCGGCCCGACGGACCGACTGCGTCGGCGACGCTCGCCGCGAACACCCCGACTCCCCCGTAGAGATCCCAGGCCACCGAGCCCGCGGCAGCGTCGGCCCACTCGGACACGACGTCGCTGTAGACCTGTGCGGCGTTCCGATGGGCCTGCCAGAACCCGGTGGCGTCGAGTTCCCACTGCCGCCCCGAGACGTACTCGTGCGGACGCCCGGTTCCCTCGACGACTTTCTCCGGACGTGGTCGCGACGCGGCTGCCCGACGTGCCGCAGCGCCGCGACGACCCGGCGATCGACGACCTGTACGTGACACCGCAGCAGGAGCGACCTCGACGACGTGGCGCACATCGTCCCCGTCGACCGCGACGGCGAGTTCGCTTCCCGGACGCCATCGTTCGGCGTCGAGACCGTCGAGTGCACCCGCAACCACCTGTGGGCAGCCGAGGTCGGTCACCAGCGTCGAGCTACGGAAGCGATGGAAACCGGCGCGGCCTGCGCCGTCGACACCCAACCGCACTCGCGTACGCCACCGGGTGCCGTCGTCGTCACCGGGGAGACCCTCCACGGTGACGTCGCGATCGATACCCGCGATTCGACGCAGTTGCTCGGCGACGACAGCAGCCTTCATCGCCCGACCGGCGTCGACAGTGGCGTGCGAGTAGTCGCAACAGCCCGAACCACCGGGTCCGGAGATGGGGCAGACCTGCGGGATCCGGTCCGGCGACGGCGAAACGATCTCGACGGCGTCCGCGCGGCAGAACGATCCGCCTCGATCCTCGGTGACCTTGGCTCGGACGACTTCGCCCGGCAGTCCGTGCCGGACGAACATCACGCGCCCGTCGTGGCGGGCGACGCAGAACCCGCCGTGCCCGGGTGGTCCCAGGGTGACCTCGATCGTGCGGCCGAACCAGTTCTCCGTCATCGACATCTGTCCCGTCACGACGCGTTCGGGGGTTCGTAGCCGCGACGGGACGCTCCCGGCGCGTTCTCGATCGACTCGCGCTTCGCCTTCTCGGACGAATGCAGCTGCCACGGCACGCTGGTGACCATCACGCCCGGCTGGAACAGCAGGCGGCTCTTGAGTCGCAGCGCACTCTGGTTGTGCAGAATCTGCTCCCACCAGTGTCCGACGACGTACTCGGGAATGAACACCGTGACGACGTCACGCGGCGAGTCACGGCGTACTCGCTTGACGTAGTCGAGCACCGGCTTCGTGATCTCGCGGTACGGCGACTCCACGACCTTGAGCGGGACGGTGACGTCACTGTCCTCCCACTCGCGGACCAGAGTGCGCGTGTCGGCCTCGTCGACGTTGACCGTCACGGCCTCCAACGTGTCCGGGCGGGTGGCCCGTGCATAGGCGAGTGCACGCAGCGTCGGCATGTGCAGCTTGCTCACCAGCACGATCGAGTGCGTGCGGCTCGGCAGTACGCCGTCCCACTCCTCGTTCTCCAACTCGCGGGCGACCGTGTCGTAGTGGCGACGGATCATCCGCATCAACGCGAAGATCGCGACCATCGCGACGATGGCGATCCACGCTCCCGCGGCGAACTTGGTGATCAGCACGATCACCAGCACCGCGCCCGTCATCGCGAGACCGACACCGTTGACGATGCGGGAGCGGAACATGTGGCGTCGAACATCGGGGTCCTGCTCGGTGCGGAGCAACCGTGTCCAGTGCCGGATCATGCCGGTCTGGCTCAACGTGAACGACACGAACACGCCGACGATGTACAGCTGGATGAGCTTGGTCACCTCGGCGCCGAAGACGACGACGAAGGCTATGGCGGCACCGGACAGGAACAGGATTCCGTTGCTGAACGCGAGGCGATCACCGCGCGTGTGCAGCTGCCGTGGAAGGTAACGGTCCTGTGCGAGGACGGATCCGAGGACCGGGAAGCCGTTGAACGCGGTGTTGGCGGCGAGCACGAGGATCAGGGCGGTGACGATGGTGATGAAGAAGAACCCGATCGGGAAGCCCTGGAAGACGGTCTCGGCGAGCTGCGCGATGAGCGTCTTCTGGTGGTAGTCCGCGGGCGCACCGATCAGCTGCTCGTGCGGGTCGAGGGCGTACTTGATGCCGATCTTCTCGGCCAGAACGATGATGCCCATCAGCAGCGTGATGCCGATGACGCCGAGCATGAGCAACGTCGTCGCCGCGTTGCGTGATTTCGGCTTCCGGAACGCGGGAACGCCGTTGCTGATCGCCTCGACACCGGTCAGCGCCGCACAACCCGACGAGAACGCCCGCGCGATCAGGAACGCGAACGCGATCCCGTACAGATGCGAATCCTCGGCCTTCAGCTCGAAGGACGCGGACTCGGCCTGCAGGTCCTCACCGAGAACGAACACACGGACCAGACCCCACGCCAGCATCAGGACCATTCCGATCATGAACGCGTAGGTCGGGATCGCGAACGCCGCACCCGACTCACGGATGCCGCGAAGATTGATCGCGGTGATGAGCACGATCGCGACGACCGCGAACAGCACCTTGTGCTGCGCGACGAAAGGAACGGCGGACCCGATGTTCGACGCGGCCGCCGAGATCGAGACGGCCACCGTGAGCACGTAGTCGACGAGGAGCGCGCTGCCGACGGTCAGCCCGGCGTTCGGCCCGAGGTTGGTGGTGGCCACCTCGTAGTCGCCGCCACCCGACGGGTACGCATGCACGTTCTGCCGGTAACTCGCGACGACGACGGCCATGACGATGCAGACGGCAAGGCCGATCCACGGGGTGAAGGCATATGCCGAGATCCCGGCAACCGACAGCACCAGGAAGATTTCCTCGGGCGCGTACGCAACGGACGACATCGCATCGGAGGCGAACACGGGTAGTGCGATGCGCTTCGGAAGGAGCGTGTGACCGAGCTTGTCGCTGCGGAACGGCCTGCCGAGCACGAGCCGCTTCGCGGCGGTCGAAAGCTTGGGCACGGTGAGAGCCTAGGCGCTCGTGCCGAGGAAGCGAGTACCAGGAGCATCGAAACTCGAATTCGATGCCACCTCCGCTCGATTCGCGACGCGCGGCCCGATACGTTGGTGCAGGCCGATGCGAACGCGCATCGACGGGCAGTCGTGATCCGAGGGGAGCAGCAGCGGTGTACGTAGTGGTGATGGGGTGCGGCCGCGTCGGCGCATCACTGGCCGGCGCACTCCAGCGGATCGGCCACGACGTGGCGATCATCGACCGTGACGAGAATGCGTTCCTTCGGCTCGACCCGACGTTCGACGGGGTGCGGGTCGTCGGTATGGGGTTCGACCGTGATGTGCTGGTCAAAGCAGGCATCGAGAAGGCCGAGGCGTTCGCGGCCGTCTCGTCGGGCGACAACTCGAACATCATCGCGGCGCGTGTGGCGCGGGAGACATTCGGCGTCGACAAGGTCGTCGCCCGCATCTACGACGCGAAACGCGCCGCGGTCTACGAACGTCTCGGTATCCCGACGGTGGCCACTGTTCCGTGGGCGACGGACCGGTTCCTGCACAACCTGTTGCGTGACGACCCGACCACGAAGTGGCGTGATCCGTCCGGCAACGTCGCGGTGGTTCTCCTCGAGATCGACGACGGTTGGGTCGGCAAGAAGCTGTCGCTGCTCGAGGAAGCGACGCGCTCACGCGTCGCGTTCATCATCCGGTTCGGGACCGGACTTCTCCCGGACAGGAAGACGATCATCCAGGCCGACGACGAGATCTACGTCGCGGCGGTGTCCGGGACCGTGGCCGAGGCCATTGCCCTGGCAAGCAACCCGCCGCCGTCGGACGACTAGTCGTACGCTGGCCACATCCGCCTCGAGAACGAACGGGAACCCATGAGAGTCGCAATCGCAGGAGCCGGCGCCGTCGGCAGATCCATTGCCCGCGAGCTGATTCGCAGCGACCACACGGTCATGCTCCTCGAGCGCAAGCTCGACCACCTCGACCCCGACGCCATCCCCGAGGCCGAGTGGGTGCTCGCCGACGCGTGCGAGCTGAGACTGCTCGAGGCGTCGGCGCTCGAGACCTACGACGTCGTGATCGCCGCTACCGGTGACGACAAGGCGAACCTCGTCCTGAGCCTGTTGGCGAAGACCGAATTCGGGGTCAACCGCGTCGTCGCACGCGTGAACGATCCGCGCAACGAATGGCTGTTCGACTCGTCGTGGGGCGTCGACGTCGCGGTGTCCACCCCGCGAATGCTCGCCTCCCTCGTCGAGGAAGCGGTGTCGGTCGGAGATCTGGTGCACCTCATGACGTTCCGCAAGGGTCAGGCGAACCTCGTCGAGGTCACGCTTCCCGAGAACACACCCCTCGCGGGCAAGCCCGTCAAGAAGCTGTCGTTGCCGAGAGACGCTGCGCTGGTGACGATTCTGCGCGGAGGGCGGGTGATCGTCCCCCAGCAGGACGACCCGCTCGAAGGCGGCGACGAACTGCTGTTCGTCGCGTCCGTCGAGGTCGAGGCCGAGCTGCGTGCAGCGGTCGGACTGGTCCAGACGACCTGAATCACGCAGCCGACGTACGATCCGCGCGTCGCACAGCCCAGAACGTGACGAGCAGCGCGACGCCGGTGAGCGGCCATCCCATTCCGATGCGGGCGACCGCGAGCCAGCCGGTCTGGTCCGAATCGTAGAGCTGCGACTGCACGAGGTACCGCGCACCGAAGACGACCGCCCAGGCGAGCGTCGCGATGTCGTACGCGTATACCGACCGTCGGTTCGATCGCCAGGACGTGCCCCCACCGTTGAGGTATCCCCACACGACGCCGACGAGCGGCCACCGCGCGACGATCGACAGGACGAACACCGCGCCGTAGACGAGGCTGGTGTAGATGCCGAACAGGAAGTAGCCCTTGGCATCTCCGGTTCGATACGCGATGAAGGCGCAGATACCGACGCCGAAGAAACCGGAGATGGCCGGCTGGATCGGGGTGCGCTTGGCGAGGCGCCAGATCGTGACGCCGAGTGCGACGGCGAGAGCGGTCCAGATCGCCACCGTCAGGTCGAACAGGCTGTTCGCCGGCACGAACACGATGACCGGCAGAGTCGAGGACACCAGCCCGGACAGTCCGCCCATCTGCTCGAGGACAGTCTCCTTCTTCGCAGCCGCGTTCGTCGGCACGGGCGGCGCATCGACCTCCGGTGTCTGCTGTACTTCCGGGGCGTCGGGTGCTTTACCGTCTCTGTCGGTCACGACGTCGAGAGTGCCATACGCGGCGAATCAGGATTCGTCGCGGAGTTCGTAGTAGGGGTTGTAGACGATCTTGCGGCCGTCGCGTTCTCCGACGCGGCCCTTGATCATCACCGTCTTGCCGGGCTCGATGCCTGCGATCTTGCGGCGGCCGATCCACACCAGCGTGACGGGGGCGGTGCCGTCGAAGAATTCGGCTTCGACGTTGGCGTTCGCAGCTTTGGAGCACGTCTCGACGCTCCGAAGACGACCCAGCATCGTGACTTCCTCGCCGCGCGAGCAGTCACATGCCCGGCGTGCTCCCGACGCTTCCGACGTCTCAGCCATCTCTTCGGCGTCGAGCTGGTCGACGTCCTCGGTCAGCTTCCGCGTGAGTCGGCGGAAATATCCTGCGGCAGCGGGTGCCATGGTGAGCTCCTGGAGCATTCTGCGACCGGGTCGGTCGCGTAAAGGCCTGTACAACGGCCACTGTAGACCCGCGAACCTGCTCTGGCCAACCGGCCTCGTCCTGCATGTGACGACTCACGGTCCCGGTGTCCGGGGTGCCGGCTCTACCGGCACAATCGACGGAATGACATGGGCCACACACGCCGTCGTTCTTCCCGGAACTGGATCGGACGCCGTCTTCGCGCGCGACGCCTTCTCTCCTGCCCTCGAGACGATGGGCAGTGTGACGTCGGCGATCGACCCCGACCCTCGACGCGTCGTCGCGGGATACGAGGACGCACTCGACGACGCCGCTCGACGCCACGGCCGAATCATCGTGGGAGGCATCTCGATAGGTGCTGCTGTCGCACTGTCCTGGGCTCGTCGTCACCCGGAGTCGGTCGTCGGCGTGCTCGCCGCGTTGCCGCCGTGGCTCGGCGAACCCGGCGATGCGCCTGCAGCGCTGAGCGCCCGCTTCACGTCGGCTCGCCTGAGCGAATCGGGCCTCGACGACGTGACCGCGGCGATGGTCGCGTCGACACCCGGGTGGCTGTCCGCCACGCTCACCCGTTCGTGGGCGTCGCAGTGGCCGGATCTGCCGCTCGCATTGAACGAGGCCGCGAGCTACGCCGCTCCCACGATCGACGACCTACATCGTACGTTCGTTCCGACGGCCATCGTCGCGGCCGTCGACGACCCGGTCCACCCGCGTGCCGTCGCCGACACGTGGCACACCGCGCTCCCGACGTCGTCGCTCGCCACCATCACGCTCGACGACATCGGTCGCGACGCAGGCGTACTCGGGATCAGGACCGTGTCGGCGCTCTCATCGCTCCTGACGTGAGCCGGAGGCCGAGTTTCAGCCGAGCTGTTGCATGGCCGATCCCGACGTGCCGCGGCGCGGCCCCTCGGTCGGAGCAGTGGGTGCAGCCTGCTGAGGGGCCGCCTGTCCCGTCGGTTGGCCCGGCGCTTGCCGATCCGCGGCCTGCTGGGCCTGTTGCTGCTGAGCCGCCGCGAGTTGAGCCGTCAGAGCAGCGGGCAGAACCACCGGAAGCGGGGTGCGCACCGGATGCGGATCGCTGCCACGATCGACGATCGTCTGCGACAACACGTTCCGGGCGATCGCGACGAGCGGGGCGTCGCCGCCGACCGCACCGGCGGGCCCGGCGAGCACACAGCGCACCATCCAGCGGTAGCCGTCGACGCCGATGAAACGGAGGTCGGCGTTCGTCGTGACGGCGTGCAGCTCACGCCCCCACGGGCCGGTCTCGATGCTGACGTCTGCTTTGTCCGCTCGTAGCGACGTCGCGAGGTCGCCTGTCACCTCGCGCCACTGTCCCGGCGATTTCGGAGCGGCGTAGGCGGCGATGGTGATGCGGCCGTGCTGCGTGACGACGTGTACGGCCTGCGGCGCGCCGGACCGGTTCATCTCGACCTGCAGCTGACCACCCTCGGGCAGAGGAATCAGCACCGAGCCGAGGTCGAGACGGGTCTCGACGAGTGCGTCACGGCTGTCGTCGACCTCGGTCAGGTCGAACGGTCCGACCGTGGGGTCGACGTTCGCGCACTCGGTGTCGTCGGCGTCGGGCGCCGAGGCGTCGGGCGCCGAGGCGTCGGCCGCCGTGTCGTCTGCGACGCCGCTCACACGCGAGTCGTCGGTGGCTGCGTTCTTCTTACGCCGTCCGAACATGATCAGTCCTCTTCTTGCTTCGTCATGGTGCTCGTCGCTCCGGCAACCGCCGAGTCGACCAGACTGGCGTGGCCTCCGCTCGAACCGTATCCGCCGCTCCCGCGCGTCGTGTCGTCGAGCGAATCGACCTCTTCGAACGTGCAGAGTTCGACGCGCTGCACCAGTAGCTGCGCGATGCGGTCACCGCGGACCAGGTGAATGGTCTCACGCGGATCGAGGTTGATCAGGCAGACCTTGATCTCTCCGCGATAGCCCGCGTCGATGGTGCCGGGCGCGTTCACGATGGACAGACCCGAACGTGCGGCGAGCCCCGAACGGGGATGAACGAGTCCGACGGTACCCAGCGGAAGCGCCACGGCGATGCCGGTTCCGACAACGCGACGCTCGCCCGGCGCGATGCTCGCGTCGGCGGTGATGTGCAGGTCCACTCCCGCGTCGCCCTCGTGGGCTCGCGTCGGCAACGGCAGTCCGTCGTCGAGTCGTTTCAGCGCAATCACCGGCGGGTTCGGCGAATTCGCCTGATGGTCGTCACGTCGTGCATCGTCGCTCACGTGGTCCGAGACTACGCCGTACGGCCCGTGACGCGCTGCACGGCATGCGGCACCTTTCCCTTGGCCACGTAGTCTGGAGAGCGTGCCTCACGATCGCCAGCCCGACCTCGAACCGACCGCGGACTCTTCTCACGCCGACACACGCACCGTCGTGTATTCGGAGAAACTGTGGGTCCCGCTGTGGTGGTGGCCCGTCGGTCTGGCCGTCGCAGCGCTGCTGGCCGCCGAGGTGCACATGGGTGCCCCGGGGCTGCGCGCGTGGCTCCCCTACGTTCTGTTGCTGCCGTTCCCGCTGTGGGCCCTCTACTGGCTCAGCCGGATGAAGATCGAGGTCGTCGTCGATGCGGACGGCACTCGGGAGCTGCACGCCGGGCGTGCTCACTTACCGCTCGACGTCGTCGACCGGGTCGCCGTGGTGCCTGGAACGGCAAAAAGTGCGGCACTGGGAAGGCAACTGGATCCACTTGCCTTCGTTCAGCACCGCACTTGGGTCAAACCGATGGTCCTGGTAGTTCTCGATGATCCCGACGACCCCACCCCCTACTGGTTGGTCAGTTCGAAACGACCTGACGATCTGGTAGCTGCACTGGCCGCGCCCACCCCCGGAGATCGCCACTAGGCGATCTCGGCGTCGATTCCAGTACGTGCTACGCCTGCTGCTCAGCGATCAAGCAGCGCAGTCTCGGCACACGAGCACGCCGTTCGCGTCGCTGGCCAGCCTGCTCCGGTGATGGACCAGGAAGCAGCTCGAGCACGTGAACTCGTCGGCCTGCTTCGGGACGACTCGCACGGACAGTTCTTCTCCGGACAGGTCAGCACCTGGGAGTTCGAACGATTCCGCCGTGTCGGACTCGTCCACGTCGACGACCGCGGACTGCGCCTCGTTGCGACGTGCCTTCAGTTCTTCGAGAGAGTCCTCGGAGACGTCGTCGGATTCTGTTCTTCTCGGTGCGTCGTAGTCGGTTGCCATTGTTCCTCTAACCCCTCGTCTTCTTGCTTGATTTCCGGTGGTTGCTGCTGACGACGTCCTAGCTCGGTCGCCGGCTGTGAGGAGGCGTTTGCGTTGCTCCCACCGTCCTTGTTCGTGTTGAACGCACGAGAACCTCGTAAGGTGCCCGAAAACACCGGGTAATGCCCGATCGATCTCGGCTCGAAACCCTCTTCGACACCTACGCGACGATCCCGATTCGCACCGATGCGTCTCTGGTCTGAAACCACCGGGGCCGCCAGACAATAGCCGAAGCTTTGCCGTTTGACGAAACCGAACCGCCGAAAGCACCGAAATCGGTCGTGCACCGGGCATGAACAACACGAGCCACCGACTCATTCCCGCCCGGCCCCGAGTGAATTTCGCCGACGACTTGCCGACAGACGCAGCCGTCCGTTCGAGAGGCAACTACAGTGAGCGAGCGCGCTGGGACCGGTCGCCGGTAGCGCCGCATTTCGAACCGGACGACGGAAAGGCGTATCCACACCGTGGTTTCTCTGATCACCGAGGGCAGTTCGGTCGACGATCGCGGACGGCCGTTCCGTCGTAGGCGCGCAATGCCCATCCTCGTCGTGTTGCTCGCTCTCGCCCTGCTGGGCGTGTTCACCTGGATACGCGTGTTCACCGCGGGCGAAGCGGTCACCGCGACGGTGGAATGCAACGCGCCGTCGACGACACCCGCTGCAGATGGAACCGTGCCCGCCGAACTCGGTGAGCGCGTGGACCGCTCGACTCTCGAGGACACCGAACCCGCGGCACTGTCGGCCACGCGCGTCAGAGTCTTCAACGCGAACGGCGAATCCGGCCAGGCGGCAACCGTCGCGGCAGAACTCAGCGACTACGGGTTCGCGAGCGCGCCCGACGTCCAGGTAGGCAACGATCCGGTGTACACGGATCAGAACATGCAGTGCCAGGGCCAAATTCGGTTCGGCCAGAACGGAATTGCCGCTGCGAGCGCAGTCTCGCTCGTCGCACCGTGCGCCGAGTTGATCGAAGACGGACGCGGCGACGACACCGTCGATCTCGCCCTCGGAACGTATTTCAAGGATCTGCAGCCGAATTCGGACGCGGAGTCGGTTCTGCAGTCGCTGGCCGGAGTCACTCCCGGTACACCCGCCGCGCCCCTCGACATCGACCTTCTCGACGCGGCTCGACAAGCGACCTGCTGACCGGCACCGCGTCCGGCGGTCCGGCTGGGATCAGTCCGTCGGGATCGGCGCCAGCGCTCCGACTTCACCCAGGAGCGCGAGGAATTCGGCGTCGATCCCGGCTGCGACAGCGACGGTGACAGCACCCTCGGCGCTCGACGAACTCGGCGACGGCAACCGAAGAACGGCACCCGCCTCTTCTGCGATCAACGACCCGGCGGCCCAGTCCCACGGGCTCAGTCCGTGCTCGAAGTGAGCGTCGACCGCCCCCGACGCGACCATGCACAGATCGAGTGCCGCCGACCCGACACGCCTGATGTCCCGGACCCGGGGAAGCAGCTGTCCGATCATGCGGCCCTGCGCCGTACGCCGGGACGAGGAATACCCGAAACCGGTGGCCACCAACGCAAGTGAGACGTCCTCGATCGGGTTGCACGCCAGTCTCGTCGCGGTCCCGTCCGACGTCGTGGCGAAGGCTCCCCGACCTCGTGCCGCGGTGTAGACGATGTCACGTGCGACGTCGACGACGACTCCCACGACGCTGACGCCGTCGATCTGCGCTGCGACCGAAATCGCATACGCGGGAAGCCCGTACAGGAAGTTGACGGTCCCGTCGATCGGATCGAGGATCCAGCGCACACCCGCGACCGAATCGGTTCGACCGCCGCCCTCCTCCCCCAGAATCGCGTCGCCGCTTCGCCGTTCCGCCAGCAGTCCACGCAGCAACTGTTCGGTCTCGGTGTCGACGACCGTGACGGGATCGGTCGGTGTGCTCTTGGTCTGTACGGACTCCGCGTGCCCGCCGACACCCGACGGTCGCGCGTTCGGGCCGAAGACCTCAGGGCGTCGTACCCGCACGTGAGTGGCCGCGGCGCGCGCGACCTCCACCGCCACGTCCAGTAGTGACGACGTCAGGGCCGCATCGGGATTCGAAGACGCTTCGGACGAGTTACCTGGAGTGGACACGGGTCTATCGGATCACACGAGATGCGCCGCGCACCACCCGCGCGGGAGCACCTCGACGTTTCCGAACGCGCAATGCGCCGTCCGCCCACTATCCTTCTCGGAGGATATTCCACGCCTTCTCAGTTCCCACGACACCAGGAGCATGCGCCACATGACACAGGCAGGTTCGGGACCACAGTCCACCGACGGCACTCAGCGGCTCGGCTTCGGAGTGGACGTCGGCGGTAGCGGTATCAAAGGCGGCATCGTCGATCTCGTGACGGGTGAACTCGTCGGTGACCGGTACAAGATCGAGACCCCCCAGCCGTCCACGCCGGAGGCCGTCGCGGGCGTCGTCGCGGAGATCGTGAAGTACTTCGATTGGTCGGGTCCGGTCGGCGTCACACTCCCGGCCGTCGTGACCGCAGGCATCGCGCGCTCGGCAGCGAACATCGACAAGGGCTGGATCGACACCGACGCCAAGGCGTTGTTCGCCCGCGCGATCGGGCATCCGAACATCACCGTCCTCAACGACGCCGATGCCGCGGGTGTGGCCGAGGACAAGTACGGCGGCGGCAAGGACAAGAGCGGCGTCGTCATCCTGCTCACGTTCGGCACCGGAATCGGATCGGCCGTGCTGCACGACGGCGTGCTCCTCCCCAACACCGAGCTCGGTCATCTCGAGGTCAACGGCAAGGAGGCAGAGCACCGCGCCGCGTCGTCGGTCAAGGAACGCAAGGACCTCTCGTACAAGGAATGGGCCAAGGAAGTGTCCAAGGTCCTCGAAACGTTCGAGGCGCTTCTGTGGCCCGATCTGTTCATCGCCGGCGGCGGAATCAGCCGGAAGTCCGAGAAGTGGATTCCGCACCTGACGAACAGAACTCCGGTGGTGGCGGCCACATTGTTGAACACCGCAGGCATCGTCGGCGCAGCTCTGGCAGCCGACACAGCCGCGTTGCAGGGCCACGCTCGGTAACAAACTCTGCGCGGGTCGTTACAATGGTTGATGCCGGTCTGCACGCCGGCACAATCGACAAGACCTCTCCGCCGGAAACAACTCTGGCGTGACGCCGCACGACACCGTCACGAAAGGGCGTACGTGGCAGCCACCGATATCCGTCAGACCGTGGATTCAGAAACAGAGTCTGCGACCCCTGCACCTGCTGCGGAGGCGCCGAACGGAACTGTCCGACCGGCCAAGGCACCGGCGAAGAAGGCCGCAGCCAAGAAGGCTCCCGCCAAGCGCGCCGCAGCCAAGAAGGCGCCGGCGAAGAAGGCCGCAGCCAAGAAGGCTGCAGACCCCGCTCAGGCGACCGACGGTGACGAGGACGCTCCCGGCATCGATGACATCGACATCTCCGACGGCGACATCGCCGCCGCGGCCAACGACGTCGTCGACGTCGTTGCGGCCGACGACGACAGCGAAGACGACGGAACGTCCGAGCCCACCGCCGAGGACAAGGCGTCGGGAGACTTCGTCTGGGACGAAGAAGAATCCGAGGCTCTTCGACAGGCACGCAAGGACGCCGAGCTCACCGCGTCGGCCGACTCCGTTCGCGCCTACCTCAAGCAGATCGGCAAGGTTGCCCTCCTCAACGCCGAAGAAGAGGTCGAGCTCGCCAAGCGCATCGAGGCCGGGCTGTTCGCCACCGAGAAGATGCGCGAGTTCGCCGAGAAGGGCGAGAAGCTCCCCGTCGCCGCGCGACGCGACTTCACGTGGATCTGCCGTGACGGCAACCGCGCCAAGAACCACCTGCTCGAAGCGAACCTTCGTCTCGTCGTCTCGCTCGCCAAGCGCTACACCGGCCGCGGCATGGCCTTCCTCGACCTGATCCAGGAAGGCAACCTCGGTCTGATCCGCGCGGTCGAGAAATTCGACTACACCAAGGGCTACAAGTTCTCCACGTACGCCACCTGGTGGATCCGTCAGGCCATCACCCGCGCCATGGCCGACCAGGCCCGTACCATCCGCATCCCGGTGCACATGGTCGAGGTCATCAACAAGCTCGGTCGCATCCAGCGTGAGCTCCTGCAGGATCTGGGCCGCGAGCCCACTCCCGAGGAGTTGGCCAAGGAAATGGACATCACGCCGGAGAAGGTGCTGGAAATCCAGCAGTACGCGCGTGAGCCCATCTCCCTCGACCAGACCATCGGCGACGAGGGCGACAGCCAACTCGGTGATTTCATCGAGGACTCCGAAGCCGTCGTCGCCGTGGACGCCGTCTCGTTCACGCTGCTGCAGGATCAGCTGCAGTCGGTACTCGAGACGCTGTCCGAGCGTGAAGCCGGCGTCGTGCGTCTGCGCTTCGGTCTCACCGACGGCCAGCCGCGCACGCTCGACGAGATCGGCCAGGTCTACGGCGTCACGCGTGAGCGCATCCGTCAGATCGAGTCGAAGACCATGTCGAAGCTGCGCCACCCGTCCCGGTCGCAGGTTCTGCGCGACTACCTCGACTGACACACACCGTTCGCGACACCGCCGTCCCGCTCGCGGGGCGGCGGTGTTTTATCGGTGGCAGTCAGAGTGCGGGCGCCGCGAACGAGCCGTCGCTGCCGGGCGCGTAATCGCGTACCGAGGTCACCGCACCGGCTGGAAGCGGACCGTAGAGGTGCGGGAACAGCATGGAGTCGGGATCGCCCGGCACGCCGGGTTCCCATCGCACGGGTGATCCCAGTCGTTCGGGGTCGAGGACCAGCAGGACCAGATCCTCGCGTCCGGAGAACAGACGGTTCGCAGGCAGATGGACCTGCTCCGGCGTCGACAGGTGGACGAATCCGACGTCGTCGAAATCGGCTGGGCGCCGACTGCCCGCGGCCCGCGCCGACAACCACTCTTCGTAGCTGCACATGTGCAGCAGGACACCACCGGATTTGCTCACGTCTCGATCCTACGAGGGCCGCACACGCGCGCGAAAGGTCAGCTGTTAGCGAACACGAACCGCTGGACATACCTGCCACCAGCAGCAGCCGAGCCAGTTTCGTGTTAGTGACAACACAAAGAAACACCCTCGGGAACAACGCATGAAGCCCAAACGTCTGACAGAGTGTACGGACCGCGCCATACCGACGCGGCGGACCGGCCCCAGGCACTCGGGTAACACCGAAAGCCAGTACGGAGGAGTCATGCCCGGAACATTGACCAGCCCACAATTGACAGCAGCCGACCGGTGCGACCGGTGCGGTGCAGGGGCTCGTGCACGTGTTGTGCTCTCGACCGGTGGAGAACTCCTGTTCTGCAACCACCACGCCAAGGAGCACGAAGACCGTCTGCGTGAAATGAACGCAACGGTGATGACCGAAACGGACTCTGCGGTGTAACCGGCTCGCCTCGGTAGCTTTAGACACCAACATTCGAACAACGAAGAACGGGTGGCTCCAGTCGGAGCCACCCGTTCTTCGTGTGTCGTCGATCGTGTGCGCGCCTTACATCTTCCGCAGCTGCGCGATCCGTTCCCCGAGCTGCTCGGCCGTCGCCATCGCGGTGGGAGGGCCGCCACAGATGCGTCGTAGATCGCCGTGGATGACGCCGTGCGGCTTTCCGGTGCGGTGGTGGTACACCGCGACCAAACTGTTCAGTTCACGCCGCAGACCGGCCAGCTGACCGGCAGAGGACACGCGCTCCGCTGCGGCGGGAGGCGGCACCGCAGGCGTCGGTGCAGCAGGAGTCTTGTCGAGCTGTTCCTGTTGTCGCTGCCGGAGTAGGTCGCGCATCTGCTGCGCGTCCAGAAGCCCCGGGAGGCCGAGATAGTCCGCTTCTTCGTCGCTACCCGAGAACGTGGCCGTGCCGAACGACGAGCCGTCGTAGATGACCTGATCGAGTTCGGCGTCGGCGCCGAGCGCCGTGTACGCCTTCTCGTCCTCTCCCGGTTCGTCCTTCTGCTTGTTCGCGTCGGCCAGCAGGTCGTCGTCGAGACCGTCCTTCTCGCGGTGCGGCTTGCCCAGGATGTGGTCGCGCTGCGCCTCCAGCTGGCTTGCGAGGTCCAACAGGACGGGAACGGACGGCAGAAAGACACTCGCGGTCTCGCCGGGCCGCCGCGACCGCACGAATCGGCCGATCGCCTGGGCGAAGTACAGCGGGGTCGACGCGCTCGTCGCATACACACCGACAGCGAGACGCGGAACGTCGACGCCCTCGGACACCATGCGGACCGCGACCATCCATTTCTGGTTGCTCTTGCCGAACTCGGCGATGCGAGACGACGACGTCGGGTCGTCCGACAGGACGATGCACGGTGTCTCGCCGGTGATGACCTCGAGCAGCTTGGCGTACGCACGGGCGACGGTCTGATCGGTGGCGATCACGAGTCCGCCCGCGTCGGGTACTCCTCCGGCGCGCAGCTGACCGAGCCTGGTGTTCGCGGCCAGCAGCACCGCCGGCATCCAGTCGCCTTGCGGGTCGAGAGCGGTGCGCCACGCGCGCGCCGTCTGCTCGGCGTTCAGCGGTTCACCGAGGCGCGCGGTGAACTCCTCCCCCGCGCTGTCCCGCCACCGCGCCTCACCCGAGTACGCGAGGAACACGACGGGACGGACGACACCGTCCCGCAACGCATCGGAGTAGCCGTAGGAATGGTCGGCGCGTGAGCGCATGAGCCCGTCGGAGTCCGGCTCGTACGTCACGAACGGGATCGGACTGTCGTCGCTTCGGAACGGGGTTCCCGTCAGCGCGAGGCGACGGGTCGCATCCGAGAACGCCTCTCGAATTCCCTCGCCCCAGCTCTTGGCGTCGCCGCCGTGGTGAATCTCGTCGAGGATGACGAGCGTGCGCCTGGCCTCGGTGCGAACGCGATGCTTGAACGGGTGCGACGCGATCTGCGCGTACGTCACGACGACACCGTGGTAATCGCTCGACGTCTGGCCGGTGGAGTTCGAGAAGTTCGAATCGAGCGCGATGCCCGCCCTGGCCGCGGACTCCGCCCACTGGTGCTTGAGATGCTCGGTCGGCGCGACGACGGTGACCTGATCGACGGTGCGGTGCGCGAGCAGTTCCGACGCGACACGGAGCGCGAACGTCGTCTTGCCTGCACCCGGCGTCGCGACCGCGAGGAAGTCTTTCGGTGACGCCATCAGATACTTCGTCAGTGCGCGCCTCTGCCAAGCACGCAGCGGCGCTCCGCCCGGCGAAGTCCCGGTTCCGAGGGTGGCCCCGGAGGGTGTGTCGGCGTCGGTGGTCTCTGCGCTCATTGGCCGCCTGTTCCTGGCATCGATCGAGTCCTCACTGGCAATGGGAAGAAGAAGCCGTAGCTGTGCAATGTCCGCGGTGGAGCCTATCTGTCGGCACCGACCGAACCCGAATCGTAACGAGCCACATCGATCGACTCGGTGGGCGACACGGACCGCCCCAGACGGGCATTCGGGCGTGTCGTCAGGAATGCTGGAGAGATCATGAGCGAATCTGCAGGCGAACGACGTACGGGCGAGCTGTCGAAGCGGCGGCCGTTTCATGTCGCCTGGACTGTGGTCCTCCGCACAGCGAGCAAGGCTTGGGACGACTCGATCTTCAGCAAGGCGGCTACCGCGGCGTTCTGGCAGACGCTCTCGCTCCCGCCGCTGCTGCTCGGCGTCCTCGGCAGCCTCGGGTTCGTCGCAGGCTGGTTCGGGCCCAACACGATCGACATCATCGAATCCAAGATCATCACGTTCAGCGCGAGTGTGTTCAGCGACTCGGTTGTCGACGGAATCATCGAGCCGACCGTGCAGGACATTCTGCAGCAGGGACGCGGCGAGATCGTGTCCGCCGGATTCCTGCTGTCACTGTGGGCGGGCTCGTCGGCGATCTCGACGTTCGTGGACTCGATCGTCGAGGCCCACGGGCAGCAGGATGCTCGTAACCCCGTCTGGCAACGCATCTTCGCGTTGCTGCTCTACGTCGGTTTCCTGATCGTCGCCGTGTTCGTGCTCCCCCTCGTCGCACTCGGGCCGACGTTCGTGCAGAGAATCCTGCCCGCGTCGTGGTTCGAGATCGGGAGCGAACTGATCGACTTTCTCTACTACCCCGCCGTCGGACTGCTTTTGATCGCGGGATTGACGACGCTGTACAAGGTCGCGCTGCACAAGTCCCTACCGTGGCACCGTCTGCTGGGCGGCGCGTTGCTGGCAGGCGTGTTCTTCATGATCGCCAGCGCGGTGCTGCGGTTCTACCTGACCTGGGTGACCGGCACCGGCTACACCTACGGCGCGTTGGCGACGCCGATCGCGCTGCTGCTGTTCGCGTTCTTTCTGGGCTTCGCGATCGTGCTCGGAGCAGAGTTCAACGCGACCATCCAGGAGTTCTTTCCCGCGCGAGCGACACGCCTGGAACAGATGAAGGAATGGCTCGCCGCCCAGGCCGCCTTCGAGGAGTCGAACCCGGTGACGGCCGTCGCACGGCGACTCGCGACCGGACCGATCCGAATCGCCGGCGACCGCAACAAGCCCGGCGCTGCGACCGATTCACCCGCAGCCCGGGCCGAGCGTGAAGCCGAGCCGACGCCGGCGACCCATAACAATGCAACCCAGAACAGTGCGCCCCAGAAGAGTCCGGCCCGGAAGAATTCGACGCAGAACGACTCGGCGAGGCGCGGAGACCAGGCCGGTCAGTCGCCCTTCTTCAAGCCGTCGTAGATCTTCTTGCAGTCGGGGCATACCGGCGAACCGGGCTTGGCCGACTTGGTGACCGGAAACACCTCACCGCACAACGCGACGACGTGGGTACCCATCACAGCGCTCTCGGCGATCTTGTTCTTCTTGACGTAGTGGAAGACTTTGGGCGCGTCGTCGTCCGTGGTGTCGTCGGGTGCGATATCGGGACGTTCCTTGGTCTGTGTGCTCATGCTGAAAGATTATTCCGCACGCGCGACGGCGCACGCATCTTCGGCGAGGCCAAGAACACGTGTGCAATCCTGCGGCACGAGTGCCACAGTGGAGGTATGACGAGAACACCGGGGTTTTCCGGCTCGAGCGAGAGCGGCTCGGCCCGTAACCCCGTACTGATCACCGAAGCCAAGAGTTCGGTCGAAGAGCAGCACCGCGCCCGAGTGCGCAAGTACATGTTCATCATGTCGTTCCGCATACCCGCGCTCGTGCTGGCCGCCATCTCGTACGGCATCTGGGCCAACCCGTGGATCGCCATGGCGATCGTCGGAGTGTCGATCCCCCTGCCGTGGATGGCGGTTCTCATCGCGAACGACCGCCCACCCCGCACCAAGGACGAAGTCAGCAGATACGACGGCCGACGCGTGAGCAGACCTCAGGTCGAAGCCCGCGCGCATCACGTCATCGATCAGCACGACGACTGAACCCACGCCTCGCACAGGTCACGACCCAGCTGAAAGACTGGGCTCGTGACTGCAACTCTGCTCTCGATCTGCCCGGCGCTACGGACCGCTTTCGAACGAACCGGCTACGACGCCGATTCGCTGCTCGACATGTTGGGCGACGACGCGCATGCCGCTCTCGGCCGCAGCGAACCCGTCCCGGTGCGACGCGCCAGCATGGACGGTGGTGATCTCGGAGTTCTGGTCCGCCTTTTCCTCCTCGTGGACGACGTCGTCGAGGAGGACGCCGCGCGGGCCCTGGCACCTGTCGACCTGGACGACGCAGTCGATGCCGGACTTCTCACGCGCGTCGTGGACGGCACGGTCCGAACTCTGCTGGACGTCCGACCGCTCGACGCGGGCCACGGTTCCCGCTGGATCGTGTCCGACCCCGACGGCAGCATGCGCCCGGCACCGACTGCACCCGACCACGTTCTCGGCGTCGGACAGGCGTCGCTGTCGTTGTTGCGCGGCACGCCGACGACGCCCGCTGCCGAGGTTCTCGACGTCGGCACGGGCTGCGGGGTCCAGGCCGTCCACGCGGCCGACTACGCCGAGACGGTGACCGGCACCGACATCAGTCCACGCTCGGTGCAACTGGCCGCGGCGACCGCTGCCCTGAACGGTCTGTCTCTGGAACTGATCGAGGGCTCCTGGTTCGAACCGGTCGCGGGCCGTACGTTCGACCGCATCGTGGCCAATCCGCCCTTCGTCGTCGGTCGCGGCACCGTCGAGCACACCTACCGCGACTCCGGCCTCGACCTCGACGGCGCGTCTCGATTGATGATCGGCGAGGCACCGAAGTACCTGAAGCCGGGAGGCACCGCAGCCATCCTGGCGTCGTGGGTGCACGTCGACGGCGAGGACTGGCGCGCACGGGTGGCGTCGTGGTTGCCCGATCACGGCGTCGACGCATGGATTCTGCAGCGTGACGTCGCCGATCCTGCCCTGTATGTCGGCACATGGATGCGCGACGGCGGCCTCGATCCCCGCGACGAGGCCAATGCGGCGCTCGCCCAATCGTGGCTCGACCACTTCGCCGCGGCCGACGTCCGGGGCATCGGGTTCGGCTTCGTCTACCTGCGCAAGACGGAACTACCGACCGACGTTCTCGCCGAGGATCTGCGGCACGCGTTCGAGGATCCGCTCGGCAACGAGGCGATCGCATATTTCGACCGACTGACGTGGCTTCGGGAGAACGATCCGGCCGACTCGGTGTTCGAGCTCGATCCTGCGACGGCCCTCGAACACGTGTCGCTGCCCGGCGACGAGGGTTGGCACACCGAGGTCATCCGCGTTCATCGCGGCAACGGCCCGAACTGGCAGCACGAGATCGACGAGGTCGGCGCGATGCTGCTCGCGGGAATGCGGGCAGACGGGATGCCGTTGAACGAACTCGTCGCCCTGCTCGCCGCCGCACACGGGCTGGATTTCGAGCCGCTCATGGCAGGGGCGCTCGAACTGACGACGGGATTGGTCAGGCACGGCCTCGTGCTGCCGTCCGGACTGGTTCCCGCCTGAGGTTCCGTGCTGGGCCTTCTCAGCAACTTCTCAGGGGGTCGGGGGGATAAAGCCTGGTCAAGCGGGTATCACGCGTTGGTGCGGTGGGAACTTTTCGAACTCGACCGGACGTTGATCCCTATGAGACACCACCGATCAGGAGGCAAGTCATGACAAGCCCCAGCACCACGACCCGCCCACGTCCCACCGACGCCGATCTCGACGCGCAGAGCCCGGCAGCAGATCTCGTTCGCGTCTACCTGAACGGCATCGGCCGGACCGCGCTGTTGACCGCGGACGAGGAAGTGGACCTGGCCAAGCGAATCGAAGCGGGGCTGTACGCGAAGAACGTGCTGGAGAACTCGAAGCGACTGACAGCTGCGAAGAAGCGCAATCTGGCGATCATCGTGCGTGACGGCAGTGCGGCGCGCAGCCATCTGCTCGAGGCCAACCTTCGTCTCGTGGTGTCGCTCGCCAAGCGCTACACCGGCCGCGGCATGCCGCTCCTCGATCTGATCCAGGAAGGCAACCTCGGACTGATCCGCGCGATGGAGAAGTTCGACTACGCCAAGGGATTCAAGTTCTCGACGTACGCGACCTGGTGGATCCGCCAGGCCATCACTCGCGGCATGGCCGACCAGAGCCGCACCATTCGCCTCCCTGTCCACCTCGTGGAGCAGGTCAACAAGCTGGCTCGTATCAAGCGCGAACTCCACCAGCAGCTCGGCCGCGAGGCGACCGACGAGGAGCTGTCGAACGAGTCGGGTATTCCCGTCGAGAAGATCGCCGATCTGCTGGACCACAGCCGTGACCCGGTGAGCCTCGACATGCCCGTCGGCAGCGACGAGGAAGCACCCTTGGGCGACTTCATCGAGGACTCCGAGGCGACGTCGGCGGAGAACGCCGTCATCGCGGGCCTCCTGCACAGCGACGTTCGTACCGTCCTTGCGACGCTGGACGAGCGTGAACAGCAGGTCATTCGTCTCCGTTACGGTCTCGACGACGGACAGCCCCGCACACTCGACCAGATCGGCAAGCTCTTCGGCCTGTCGCGCGAGCGTGTGCGTCAGATCGAGCGCGAGGTGATGGTCAAGCTGCGACAGGGCGACCGCGCCGAGAAGCTGAGGTCGTACGCCAGCTGATCCTCGGCTGGGTCGGCTCCGAACTGGTGGAGCAGCGGTGCAGTTTCCCGCGCGCTCCATCGTAGGCGGTGGCCGGGTCGCTTTCTCTCCCCCTCTTGGGAAAGTCGACCCGGCCTCCGCTCGTTTTGTCTCTACCGAAGTCGCCTGGGACCCAGATCGTTTCGTGACGGCACGGGCCCCAGACGCAATCGTGCATCGGTGATCTGCGCTCCGTGCGCCGACGCCAGAACCGGTTCGCAGGCCAGTTCCCTGATCTCGGGGATGTCGTCGGCCATCGCCGACACCCGCTGCACCAGGTCCACCAGCGCACTCTTGTTGACGGGCACCGCATTTCGATACCCGGACAGGAGAGGCGCTGCTTTCGGGGCATCGATCAGCTGGACGGATTCGTCCTCGGTCAGCGGCAGAACCCGGTACGCGCGGTCACCCAGCAGATCCGAGATCACCCCGGCCAGACCGAACGAGATCAGCGATCCGAACGACGGATCGTCCTGCACGCGCACGACACAGCCGATTCCCTTCGCCGCCATCTTCTGCACGTGCAGCAACGGCTCTCCCGAGTCCGCGGCGAGCGAACGATACGCAGCACGCACCGCGTCGCTGCTCGCGAGATCGAGGCGCACTCCCCCGAGATCCGGTCGGTGACGCCACTGCTCGCCCGTCGCCTTGACCGCGACCGGGTAGCCGAGCTCCTCGGCGGCCGCTGCCGCCTCGGCTTCGTCGGTCACGGCACGGAAGTCGACGACGTCGATGCCGTAGCAGGCCAACAACTCGGCGGTCTCGAAATCGGACAGCCAGCGGTCCTGCCCGGTCCAGCCGCGGACGAGGGACGCCGCGCGTTCTGCATCGACTCCGTTCGGCCGTACCGGTGCGGACGCCGGACGGCTGCGCCACGACGCATAACGCCATGCCTTCGCCAGCGCCGTGACGGCACGCTCGGGGCTGGAGTACGAGGGCACCGAACCGCGGATGGGATGACCCTCGTCCCCGCGTACCGCGAGCACGTCCGGAATTCCCTCGGTCGCCAGGAACGTGGTGAGGACGGGCTTGTCGGCGCCGCGCACGGCCGCTCCGAGCGCCTCGGCGAACGGCTCGACCGTGACCGCGACCGGCGGCACGAACACGACGATCACCGAATCGACGTCGTCGGCCGCGAGAGCTTTCGACACGGCCGCGGCGAACTCGTCCGGGCCTGCCTGCGGGCCCACGTCGATCGCCGCACCGGCGTGGAGACCGTCGGCCCGCGCGGCGTCGACGGCGAGCACGCCAAGAGCAGTCGAGTTTCCGACGACCGCGACCCGCGGGCCCGTCGGCAGCGGCTGATAGCCGAACAGCACCGCACAGTCGAACAACTGCGCGATGGTGTCGACCTGGATGACGCCTGCCTGCTCGAAGAGCGCCTTCACGATGGTGTCGTCGATGTCGGGTCCGGTCGCGAGCGCGGGTGGCACCGCACCCCGTCCGCTCTTCACGGCGACGATCGGTTTGTTCCGAGCAACGCGCCGCGCGATTCGCGTGAACTTGCGTGGATTACCGAAACTCTCCAGGTAGAGCAGCACGACCTCGGTCGCAGGATCGGAGTCCCAGAACTGCAGCAGGTCGTTACCGGAGACGTCGGCCCTGTTGCCCGCCGAGACGAACGTCGACAACCCCAACCGGCGTTTGGCCGCCTGGTCCAGAATGGCGATGCCCAGCGCTCCGGACTGACAGAAGAAGCCGACGCGTCCCGGCGTCGGCAGGTGCGGCGCCAGCGTCGCGTTCAGCGAGAAGTCGAGATCGGTGTTCGCGACGCCGAGCGCGTTCGGGCCGATCAGGCGCATCCCGTGGGCACGTGCGGCGCGCACGAGTCGACGTTCCTTCTCCTGGCCTGCCGAACCCGTCTCACCGAAACCGGACGACACCACGACGAGCGCTTTGACGCCCTTGTCCAGGCAGTCGTCGAGCACCTCGTCGATCGCCTCGGCGGGCACGGCCGCGATCGCGAGATCGACCGAATCGGGGATGTCGTGCACCGTCGGATACGCCCGCACTCCACGCACCGATCGGTGGTCGGCGTTCACCGGATAGACCGGACCGGTGAAACCGGCCGACAGTAAGTTCGTCAGGACCGCGTTGCCGACCTTCGAACTGTCCGTCGATGCTCCGATGACCGCAACAGAGCTGGGGCTCAACACGTTTCGTACGCTTCGCGCCTCAGCGGCGCGCTCCCGCGAATTGCGGACCGACAGAAGGGCTTCGCTGGGATCGATCGCGAATTCCAGCCGTAGAACACCACCTTCGAAGCTCCGGCTGACCTGATAGCCCGCCTCACGGAACACCGTCACCATGTTGCGGTTCTCGGCCAGCACCTCGGCGACGAACATGCCGACGCCGTTCTCGGCCGCCGCACCGGCCAGGTGCTCGAGGAGTATCGGACCGAGCCCGCGTCCCTGGTGGGAGTCGGCGACGACGAACGCGACCTCGGCGGAATTGCCGTCGCCCTCCGGCAGCCGCTCGTATCGGCCGACGGCGATGATGTCGTCGCCGAGAATCGCCACGAACGCGACGCGATCCCGGTGATCGACGGTCGTGAAGTTCAGAACATCCCGTTGCGGCATCGTCGGATACGGGCCGAAGTACCGCAGGTATCTGGTTCGTTCGGACAGCCTGCCGTGGAATGCCACCAGCGCATCGGCGTCGGACGGCACGATCGGACGCAGGTGCACGACGCCGCCGTCGGAGGCCAGCACGTCGGCAACCCAATGCTTCGGAAACGACGTCTCGGCCTTCAGCCGTTCACGTTCCTTCGCGGTGGGTTCTGTCGCCGTGGATTCCGTGGAGTCAGTCACGAGGGTCCTCCGGGTCGAGTCCGAGCAACGGGAACGCTGCTCGACGGGTTGCCAGAATCGCGGAGTCGACGCGTTCGAGAGCTCGATCCGACGCTTCCGTCGATCCGGTTGCCGCGCCCCCCGGGCCGTCCCATGCCGGGTAGTCGACGTCGCCGCCATCGCCCATGACCTGCGGCAGATCGATGCTCGGTGCCATCGCCCGAACCCGCTCTCGCCATGAATCGGGCAGCGCGAGCCCGGCATCGACCGGGCGTCCGAGCGCTGCTGCGATCAGATAGGTCCACGCGCGAGGGACGACACGGACCAGACCGTAACCGCCTCCGCCGACAGCGATCCATCGTCCGTCTGCGTGCTTGTCGGCCAGATCGCGCATCGCCAGGAACGCCGCGTTCTGACCGTCGACGGTGAGCGCGAGATCGGCAAGCGGATCCTCGCGATGGCTGTCGACGCCACACTGGCTGACGATGATCTGAGGACGGAACGCCGCGACAGCTCCCGGCACGACGGCATGAAATGCCCTCAGCCACAGCCTGTCTCCGGTGTTCGGCAGCAGAGGAACGTTGATCGACGTGCCCTCGGCGGCACCCGTTCCGACTTCGGTGGACCACCCGGTGTTCGGCCACAGCGTCGCAGGATGTTGATGCAGCGACACCGTCAGCACCCGCGGATCGGCGACGAACGCGTGCTGGACGCCGTCACCGTGATGGGCGTCGACGTCGATGTACGCGATGCGATCGAACCCGTTGTCCAGCAGCCAGGAAATCGCGATTGCCGCGTCGTTGTAGACACAGAATCCCGATGCCCAGTCCGGCATCGCGTGGTGCATACCGCCGCCGATACTCACGGCCCGACGGGCTCTGCCCGACGCGATCTCCCTCGCGGCCGCCAGCGTTCCGCCGGCAAGCATCGCGCTGGCCTCGTGCATCTGTCGGAACACCGGATTGTCGTCGGAACCGAGACCGTGCTCGACCGCATCGGGATGGACGATCGACGGTCCCTTCTCGGGAGCGTTCTTGACCGCTTCGATGTATGCAGGCGTATGGATTCGCAGCAGTTCGCTGTCGCTCGCGGCCGTCGGTTCGACGGGCTCGATTCCGTCGAGAACCCCGATGCTGCGTGCCAGCGACATCGTCAGATCGAGGCGAGTGGGATTCATCGGGTGGTCGTCACTCCACCGATACGAGAGGTAATCGGGGCTCCAGACGACGATGTCGTCCTGGGCCGCCGCGGTGCTCGGAGGCGGTCCAGCCGCCAGGTCTGCCATGACGACAACGCTACTTGTCGTCATGGGGCGGCGCGAGCAACGGCGCGCGCCGCCCCGCGGTTACCGACGGGTACCCGAACGGGGCACGCGGGCGGTCGACCTACGACGCCGATTCGAGCTCGACAACGGTAGAATCGCCCGAGACGAAGGGGTTGAGTGTGAAGGATCTGGTCGACACCACGGAGATGTACCTCCGGACGATCTACGACTTGGAAGAAGAAGGCGTCGTTCCGCTGCGGGCACGTATCGCCGAGCGCCTCGAGCAGAGCGGTCCCACCGTCAGTCAGACAGTTGCCCGTATGGAACGCGACGGGCTGCTCTCGGTTGCGGGCGATCGCCACCTCGAGCTGACGGAGAAGGGCCGCAGCCTCGCGGTGTCGGTGATGCGCAAGCATCGCCTGGCCGAGCGACTGCTGGTCGATGTCATCGGGCTTCGCTGGGAGGACGTGCACGCCGAGGCGTGCCGGTGGGAGCACGTGATGAGCGAGGAAGTCGAACGACGCCTCGTCACCGTGCTGAACAACCCCACCACGTCTCCGTACGGCAACCCGATTCCCGGGCTGGAAGAACTGGGTCTCGGACAGCCTGCGGCGCAGCACGAGGACTTGATTCGGCTGACCGATCTCCCCCACGGACAGGCGACGGCCGTCGTCGTACGTCGACTGGCCGAGCACGTGCAGTCGGATCCCGAAGTGATCTCACAGCTGCGTGATGCAGGCGTGGTCCCTGATGCACGGGTTACAGTCGAGGCGAAGGCGGGAACGGTCACGATCACCGTTCCCGGTCACGAAGGCATCGATATTTCGGACGAGATGGCCCACGCCGTTCAGGTCAAGCAGGTCTAGATCCCTCCAGTCGGGTACCGGGGCCTGTCTCGACGACCGGCCGCCGGCCCGACGAGGAGCGGACAGTGAAACTTTTGGTGACCGGCGGCGCCGGCTACGTCGGCAGTGTGTGCGCCGCGGTGTTGATCGAACGTGGCCACGAAGTGGTCGTCGTGGACAATCTGATCACCGGCAACCGCGACGCGGTGCCGCCACAGGCCACGTTCGTCGAAGCAGACATCAAGGACGTGGCAGCGTCCGTCCTCACCGGCGCGGAGTTCGACGGTGTTCTCCATTTCGCTGCGCAGTCACTCGTCGGCGAGTCCGTCGTCGCGCCGGACAAGTACTGGACCGGCAACGTCGTGACCACTCTGGCGCTGCTGGACGCGATGCGTGAATCGGGCACTCCCCGACTCGTCTTCTCCTCGACGGCCGCGACGTACGGCGAGCCGGAGCAGACCCCGATCACCGAAGCGATGCCCACCGCCCCCACCAATCCGTACGGTGCGACGAAGCTGGCGATCGACCATGCGATCACGTCGTATGCGCACGCGTACGGTCTCGCTGCGACGAGTCTCCGTTACTTCAACGTCGCGGGCGCGTACGCCGGATTCGGCGAGAACCGCGTCGTGGAAACCCATCTGATCCCGTTGGTGCTGCAGACCGCACTGGGCCAGCGCGCGAAGATCTCGGTGTTCGGCACCGACTGGCCGACTCCCGACGGCACGGCGGTGCGCGACTACATCCATGTCGCCGACCTGGCCGAGGCCCACATCCTGGCGCTCGAATCGTCGGCCGCAGGATCGCACCGGATCTACAACCTGGGCAGCGGAACCGGATTCTCGGTCAAGGAAGTCATCGAGGCGTGCACACGTGTGACCGGCCTGGACATTCCGGTGGAGGAAGCACCGCGACGCGCAGGCGATCCGGCCGTCCTCATCGCGTCGAGCGATCGAGCGATCGCCGATCTGGGGTGGAAGCCACAGTTCACCGATCTGGACGTCATCGTGTCCGATGCCTGGACGTTCCTGCAGGAGCTCGGCGACCGATCGCACGCCGCGAAAATTGGCCGTTGACACGGTTTCTCACGGAGCGGCGAGCGGCAACGGCAGGCGCACGCCGCACTTGTCGGCCGTCGCATAGCCGCTGAGTGCAACTTCACGGATCAGTGCAGGGCCCGCGCCCGCGGAAAGCGATCGGTCGAGCAGCCGGGCGAGTGAGTGCTCGGGGTCGGCGTCCAACGCGACCTCGAGCGCTATCACTGCCATGGCACCGTCCCCGCGCGCGTATGCGCTGAACGCGAGAAGGCATGCGGCCGTTGCGCGTTCGGGCGCCGGGAGGACACGCGTCAACGTCGCCCACAACATCTCGGCGACGTGGGCCATGTCGGTGAGCACGAGCGCGAGCAGGCTGTCGCGCACGGGAAGACGGCCAAGGGCTGCTCCGATGGTCGCCGCGGTGTCAGCCGTGATGTCCAGCACAGGCGCGGCGTCGGGTGAATGCGTATGCGCCCGGTCGAGGATGTCGAGAATCCGTGAGAGATGTGTTCCGTCCGAGTCGTGCCGTTCACCCCGCGCCCGGGGCATCAGGTCCGCTACCCGCCGGCTGGTCTCGTCGTCGACCGGCTGCACCGCGTCGGCCAGCCGCTCGCGTGACGGCTGTACGAAGCGTCCCTCCATCGCGTAGGCGAGCGCGACCGGTGACGTCCGCGGGTCCCCCACGCGCCCCCATTCCTCCATGCCGTCCAACGACGTCCATTCCGCCCCTGCCGCGATCTCCGGCGTGAACAACACCCGAAGCACGTCGGTTCCGCGGGCACCGAAATCGTCGATCACGCACTGCGCCAACACTTCGTAACGCGCGTCGCCTACCGGGCCCGACATCGTCGCCGCAGCTCGATCGTCGACGACGACGGCAATGGCGTCGCGCACGTCCTCGCGTTCGCACTGCGTGGCGAACCGGTCGATCACCTCGAGCATTCTGTCCGGGATCACGTAGAGGGTCGTGTCCGCGAACCGGTGGCATTCCGGGGCGTCGAGGTCGTGCCGCATGACGGTGCCTGCGGTGATCGTGCCCCCGTCGTCGATGCGGAGGCAGATCAGCACCAGCGAGCGCTGCGGGACGAATCCGAGCATCGCAGGCAGAGCAGCAATCAGCTCCCCTGGCGCGTCGAGGCGGACGGTGACGGAAGAGGCGGGTCGGTCGTCGGAGTGTGTCGTCATGGGCACGAGCCTGGACCACCGGCCGAACGGGATCAGCCCGTCACCTGGGGCTGAGCGAAACCCTGTGGATCGAGCGAACTTGTGGACAGACCGCCCTCGCGATCAGCCTGCCTTGACCTTCTGCACGGCTGCGGTGAACAGTTCGTCCAGCGTGGCCGCATCGGGAGTGGAGTCGTCGAACGACATGTAGGTCGCGGCGATGCGCGTTCCGTCCACCTGGGCCATCAACGTCAGCATGGACTGCGTGATCGATTCGGTTCCCGATCCCGACGACACCGTCTGCTTCACGGCCAGAGTCTCGTCCGCGACGATCGGGGGCGCGGGTGTGATCGTCGATCGAATCGTCGACGTGGCACCGGATTTGGTGGCCTCGACCTCGGCACACCGAGTCAACTGATCTTCGCGGTCCGACAGCGGCTCGTCGACGGAGGTGAGCTCGACCGAGATGGTCGCGCGGTTCGCGTTGTCGGTGCCGACGATCAGCGCCGCGGACGTCGGATCTGCCGGCTTGCACCCGGCGGGCGACACCTCCGCGCCCGCGGGGATTCCCGTCAGGTCGGGAGAGGCCTGGCTGATGGCCTGGGGCGGGAGCACGATGGCCTCGTACGGGGCCGGGAACTGCGACGGGTCGATCAGCAGGGCGTTCAGATCGGAGTCCGCGCCCGCCGAACTACCGGGCGCCGGGGATGCTCCGGCGTCGCCGGCGGCGGGTGTTCCGGTGACATTGCTGCTGCAGCCGGCGACGGTCAGCGCTGCGAGTGCGCCGAACGCGAGCAGAATCGGTCGAGACGTCGTCACGGAACGGCGCAACACGGAAGTGTCCTCCAGCGGTCTACGGCGGGTGTGGTCGATCCACCTTCTCACCTGTCAGGGCCGCCGAGCGGTAGGCACGCGGGGTGCGGCGTTGCCACCCGTGCGCGGATAGTCGGACTCCGGACCGACTATCCGCGCACGGGTAGCGCAGCTGCATCAGCTACCGCGCTTGATCCACTCCTCGAGGTGCGGCGATTCGTCGCCGATGCTGGTGCCGTCACCGTGGCCCGTCTTGACCTCGGTCTCGGCAGGCAGCGCGAACAACCGGTCTCGGATCGAGCCGATGATCGTCGGGAAGTCCGAATACGACCGGCCCGTCGCACCAGGACCCCCGGAGAACAACGTGTCCCCGGAGAACAACTGCCCCGCCTCGGGCAGATACAGGCACGTCGACCCGGGCGAGTGACCCGGCGTGTGCAACGCGACGATGTCGGTCCCCGCCACCGAGATGCGCTGCTCGTCCTCGAGCGTCCCGTGACCGACGCCGGGGTGGGTCTGTTCCCACAGCACGTCGTCGGCCGGATTCAGAAGAATCGGCGCGTCGAGCGCGCGGGACAACTCCGGCGCGACCGTGACATGGTCGTTGTGGCCGTGGGTGCAGACGATCGCCTTCACCGTCCGGCCCCCGACGGCGTCGATGATCGGCCGCGCATCGTGCGCGGCGTCGACGATCACGACCTCGTTGTCGTCGCCGATCAACCAGATGTTGTTGTCGACATCCCACTCACCGCCGTCGAGCGCGAACGTCCCGGACGTGACGACCCTGTCGATACGCAGGCTCATAGTTCGACCACCGATCGCAGTACCTCGCCCTTGTGCATCTTCTCGAACGCGGCCTCGATGTCCTCGATCCCGATTCGCTCGGTCACGAACTTCTCGAGCGGCAACCGTCCCTGTTCGTACAGATCGACCAGCAGCGGGAAGTCCCGCTCGGGCAGGCAATCTCCATACCACGACGACTTGAGCGATCCACCGCGGGAGAAGAAATCGATCAACGGCATCTCGAGCATCATCTCCGGCGTCGGCACACCCACCAACACCACGGTGCCCGCGAGATCGCGGCCGTAGAACGCCTGCCGCCACGTCTCGGGACGACCGACCGCGTCGATGACGACGTCGGCACCGAAACCGCCGGTCAACTCCTGGATCGCCTCGACCGCATCGACCGTCGACGCATCGACGGTGTGCGTCGCCCCCAGGTCCTTTGCCCACTCGAGCTTGCCCGGATCCCGGTCGACGGCGATGATCGTCGTCGCACCCGCCAGACGCGCACCCGCGATCGCCGCATCGCCGACGCCACCACACCCGATCACCGCGACCGAGTCACCGCGCGAAACGTTGCCGGTGTTCATCGCCGCACCCAACCCGGCCATCACACCGCAGCCGAGCAACCCTACGACTGCAGGATCGGAGTCCGGGTTCACCTTGGTGCACTGGCCCTCGTGGACGAGTGTCTTGTCCGCGAACGCACCGATACCCAACGCGGGCGAGAGTTCGGTGCCGTCTTCGAGGGTCATCTTCTTCGACGCGTTGTGGGTGTCGAAGCAGTACCAGGGCTTGCCCTTCTTGCAGGCCCGGCACTCACCACACACCGCACGCCAGTTCAGGACGACGAAGTCGCCGACCTCGACATGGGTGACCGCGTCGCCGACGGTTTCGACGATTCCGGCTGCCTCGTGCCCGAGCAGGAACGGGAACTCGTCGTTGATGCCACCCTCGCGGTAATGCAGATCGGTATGACACACCCCGCACGCGGAGATCTTCACGACCACGTCGTTCGGACCCGGATCAGGAATCACGATCGTCTCGAGAGACACCGCCTCACCCTTCGCCTTCGCGACGACGGCACGCACCTGCTGTGGCATTGCAACCTCCACTTTCGACTGGATTTGTCTTGACATCAGCCTTCCACAACCCATGCACGTGTAGCGACATACGCACCTCGTGGGGCCCGAGCTGTTCACGAGTTCGTGATCCGGGTGGCACATGGACTTTGCGTGCGAGGAGTACCTATGAGCCATGTCTGCTGCGATGGAATACGACCTCGTCGTGATCGGATCTGGACCCGGCGGCCAGAAGGCGGCAATTGCGGCCGCCAAGCTGGGCAAACGCGTCGCGATCGTCGAGAAGGGCAAGATGCTCGGCGGAGTGTGCGTCAACACGGGAACCATCCCGTCGAAGACGCTGCGCGAGGCCGTGCTGTACCTGACCGGCATGAATCAGCGAGAGCTGTACGGCGCCAGCTACCGCGTCAAAGCCAACATCACCCCCGCCGACCTGCTCGCGCGGACGACGCACGTCATCGGCAAGGAGATCGAGGTCGTCCGATCGCAACTGTTGCGCAATCGGATCGAACTCATCACCGGGACAGGCGCATTCCTCGACCCGCGCACGGTCGTCGTCGACGATCCTCAGCGCGGAGAGCGCATCACGGTGACGGCCAAGAACGTCGTCATCGCGACGGGCACGTCGCCTGCCCGTCCCGCCGACGTCGAATTCGACGACTACCGGGTTCTCGATTCCGACGGCATCCTGAATCTCGAATTCATCCCTTCATCGATGGTCGTCGTGGGCGCAGGCGTCATCGGCATCGAGTACGCGTCGATGTTCGCGGCACTCGGCACCAAGGTGACCGTCGTCGAGAAGCGCGACACGATGCTCGACTTCTGCGACCGAGAGATCGTCGAGTCGCTGCAATTCCATCTGCGCGACCTCGCAGTGACCTTCCGGTTCGGCGAAGCGGTGACCGCCGTCGACGTCGGCCCGTCGGGCACCGTCACGACGCTCGCGAGCGGGAAGCGAATTCCCGCCGAGGCGGTGATGTACTCCGCGGGGCGTCAGGGCATGACCCGATCGCTCGATCTCGAGAAGGCGGGACTGGAAGCGGATGCCCGCGGGCGCATCTTCGTCGACGAGAACTTCCAGACGAAGGTCGACCACATCTACGCCGTCGGCGACGTCATCGGCTTCCCCGCGCTCGCGGCGACGTCGATGGATCAGGGCAGGCTCGCCGCGTACCACGCGTTCGGCGAGTCGAGTCAAGGCTTGATGGATCTGCAACCCATCGGCATCTACTCCATTCCGGAGGTGTCGTACGTGGGCGCGACCGAGGTCGAGCTCACCAGGAACTCGGTCCCGTACGAAGTCGGCGTCTCCCGCTATCGCGAGCTCGCCCGCGGCCAGATCGCAGGCGACTCGTACGGGATGCTGAAGCTCCTGGTCTCCACCGAGGACAGAACTCTGCTCGGCGTTCACATCTTCGGCTCCGGCGCCACGGACCTGATTCACATCGGCCAAGCCGTCATGGGATGCGGCGGCACGGTCGACTATCTCGTCGACGCGGTGTTCAACTACCCCACCCTGTCCGAGGCGTACAAGGTCGCCGCGCTCGACGTCACCAACAAGATCCGTGCTCTGCAGAATTTCGCGGGCCGCGGGTCTCGACCGGAATGACGCGCGCGGGAATGAACACGGCGACACCCGCGTTCCTTTCGTACGAATCGAGTCGTGACTACGGGTGCGTTAGGTAGTAGCACTCGTGGGTATTCTGTCGCGAAGTCGGTTTCGCCTTCCGGTGCCGCACCAGCGCCGTCGGCGAGTCTACGAAAGGGGTCCGTGGTGGACGAGAAGTCGAGTATGTACGAACTGGAGTTTCCCGCTCCGCAGACCTCGTCGGGCGACGGCGTCGGCCCCGTTCTCGTTCACGGCCTCGAGGGATTCTCCGACGCGGGCCACGCCGTCCGTCTCGCGACGCAGCACCTGCGCGACACGTTGGAGACGGAGTTGGTGGCGTCGTTCGACGTCGACGAGCTGATCGACTACCGCTCGCGGCGTCCGACCATGACGTTCAAGGCCGACCACTTCTCGGATTACGATGCGCCGGAGCTGAATCTGTACGCCGTCAAGGACAACGCCGGGGTGCCGTTCCTACTGCTGTCGGGTCTGGAGCCGGACCTACGCTGGGAGAAGTTCACGACGGCGGTGCGCCTTCTGGCGGAGCAGCTGGGCGTTCGCCGCACGATCGGACTCGGGTCCATTCCCATGGCCATTCCGCACACACGTCCGCTCGGCGTGACCGCGCACTCGTCGGACAAGTCGATGGTGCCGTCGGATCAGAGTTGGTCGGGTGAACTGCAGGTGCCGGGCAGCGTCTCCTCGTTGCTCGAATTCCGACTCGCGCAGCACGGACACGACTCGATGGGCTTCTCGGTGCACGTACCGCACTACCTGGCCCAGACCGACTACCCGGCCGCCGCCGAGACACTGCTCGAGAACGTGAGCGAAGCCGGTGACCTGGATCTGCCGCTGGCGGCACTGGGACAGGCCGCAGCGCGCGTACGCGAGCAGGTCGACGAGCACATCACGGGCAACGAAGAAGTTCAGTCGGTCGTCCACGCGCTGGAACGCCAATACGACACCTACGTCGCCGCGCAGGAGCAGCAGTCGACACTTCTGGCCGGTGACGAGCCGTTGCCGAGTGGAGACGAGCTCGGAGCGGAGTTCGAACGCTTCCTCGCCGAGCAAAGCGGATTCGACTCGGATACCGACGACACCGATCGCGAGAACTGAACCGACGACCGAACGTGCGTCCGTGTGACTGCTCACACGGACGCCCGTATTTTTGTGTGACCTGGAATGGGCTGACGACGCACGAAACATATCTGTAACTCCGAATACGCTCTCTTCTCTCGCCGATCGCACGTTCTCGTGCGAGAGTCATGGATGTAATTCGAGTCGGAACCGGCGCGACCCAGCCCGTCACGCACCGCGGTCCGGCGCCGAGATACGTGCAAGGACTACAAGAGGCAGCATGAGCACCCTACGCACGCGGAAGCTTCGGCCGGTTCCCGACGCCGAGCCACGCTTGATGTACCGAACCATTCACGGGTACCGCCGCGCCTTTCGTATGGCCGGAGACGGACCTGTCCTGTTGCTCATCCACGGCATCGGCGACAATTCCGAGACGTGGAACGACATCGTCCCGCATCTCGCCCAGAACTACACCGTGATTGCGCCCGATTTGCTGGGGCACGGCAAGTCCGACAAGCCTCGCGCCGACTACTCCGTCGCGGCGTACGCGAACGGGATGCGTGACCTGCTGTCGGTGCTGGGCATCGATCGGGTCACCGTCGTCGGCCACTCCCTCGGCGGCGGCGTCGCAATGCAGTTCGCCTACCAATTTCCGCACATGGTCGACAGGCTCGTCCTCGTGTCGGCCGGCGGCGTCACCCGAGACGTCCACCCGATTCTGCGTCTGGCGTCCATCCCACTCGCCAGCGACGTCGTCAAGGTTCTTCGCGTTCCCGGGGCCATGACGATGGTGAAGCTGGCGGGCGACCTCGTCGGAAAGCTGAACCGTTCCCCGTTCCGACCGGGCGCGATGCTGCACGACACGCCCGATCTGGTGCGTGTCCTCAGCGGACTCCCCGATCCGACCGCGCACGAGGCGTACCTGCGCACGCTGCGCGCCGTGGTCGACTGGCGCGGCCAGGTCGTCACGATGCTCGACCGCTGTTACCTGACCGAGAACCTCCCCGTACTGCTCGTCTGGGGTGGCAGCGATTCGGTGATTCCGGTGAGCCATGCGCATCTCGCCCATTCTGCGATGCCAGGCTCCGTCCTCGAGATCTTCCGTGGATCGGGTCATTTCCCGTTCCGGGACGATCCCATTCGTTTCCTGCAGGTCCTCGAGACGTTCCTGGCGTCCACTCCCCCCTTGGACTTCGACGAGGCACGGTGGCGCAACCTGTTGCTGAACGGCATCGGTGAGGACACGATCACCGGTAGCGCGAGCACGCGCCTCGCCGTACTCGGCGCGATGGGGTCGGACGAGCGCAGCGCGACGTGACAAGGGGCGATGGCGCCTCCCACGCACTCGACCCATAACCTGTAGACGTGCTTCTCACCGATCTCGTCCCCGATCCCACGACCGACGAAGCACAGGACCCGGACACACTGTTCGACGTCTTCACGTCGTGGACCGTCGACCGCGGCCTGACGCTGTATCCCGCGCAGGAAGAGGCGCTCATCGAGCTGGTGTCGGGCTCGAACGTCATCCTCGCGACGCCGACCGGTTCCGGGAAGTCGATGGTGGCCGTCGGTGCGCATTTCGCGGCGATGGCGTCGGGCATTCGGAGCTTCTACACCGCGCCGATCAAGGCACTCGTCAGCGAGAAGTTCTTCGCGCTGTGCGAGATCTTCGGCGCCCAGAACGTCGGAATGATGACGGGCGACGCGTCGGTCAATGCGGGAGCGCCCATCATCTGCGCCACCGCCGAGATCGTCGCGAACCTGGCGTTGCGTCAGGGCGCGAACTCGGACATCGGTCAGGTGATCATGGACGAGTTCCACTACTACTCCGAGCCCGATCGCGGCTGGGCGTGGCAGGTGCCGCTGATCGAGCTCCCGAACGCGCAGTTCCTGCTCATGTCCGCCACGCTCGGTGACGTCTCGTTCTTCCGCGACGACCTGACCAGGCGCACCGGCCGCGCGACGACGGTGGTGTCCGGCTCGGAACGCCCTGTGCCGCTGATGTTCTCGTACGTGACGACGCCGATCGGCGAAACCATCGAAGAACTCGTCGACACTCATCTCGCGCCGGTGTACGTCGTGCACTTCACGCAGGCCGCCGCCCTCGAACGTGCGCAGGCTCTGACGAGCGTCAACGTCGCGTCGAAGGAGGAGAAGCAACAGATCGCCGACGCCATCGGCCAGTTCCGCTTCACGACCGGCTTCGGAAAGACGTTGTCTCGCTTAGTCCGTCACGGCATCGGCGTCCATCACGCGGGCATGCTGCCGAAATATCGACGCCTCGTCGAGAAGCTCGCGCAGGACGGCCTGCTCAAGGTCATCTGCGGCACGGACACTCTCGGCGTGGGAATCAACGTGCCCATCCGAACGGTGCTGTTCACCGGACTGACCAAGTACGACGGCATCCGTACCCGCCAGCTACGTGCGAGGGAATTCCACCAGATCGCAGGCCGGGCCGGACGAGCCGGATACGACACGTTGGGAACCGTCGTCGTCGAGGCGCCCGAGCACGACATCGAGAACGCGCGACTGATCGCCAAGGCCGGTGACGACCCGAAGAAACTCAAGCGCGTCCAACGCAAGAAAGCGCCGGACGGATTCGTCTCGTGGGGCGAGCCGACGTTCGACCGGATCGTCGCCGCCAGCCCCGAGCCGCTGCAGTCGCGGTTCGCCGTCAGCAATTCGATGTTGCTCAATGTCATTGCGCGACCCGGCAATTGCTTCGACGCGATGCGCCACCTGCTCGAGGACAATCACGAGAGCCGACCTGCGCAGCGTAAGCACATCCTTCGGGCGATCACGCTGTATCGAGGACTCGTGGCCGCGGGGATCGTGGAGCAACTCGACGAGCCGGACGCCGATGGCAGGCATGCTCGGTTGACGGTCGATCTGCAGCCGGACTTCGCCCTGAACCAGCCACTGTCCCCGTTCGCACTGGCGACCTTCGAACTGCTCGACGCCGAGTCGCCGACGCATGCCCTCGACGTCGTCTCGGTCATCGAAGCGACGCTCGACGATCCCCGCCAGATCCTGATGGCGCAGCAGCACGCGGCCCGAGGTGAAGCCGTCGCACAGATGAAGGCCGACGGTATCGAGTACGACGAGCGCATGGAGTTGCTGGAAGAGGTCACGTGGCCGAAACCCCTTGCCGAGCTTCTCGTTCCGGCGTTCGAGATCTATCGCGGTGGCCACCCGTGGGTGAGCGAGTTCGCGCTGTCGCCGAAGACCGTCGTCCGCGACATGATCGAACGAACGATGACGTTCGCCGAGTTGATCAGCCACTACGGACTGACTCGTTCCGAGGGCCTCGTGCTGCGGTATCTCGCCGACGCGTATCGCGCATTGCGCCAGACGGTACCTCCCGAGGCCAGGACCGAGGAAGTGCAGGACATCACCGAATGGCTCGGAGAGCTTGTGCGCCAAGTCGATTCGAGCCTGCTGGACGAGTGGGAGAACCTCACCGATCCGGGTGAGGAGCCGGAGGCGAAACCCGAAGCCTACGGCGGGGATTCACCGAGGCCGATCTCGGCCAACCCGCGCGCGTTCCGTGTCATGGTCCGCAACGCGATGTTCAAGCGCGTCGAGCTCGCCGCAGCAGGTCGGTGGGCGGCGCTCGACGAGCTGGACGACGGGCCGGACTGGGAGGCCGAGCTCGCGCCGTTCTTCGACGAGTACGGCGAGTTGGGCACCGGTCCGTCGGCGCGAGGCCCCGCTCTGTTCGATCTCACCGTCGGGCCGAACCGCACGACGGTTCGGCAGATCCTGGAAGATCCGGACGGCGATCAGGGCTGGTCGTTGAATGCCGTGGTCGACGTCGACGAATCGAACGCATCAGGCGAGATCGTGTTCGACGAGGTGACGATCACCGCGGGCTGACGTTCAGGCGTGCAGGCCGGCGCCGACGGACGAGATCAATGCCGCGATGGCACCGTACTCTTCGGCGCGTGCACTCGAGGCGCGGTAGACGAGCCCCATCGTGCGTCCGGGCTTCGGATCGGCGAACTCGGCGACGCCCAGATTTCCCTTGGCCGTCTCGACCGCGACAGCCGACCGGGGCACGAGCGTCACACCGAGCCCGCCCGCGACGCACTGCACGACCGTCGCCAGTGACGTCGCGCGTGTGTCGCCGGCCGCGGGAACGGCGTCGACGGAACGACACAGATCGAGCGTCTGGTCGCGCAGGCAATGCCCTTCGTCCAACAGCAGTATCGGCTGATCGACGAGAGCCGACAGCGTCAGATCCGTACGACCGTCGAGAGGATGCCCGGAGGGCACGATCAGCACGAAATCCTCGCTGTACAAGGGCAGATCGACGACTCCCGACTCCTCGGTCGGCAAGGCGAGAACGGCGGCCTCGATCGCGCCCGAACGCAACGACGCGAGAAGGCGCTCGGTCCGATCCTCGACGATGAACGGCTCCAGAGCCGGATACTCGCGGCGCAACGCCGGCAGCAGCGCGGGCAGGACGTACGGCGCAACCGTCGGAATGAGACCGAGTCGAAGCGGTCCGGACAGCCCGCCGCCCAGTCCCGACGCCGCCACCGTGAACCCGTCGGCGGCCTCGAGCGTGGCCCGCGCACGGTCGAGCAATTGGCTTCCGGCCGTCGTCATGAGCACTTTGCGTGTGCTGCGTTCCACGAGTTGCACCCCGAGGCCCTGTTCCAACGACGCGAGCGCCTGCGACAACGTCGGCTGGCTGACCTTCAGTCGTGCCGCGGCCGTTCCGAAGTGCCGGTGCTCGGCGACGGCGACGAACGCACGCAGTTGCGACAGCGTGGGTTGGTAACTTTGATCAGCCATGCCTATCAGTTTAGCGAGGGCTATCGCCTGCGCCTTTGGTAGATTCCCCGACATGAGTATCGACGTGGCAGTCGTTCGCGTGTTCACCGACGACGCAGGCCGGTACGGCAATCCGCTCGGAATCGTCCGCAGTCACGCCGTGCCGCCCGCCGAGCGTCAGTCGCTGGCCACCGAACTCGGCTTCAGCGAGACGATCTTCGTCGACCACGACGGCGGGTCGACGGCTTCCGCAGCCATCTTCACTCCTGCCGTCGAACTCCCGTTCGCGGGGCACCCGACCGTCGGCCTGTCGTGGTGGCTCGGCGCGCAGGGGCACCCGATCGACACCCTCGTCGTCCCTGCCGGAGAGCTGCAGGTGACCTACGGTGACGGCACGACGGCGGTGCGGGCACGAGCCGACTGGGCTCCGGAGTTCACGATGCATCCGTTGACGACCGTCGACGAGGTCGAGTCGGTCGACCTGTCGACCTTCACCGAAGGGCACCACTACGTGTGGGCATGGATGGACGCCGAACACGAGGCGATACGTTCGCGAATGTTCGCGCCCGAGATGGGGATTGCCGAGGACGAAGCGACCGGCGCGGCAGCAGTTCGCATCACCGCGTCGCTGGGACTGGGGATCCGCATTCACCAAGGCCGCGGATCGAGGCTGCTGACGACCTGTCTGGACGACGGCTGGATCGAGCTCGGCGGCCGGACCGTCGCGGACTCGTCGATCACCGTGCGGTAGGAGATTCTTCGTGCGGCACGTCGACTGCGATCTCGTCACCCAGCGTGACGCCGTCGGCCAGCGGTAACCGATCGCCGCTCCAGAATTTGCCCGGGTCGAACCAGTTCGCCTTCTTGTGCCCGGCGAGCAGGCCCATCGACTCGTACGTCGTCGCAACCACTTCCGCACAGTAGGCCGTCTCGATCGCGGCCGACGGCTCCTGCCGCCGAATCAACGTGGGGACGCGTCCTTTGAACCAACGCCCTGCCAACTTCGCCGTCGTCGGAAACGCGGTGCCGTCCATGCGAGCGATGGTCCGCATCAGCGCATCTTCCTGCTCTCGTGTCACGGCCGTCCCCAATTGCCGCAGCCAGCAACGCTGTTCGTATTTCAGCGTCCACTGGAGCACGGCAGCGCGAAGATCGTGCAGTTGCACACCGCGCTGGAAATTGCCGGTCCACATGTCCTGCAACGACTTTCCCAGCTCCGCATGCCACATCAGCGGAGGCAGATCGTCCACGACGACGGCCATCCCCACATGGTTGACGGGACTGTTCGTCAGAGTTTGAATCGCCCTGTCGGCCGCCGAACGGCCACGGAAGATCCAGATGTCACCGGTCCTGGTCGCGTCCACCGCTGTATCCAGATCGATTCGCGACGCATTCATACGGTCGAGCTTAACCAGTACGGTGAAGCCATGAAGCTGTGGAAGATCCTGGGCCTCGCGGGCGTCGCGGGCGTCGCCGCCACCGGGGCTTTCGTCGTGCGATCGGAACGCGCGCGACGCGCCTACGCCCCCGACGAGGTTCGGCAGGAGCTGCACAAGCGGTTCGCGGAGGCATCGACCGCAACGGCCGACGCCCCCGCTTCCCCGACGGGGTTGCAGCGCTTGCGCTCTCGGTTCAGCCGAGCGCGCTGAGAATTCGTCCCGCGAGTTCCTCGACTTCGGCGTCGGTCATCACGAACGACGGCGAAATCTGCATCGCACCCTGGCCCGCGGCGCGCCCGGACACGCCGTGCTCGCGCAGCGTCCCGACGAACGGCAGTGCCTCGGCCGGATCGGCGAGTTGCACCGCGGCGACGGCACCGAGGCCACTGCGCACCTCCTGAACGCGCGGATGGTCGGCGAGCGGCGCGAGATGGGTGTGCAGCGACGTCTCGAGGCGCGCCGACTCCTGCAGCAGGTTCTCGCGTTCCATGATGTCGAGCGTCGCCATCGCGGCCGCCGCAGCGCCCGCATGGCCGCCGTACGTGTAGCCGTGGCGCCACCAGACCCCACCGGAGAAGAACGGTTCGGCGATGTGCGGCGCGACGAACACCGCACCCATCGGCACGTAGCCCGACGTCAGGCCTTTGGCCGTCGTCATCAGGTCCGGCTGCAGATCGAAGCGCGTCGACGCGAACCACGAGCCGCCGATGCGACCGAATCCCGTCACCACCTCGTCGGCGACGAAGAGAACGTCGTGGTCGCGGCAGATCTGACGCACTTCCTGCAGATATCCCTGCGGGGGCAGATAGACGCCACCCGCGCCGATGATCGGTTCGCAGAAGAACGCGGCGATCTGGTCCGCGCCCACTTCCTCGATCAGCGCGAGCAAGGCCTTCGCATCGTCCCAGGCCACCGTCCGTGCGTCGGGCATCAGTTCGCCGTAATTCTCACGGTTGACCGGAATGCCCGCCAAGGCGGTGCCGGCGACATGCATGCCGTGATACGCCTTCTGACGGCCGACGATGAGCTTCTTTCCGGGCTTTCCCGTCTCGTGCCAGTACCTCCGGGCGAGCTTGGCTGCGGTGTCGATCGAATCGGAACCGCCGGAGGTGAAGAACACCTTGCTGCCCGCGACCGGCGCGATCTCGCCGAGTCGTTCCGCCAACGCGAGTGTCGTCTCGGGGACGAAGTCGCCGAAGTTCGAGTAATGCGCCAGCGACCCGAGCTGGGTTGCGACGGCGTCGGCGATCTCACGACGCCCGTGCCCGACGTTCGTGAACCACAGGCCGGCGGTGGCATCGAGGTACTTGTTGCCCTCACGATCCCAGATGTAGGCACCCTCGCCGCGCGATACGACGAACGGCCCCTTGGTGGTGACTGCGCCCATGTCGGCGAAGCCGTGCCACAGCGCGGAATGGGTGGATTCGTAGGTCGGCTCGGCCGGAGTAGACATGCCAGAGAGCTTAGTCGGACCCCGTTCGTCGAGTGTGAGCCGTCTCTCCACTCGGCACCGAGTCGTTCCGCGGCGTTCACCACACGAAGGGGAGTCGGTTCGACCGATTATCCTGGAGGCAGCATGTCTACTGAAACCGTCTCGCACCGTCGTCGCACCCTCACCGCTCGTCTCGAGGGTGTCACGCTGCGCGACGAACATCGTCTCCGTCGTCGGCTCGACCGGGCACGCACGGACGACGCACTGAACGCGATCGAGAGCGACGTCGCGCGCGCCGAGCTCGTGGTGGCGAACCGTCGCACGGCAGTTCCCGTCGTCGAATATCCCGAATCTCTTCCGGTCAGCCAACGCAAGGACGACATCGCGGCTGCGATCGAACAGCATCAGGTGGTCGTCGTCGCGGGTGAGACCGGATCGGGCAAGACGACGCAGATTCCGAAGATCTGCCTCGAACTCGGCCGCGGTGTTCGAGGGTCCATCGGCCACACCCAGCCGAGGCGTCTCGCGGCCCGCACGGTCGCCGAACGCATCGCCGAGGAAGTGGGCCAGGAGATCGGCGAAACTGTCGGCTACAAGGTGCGATTCACCGACCAGTCCTCGGATTCGACGCTCGTCAAACTGATGACCGACGGCATTCTGCTCGCCGAGATCCAGCGCGACCGGCTGCTGCGCCAGTACGACACGCTCATCATCGACGAAGCCCACGAACGCAGCCTGAACATCGACTTCATTCTCGGGTACCTCGCTCAGCTCCTCCCCCGCCGCCCCGATCTCAAGGTGATCATCACGTCGGCGACGATCGACCCCGAACGTTTCGCACAGCACTTCGCTCGTGACGGAGTTCCGGCCCCGATCGTCGAGGTCTCCGGTCGAACGTTCCCCGTCGAGATGCGTTATCGCCCTTTGTCGGTCGACGTCGGCGACACGACGATCGATCTCGATCCCGTCGACGCGACGTGCGACGCCGTCGACGAGCTGCTCGGCGAGGGCGACGGCGACATCCTGGTGTTCCTGTCCGGCGAACGCGAGATTCGAGACACCGCGGACGCACTGCGGGACCGGAAACTACGCAACACCGAGATCGTTCCGCTGTATGCGCGCCTGTCCGCGGCCGAGCAGCACCGGGTGTTCACGCCGCACACGGGACGGCGAGTCGTGTTGTCCACCAACGTCGCCGAGACGTCACTGACCGTGCCCGGCATTCGCTACGTCGTGGATCCGGGCACCGCGCGCATCTCGCGGTACTCGATACGCACCAAGGTGCAACGCCTTCCGATCGAGAAGATCTCCCAGGCGTCCGCACGGCAGCGCGCAGGCCGTTGCGGTCGCGTGGCGGACGGCATCTGCATTCGGCTGTACTCCGAGGAGGACTTCGAGGCCAGGCCCCACTTCACCGAGCCGGAGATCCTGCGTACCAACCTCGCGTCGGTGATTCTGCAGATGACGTCCCTCGGCCTCGGAAAGATAGACCAGTTTCCGTTCGTCGAGCCGCCGGACCCGCGGAGCATTCGCGACGGCGTCGGACTTCTCGAGGAGCTGGGAGCGCTCTCGGCCGGGAAGAACGACGAACCGGAGCTCACCCCGATCGGACGTGAACTCGCGCAGCTCCCCGTCGATCCACGAATGGCGCGGATGCTCGTCGAAGCCAATGCCACCGGCGCGCTCGCGGACGCGCTGGTCGTCGTCTCCGCGCTGTCGATCCAGGACGTCCGAGAGCGGCCGGTAGAGCACCAACAGGCTGCAGACGAGAAGCACGCACGGTTCGCGGTCGAGAATTCCGACTTCCTCGCCTACATCGAGTTGTGGAAGTACCTGCGCGAACAACGAAACGAGTTGTCGTCGAACCAGTTTCGGCGCATGTGCCGTAACGAGTTCCTGCACTACCTGCGCATTCGGGAATGGCAGGACCTGCACGGTCAGCTACGTCAGATCACGCGCGGACTCGGCTGGACCGTCCCCGAGAACGAGAGCACTCCGGTGGCACTGCACCAAGCGTTGCTGTCCGGTCTGCTGTCGCATATCGGACTACGCGAGGGCGAGAAGCGTGAGTTTCTCGGCGCCCGCGGTACCCACTTCGCGATCTTCCCCGGATCGGGGTTGTTCAAGAAACCGCCGCGTTGGGTGATGGCAGCCGAATTGGTCGAGACGGGGCGATTGTGGGGCCGGATGGCCGCCCGCATCGAACCCGAATGGGCCGAACGACTCGCTCCGCATCTGGTGAAGCGGACGTACTCCGAACCGCATTGGTCCATCAAACGACAGACCGCGATGGCCTACGAGCGTGTCACGCTGTACGGCATCCCGCTCGTGACGGGACGTCCGGTGAACTATCACCGCATCGACCCGGAGATCTCGCGCGAACTGTTCATCAGACATGCTCTCGTACAGGGTGAGTGGAAGACGCAGCATCCGTTCTTCCACAAGAACCGCACGCTGCTCGAGGACGTCGGAGAACTCGAGAACCGAGCTCGACGGCGTGACATCGTCGTCGACGACGACGCACTGTACGACTTCTACGACGCCCGAGTCGGAAAAGAGGCGGTGTCGGCACGCCACTTCGACACGTGGTGGAAGAAGGCGCGCAAGGCCGCTCCGGAACTTCTGGACTTCACCGCTGCCACTGTCGTCAACCCCGACGCGGCCTCGGTCCTCGGTGGCGACTACCCGGATGCGTGGCGGCAAGGCGAAATACAATTCCCACTCACGTATCAGTTCGAACCGGGATCGGAGGCCGACGGCGTCACCGCCCGCATTCCGATCGCGCTCCTCGCGCAGGTGCAGCCCGTGGGCTTCGACTGGCTGGTCCCCGGTATGCGCGCCGAGTTGGTGGCGACACTCATCAAACTTCTTCCGAAAGCTGTGCGTCGCAACGTCGTTCCGGCACCGGATTTCGCTGCTGCGGCATTGAGGTCGATGAAGCCCAGGTCGGAGCCCGTCGTCACGGCCCTCGCGAGGGAGCTTTCCCGCCTCGGCGCCTGCCGCATCGACCCGACCGACTTCGACGTGGCGTCGTTGCCGCCGCATCTGCGCATGACCTTCGTCGCGGTCGACGGGAGCGGCACCGTTCTCGGCTCCGACAAGGACCTGGTACGGCTGCGAAAGACGTTGTCGCCGCGCGTCGATCGCGAGGTCGCCAGCGCCGTCGGACAGGCCGAACGCGCACCGACACTGGCCTGGACGTCGTCCTCGCTCGGCACGTTGGAGGACACCGTCACCCGGTCCGTCGGCGGGCAGACCGTCACGGGCTACCCCGCGCTCGTTCCCGAGAACGGTGGTGTGGCCGTGCGTGTGTTGAGCACACCCGCTCAGCAGCGCGCGTCGATGCGGGACGGAACACGCGCCCTCCTGCTCGAGTCCGCGCCCCGGGGCACCAAAGCGCTGCTCGCGGGCATTCCGACGAAGGAACGTCTCGCGCTCGGACAGAACCCGTACGGCAGCGTCGAGGCACTGCTCGAGGACTGCCGCCGAACCGCCGTCGACGAAGCGATGATGGCGCACGGCGGTCCGGTGCGCAGCCCCGAGAAGTTCGCCGCACTGTCGAAGGCGGTCAACGCAGACACCGCAGCCCGCACGTCCCGGATCGTCGCGCTCGTGCGGCCGATTCTGACTGCCGCGATGGAACTTCGATCGATCCTGGACACGAAGAAGGGCGATGCCGCCGACGACGTCCGTGAGCAACTCGACGGTCTGGTGTTCGACGGCTTCGTCTTCGAGTTCGGGTCCGCTCGACTCGCGGACATTCCCCGCTACCTGCAGGGCGCAACCGCTCGCCTGAAGTCGTTGCCGAGCAGCGCGTCTCGTGACGACGCGGGCATGGACGTGCTGGATCGCGTCTACGAAGCGTACGACCGCCTGTTGAAGTCGCTTCCCGAGGCACGACAGAGAAGTTCGGCTGTCCAGGACGTGTTCTGGTCTATCGAGGAACTTCGCATCGGCCTGTTCGCGCAGGGGATTCGAACTGCCTATCCGGTGTCCGAGAAACGAATCATGAAGGCGATGGACGCAGTCAGTCGCTGACGCCGGCCTCGCGATGCGCGCGCAATTCGAGGATCTCCTTCTCGAAATCCTCGGCCGAGCTGAAGGATCGGTACACGGACGCGAAGCGCAAGTAGGCTACTTCGTCGAGATCGCGGAGTGGGCCGAGAATGGCCAATCCGACCTCGTGGCTGGGGATTTCGGCGGATCCGGACGCACGAACCGCGTCCTCCACCTGCTGAGCCAGGAGGTTCAACGCGTCGTTGTCGACATCCCGGCCCTGGCACGCGCGTCGCACACCTTTGACGACCTTCTCGCGGCTGAACGGCTCGGTGACGCCGCTGCGCTTCACGACCGCGAGGACCGCCGTTTCGACGGTGGTGAACCGACGACCGCATTCCGGGCACGACCGACGCCGACGAATCGCCTGGCCTTCGTCCGCCTCGCGGGAATCCACCACGCGCGAATCAGGGTGCCTGCAGAACGGGCAATGCATGTCGGAGCCTCCGTCGTAGCCGATGCACTCCCCGCCATCACCGGTCGAACGCGTAGGACCCGTGAAACACCTAGGACGCACGGGAGGTGCAGGCTCCGAGAATACTCGGAGCGCTACGTGCTGAACTCGATCACCCGTCTGGGACGGAAAGCCGACCACCGGCGACATGACGAGATCATTCTCCCGTGGCCGACGGTACGACGTGCTCCACCGATTGACTGGGCGGCTGCGACGCCGGTTCGAGCTGCCCCGCGCGAAGGTTGGCGAGCCCGACCAGTGCGAGGATCACCACTGCGGTACCCACGACGCCTGCCACGGTGGCCTGCCACGAGATCGACTGATCGGAACGGCGTTCTTCGACGCACGAGTCCGCGTACGCACCCATCGACGACGGCTGATGTGCCGACGGGGCCGAGTGCACGTAGCGACGTCGCGCAGGCGTTGCGCGTCGACGGGAGGGACGCGCGACCGGGCGGACCACCCGAGGGTCTGAAACCGTGATGCTCATCGAGATCTCCACTGCTGTCGACGATGATCGAACCACTTGCCTTCGTTCCATTCGATCAGGCGTTCGATGAACGCTTGTTCGAAGTTCTATCACGCGGGTCCGACAAAGTCAGTAGAAAATGCGACACGGATCGAACAGATGTTTGATCGAACAGCGTCGACGGGCTAGATTCGTGTCAGAAACCACACGTCACACCGGCACCACTCGAAATGGCGTCACAGAACCACAGGCGACAGCCACACCAGCATCGGCAACGCACGCCGAGACGGCAGGAGGATGCACGTATGAAGGACGAGACCTCGTCAGGGTCTACACCGGCACCGAAGTCCGCCGGATCCAGGTCTGCCGGCAAGAGTTCGGCGGGCAAGCCTGCCGCCGTGCCGACGGCGAAGGCCTTCGAAGGAGAAGGCACCGACATCAACGCGGGGCTCACGGAGCGTCAGCGCAAGGTACTCGAGGTCATTCGCGCATCGGTCACCGAGCGCGGGTACCCGCCGAGCATCCGTGAGATCGGTGACGCGGTCGGTCTGACGTCGACGTCGTCGGTCGCCCATCAGCTGCGGACGCTCGAACGCAAGGGATTCCTGCGCCGTGACGCGAACCGTCCCCGTGCGGTGGATGTTCGCGGACTCGACGAGGTGCAGGCCGACCACGCAGCCGCCGTCGCCGACGGTTCGGCTGCCGCCGAGGATCAGCTGCCGACACCCACGTTCGTGCCCGTCCTCGGACGTATCGCCGCCGGAGGCCCGATTCTCGCCGAGGAAGCCGTCGAGGACGTCTTCCCGCTGCCCCGCGAACTCGTCGGCCAGGGGTCGCTGTTCCTTCTCAAGGTCGTCGGCGAGTCGATGATCGACGCCGCGATCTGCGACGGCGACTGGGTGGTCGTACGGCAGCAGAGCGTGGCCGACAACGGTGACATCGTCGCGGCGATGATCGACGGCGAGGCCACCGTGAAGACGTTCAAGCGGTCGAAGGGCGATATCTGGCTCATGCCGCACAACCCTTTGTTCGAACCCATTCCGGGCAACGACGCCGCAATCCTGGGCAAGGTCGTCACCGTGATGCGCAAGCTCTGATTCCACGAACGACGAAGCCCGCGTCCACCGAGGTCGTACTCGGTGGGCGCGGGCTTCGTGCTGTCGTCGGGGCCACAACCCGGCCGGAGCGAATGTGGCCTTCCGGTCACTCGGAGTGACCGAATGTCACCCTCGGTCGGGAAAGAGAAAGGAAACGGGGAGGCGGGACTACAGGTCCAGCCCGCGCCCGATGATCTCCTTCATGATCTCGGTGGTGCCGCCGTAGATCGTCTGGACGCGTGAGTCCATGTACGCCTTGGCGATCGGGTATTCCTTCATGTAGCCGTAGCCGCCGTGCAGCTGCAGGCACCGATCGATCAGCTTGACCTGGTTCTCGGTCGTCCACCACTTTGCCATCGCAGCTTCCTGCACCGTCAGCGTTCCGGCGTTGAGCAGTTCGATGAACTTGTCGACCATGATGCGGGTCGCCGTGGTCTCGGTGGCCAGTTCGGCCAGTACGAAGCGGGTGTTCTGGAACTTGCCGATCGACTTGCCGAACGCCTTGCGGTCGCGGCAGTACTGGACCGTCATATCGAGGGCGGCCTCCATGGCGGCGGCAGCGACGACGGCGATGGACAGTCGCTCCTGCGGCAGATTCTGCATGAGGTAGATGAAGCCCATGCCTTCTTCGCCGAGCAGGTTGGCAGCAGGCACTCGAACGTCGGTGAAGCTGAGCTCGGCGGTGTCCTGCGCCTTCATGCCGATCTTGTCGAGATTGCGGCCGCGTTCGAAGCCGGGCATGTCCCGTTCGACGACGAGCAGGCTGAAGCCCTGCGCGCCCTTGTCCGGATCGGTGCACGCGACGACGATGACGATGTCGGCGTTGATCCCGTTGGTGATGAACGTCTTCGAGCCGTTCAGCACCCATTCGTCACCGTCACGAACGGCTTTGGTCTTGATGCCCTGCAGGTCGCTGCCGGTGCCGGGCTCGGTCATCGCGATCGCGGAAATCAGTTCGCCCGAACAGAATCCGGGCAGCCACCGCTTCTTCTGCTCCTCGTTGGTGAGCTTGATCAGGTACGGCGCGACGACGTCGTTGTGCAGTGTGAAGCCGATGCCGCTGTAGCCACCCCTGGTCGTCTCCTCGGTGACGATGGAGTTGTACCGGAAGTCCTCGACTCCCCCGCCGCCGTACTCCTCGGGCACGGCCATACCGAGAAAGCCTTGCTTTCCGGCTTCGACCCACACGTCACGGTCGACGATGTTCTGCTCTTCCCACGTCGCGTGATTCGGAGCGACGTGTTGTTCGAGGAACTTGCGGTACGACTCGCGGAAGAGATCGTGCTCCGAATCGAACAGGGTGCGTTCCACTTCATCACTCCTCATCGGTACTGCCGGACGGCATGGAACCTCGCCGCCGACGGTTGGCGTAGTTCGAACATTACGACCGAACCGAGTTCGCAGTCGATGACCGTTTCGTGCGTCATCGGTGACCGAACGCGCGGTACGTCAGTTCTGTCGCGCCCGAGCCAGGCTGCGCACGATCGGATAGCCGACGAGGATGCCCACCGAGCCCCATGCGATGCCGCCGAGTTCGACCGAGCCGACCGTCAGCGTCAGGTCCCCGATGCCTGCGACGAGCGCCGCGGCCACGACCATCAGGTTGACCGGGTCGGTGAAGTCGACCTTGTTGTCGAACCAGATACGTACTCCGAGGAGACCGATCAGGCCGTACAGCACCAGCGTCGCACCGCCGATGACCCCGGAGGGAACGGTGAAGACGAGAGCCCCGAACTTCGGCGAGAACGCGAGAACCACGGCGGTCGCGGCGGCAACCCAGTACGCGGCCGTCGAGTAGACACGGGTGGCGGCCATGACGCCGATGTTCTCCGCGTACGTCGTCGTCCCCGACCCACCTGCCGCGCCGGCCAGGGTGGTGGCCAGGCCGTCGGCGATCAACGCGTCACCGGCCAGGTCGTCGAGCGACTTCCCCGTCATGGCCGACACGGCCTTGACGTGTCCGACGTTCTCCGCGATCAACACGATCACGACCGGCAGGGCGATGAGTACGACGGACAGCTCGAACGTCGGCCCGCGGAACTCGGGCACGCCGATCCAGGCCGCGTCGCGCATAGCGTCGAGCCTGGTCTGGTCGATCTCGCCGAGAACGGCCGCGAAGACCCATCCGATCACGACGCCGACCAGAATGCCGAGCCGACCGAGAAGTCCTGGACCGACGACGGTGACGAGCAGAATCGCGATCAACGTCACCGCCGCGACGAGCGGCTGCGCCTCGAACGACGACGTCGCGGCCGGAGCCAGGTTGAGCCCGATCAAGACGACGACGGCTCCGGTGACGACCGGCGGCATGACGGCTTCGATCACCCGTCCGCCCGCGAACCTGACGACGAAACCGATTGCGGCCAGGACGATTCCGACGGACATGACGGCGCCGAGTTGCGCTGCCGGCCCGTCTGCCTGCGCAGCACTGAGCGGGGCGATGAACGCGAACGACGATCCGAGGTAGCTCGGAATGCGTCCGCGTGTGATCACCAGGAAGAGCGCGGTGCCGATTCCGGAGAACAGCAAGGTGGTGGTCACCGGGAATCCGGTGACCGTCGGAACCAACAGCGTCGCACCGAACATGGCGATGACGTGCTGCATTCCGATACCGATCGTGCGCGGCCACGACAGACGTTCGTCCGGGGCCACCACCGCGCCTGCAGCGACAGTCTTTCCGTTGCCGTGCAGGGTCCATCCGAAGTTTCGACTCACAAGGAATGAATCCTAGAGGGCATTCAGTTCAGGATTGCAGCAACCGCCGCGCGTGCGGCGGAAGCGCTGTCCGCGCGCAGAGCTGCGTCGGCTGCCTCGACACACTTGTCGAACGTGACGGTCGACAGCTTCGCTCCGACGTGGGCGACGGCGGCCGACGCAGCCGACAGCGACGTGATGCCCAGACCCACGAGCACACACGCGAGCAACGGATCGGCCGCTGCCTCGCCGCATACACCGACCGGCTTGCCTGCGGCGGCACCTGCCTTGGCGGTGTGCGAGACGAGCGCGAGCACGGCAGGCTGCCACGGATCGGTCAGCGCGGCCAGTTGAGAGGACATCCGGTCGGCTGCCATCGTGTACTGGGCGAGGTCGTTCGTGCCGATCGACAGGAAGTCGACGTGCTCGAGAATGTGCTCGGCCAGCAGGGCCGCGGCGGGAACCTCGATCATCACCCCGGGTTTCAGCCCGCGCTCACGCACGTCGGCCGCGAACGCAGCGGCCTCGGCGGCGGTCGCGATCATCGGGGCCATGACCCACGGGTTCGAGCCGGTCGCCTTCGCTGCGGCGGCGATGCCGTCGAGCTGGCGATACAGGATGCCACGATCCTGTTCCGCGATGCGGATTCCACGAACACCGAGGGCAGGGTTGGCCTCGTCGGCGTGATTGGCGAAGCGCAGCGGCTTGTCCGAGCCTGCGTCCAGTGTGCGGACGACGACCTTGTGTCCGGCGAACGCCTCCAGCACCTCCCCGTAGATCGCGGCTTGCTCGTCGACGGTCGGCTCGGCGTCGCGGTCCAAGAAGCACAACTCCGTCCGAAACAGTCCGACGCCGTCCGCCGCGGAACTGCGGGCTGCGCGCGCGCCTGCGCCGTCCTGGACGTTCGCGAGGATGTCGACGGGGTGACCGTCCGCCGTGGCGCCCGGACCGCTCCAGCCCGACACACGGGCGAGTTCGGCTTTCGCGTCGGCGACGAGCCTCGCCGCGTCGTCCGCGTTCGGGTCGAGCACCACGTCGCCCGTCGTGCCGTCGACCATGGCCGTCGTGCCCGCGGGCACGTCGTCGAGACCGGCAACGGCGACGATGCAGGGGATGCCCAGCTGACGCGCGATGATCGCGGTGTGACTGGTGGGCCCGCCGAGCGACGTCGCCAAGCCGACGACGAGGGTGGCGTCGAGACCTGCGGTGTCGGCCGGCGCCAGGTCGTCGGCGAAGAGGATCGACGGCTCGGTCGGCACCGGCACGCCGGGCTCGTCGACTCCGAGAATTTCGGCGACGACCCGGTCGCGGATGTCGCGAAGGTCGGTGACGCGCTCGGCCATCAGTCCGCCGAGCTTCTCGAACATCGTCGCGATCTGTTGCGTTGCTGCTTCCGTCGCTGCCGTCGCGCGGGTGCCCTTGGAGATCAGCTTCTCGGCGGCACCGAGCCATCCGCGATCCTGGGCCATCGCGGCGTTCGCCGACAGGACTTCCGACGCGGCCCCGGTCGCGAGTTCCGCTCGTCCCCGCAGCCGGGCGGCCACGGTCGCGGCGGCCGTGCGGAAGCGTTCGAGCTCTTCGCCGCGCGCCGCGTCGTCGACGACGGTCGTGTCGGTCGGAACTTCCGGGCGACGGCCGGGTCGGATGACCGGGCCGAATCCCACACCGGGAACGACAGGAGTCCCCCGCAACACCGTGTCCTGCGCATCGGATCGCAGCGATCCCGTCATGTGTCCTCCTTCGTCGTTCGGTGTGTTCGACCCGTCACCCGCCGTTGTCTGTGATCGAGATTACTCGTCGGCCTTGACATGTCAACAGATACGGGCGTAAAACAACATAAACCAACAGTAATCAGGAAGGAGTCGGGGGTGTACGCAGAAGAACGACAGCAATCCATCGCGGAACTGATCAGCACCCGCGGCCGCGTCTCCGTCGCCGACCTGTCCGTTGCCTACGGCGTCACCACCGAAACGGTGCGACGCGATCTCGCAGTGCTCGACCGCCTCGGCGTCGTGCGTCGAGTGCACGGCGGAGCGGTGCCCGCATCTGCGCTGACGGCCACCGAGCCCGGTGTCGGAGAGCGCGAGTACACGCGCGCGGAGCAGAAGGACGCGATCGCGTCCGCAGCGCTCGACTACCTTCCTCCCGCGGGCGGCAGCGCCGTCTTCGACGCCGGAACCACCACCGGGCGACTGGCCTCCCTGCTGACCGGCGACCGCGACCTGACTCTCGTCACCAATTCGGTACCGATCGCCGCGAGGGTTGCGCCGCTCACCGGCGTGAACCTGCGGATGCTCGGCGGCCGCGTGCGCGGTACGACGCAGGCCGCCGTCGGACCCGAGGCCATGCAGGCGCTCGAATGGCTGCGCGTCGACGTCGCGTTCATCGGCACCAACGCCCTCAGTATCGGCCACGGGCTGTCCACACCGGACAGCGACGAAGCCGCCGTGAAACGAGCGATGGTCAATTGCGCCAACCATGTTGTCGTTCTCGCGGATTCGACGAAGATCGGCCGCGAACACCTCGTGAGCTTCGCCAGACTGGACCACATCGACGTCGTCGTCACCGACGGCGACATCGAGGACACGGATCGTAAGAGTTTGACCGACAACGGAATCGAGGTCGTGACCGCATGATCGTCACACTGACAGCGAACCCGAGTATCGACAGAACCGTCGTACTCGATTCGGAACTGGTTCGCGGCGGAGTGCATCGAGCACGCACCACCGTCAACGACCCCGGTGGCAAAGGCGTCAACGTCGCGCGAGTGCTGACGGGCGCGGGCGTCCAGTCCATGGCCGTCCTGCCTGCGGCAAGCGGCGACCCGCTGTTGGAAGCACTGAGCACCAAGGGCGTTCGCTTCTGGAGCGTGCCGACCGACGGCCTCGCACGCACCAACATCACCGTCAGCGAGCCCGGTGGCACGACGACCAAGATCAACGAACCCGGCGCCGTGCTCACCGCGGCAACGCGTGACGCGCTGTTCGAGACCGTCGTCGATCTCGGCCGCGACGCTGCGTGGGTTGCATTGTCGGGATCGCTGCCGCCCGGAATCGCACCCGGTTGGTACGCGGAACTCGTTCGCGCACTGCGCGAGACGCCGTGCAGGGTCGCCGTCGACACCTCGGACGAGCCATTGCTGTCGCTCGCCGAATCGTTCCCCGAATCCGCTCCCGACCTGATCAAGCCGAACTCCGAGGAACTCGCCCAGCTGACCGGCGTCGACGGCGACGCGCTCGAGCAGGCGGCGTCAGCCGGCGACCCGACCGCAGCGGTCGAAGCCAGCCGCATTCTGCTCGGTCGCGGCGTCGGCAGCGTGCTCGCCACTCTCGGCAGCGCCGGGGCCGTCCTCGTCACCGCCGAGGGTGCCTGGTTCGCCAGCCCGCCACGGATCGATGCCATCAGCACGGTCGGCGCGGGCGACTCCTCTCTTGCCGGCTACATCCTGGCCGACATCGAACACTGTTCGCCGGCCGATCGTCTCCGTCGCGCAGTCGCTTTCGGAACTGCAGCCACCGCCCTACCGGGTACGACGCTGCCGACGCCGAATCAAGCACGGCCCGACGCCGTCACCGTGCATGCTCTCGATTCACCTCCCGCCAGCTCGTCCTCTACCCCTTCCAGTTCGTCGACACTCTCCTAGGAGCCGTCATGTCCACACCAACCCACGATCCCGCGATCATCGCGGAGGAGCTCATCCTCCTCGATGCGGACCTCGGCGAGTCCAAAGATGCTGTCATCGAACGACTGTCCGAGACTCTTGCCGCCGCAGGCCGCGCGACCGACGCCGCGCCGCTGCGTGACGCCGCCCTCGCCCGCGAGGCTCAGTCCGCGACCGGCCTGCCCGGTGGGATCGCGATCCCGCACTGCCGCGCCGACGCCGTCACCTCGGCCTCGCTCGGTTTCGCTCGGCTGAACCCGAAGGTCGACTTCGGAGCACCGGACGGCCCTGCCGATCTCGTGTTCCTGATCGCAGCTCCGACCGGAGCCGGATCCGCGCACATGAAGCTGCTGTCGAGCCTCGCGCGTGCTCTCGTCAAGCCGGAGTTCGTCGCGTCGCTGCGCAACGCCGCCACCGCGGCCGACGTGGTCGCACTGGTCGACGGCGTGATCAACCCGGCACCGAAGGCTGCACCCGCCGAGGCACCTGCCGCCGCTCCCGCAGCTGCGCCTGCCACTGCGGAACCCGCTGCCGACGCACCCGCCGACGCGCCGAAGCACATCGTCGCCGTCACGGCCTGCCCGACCGGCATCGCGCACACCTACATGGCCGCCGACTCCCTCGTCGCAGCCGGGGAGCGAGCCGGCGTCACGGTGCACGTCGAGACCCAGGGATCGAGCGGAAGCACTCCCCTCGACCCGTCGGTCATCGCGAGCGCAGAAGCCGTCATCTTCGCCACCGACGTCGGCGTCAAGGGCAAGGAACGCTTCGCGGGCAAGCCCGTCGTGTCGTCCGGCGTCAAGCGCGCCATCAACGAGCCCGACGTCATGGTCACCGAGGCACTGCGTGCGTCCTACGACCCGAACGCAGCTCGCGTGTCCGGCACCGCAGCATCCTCGAGCGGAAGCAGCGCGGCCGCAGGTGAACTCGGCTGGGGCACGCGAATTCGGCAGATCCTACTGACGGGCGTCAGCTACATGATCCCGTTCGTCGCGGCAGGCGGTCTGCTCATCGCGCTCGGCTTCCTGCTCGGCGGATACGAGATCTCCGGCGTCGCCGAGGACATCGTCGTCAACAACTCCATCACGTCTCTTCCCGACGGCGGATTGACCGCCTACCTCGGAGCCGTGTTGTTCCAGATCGGCGCGCTGTCGTTCAGCTTCCTCGTGCCCGCCCTGGCCGGCTACATCTCGTACGCCATCGCCGACAGGCCGGGTCTCGCACCAGGATTCACGGCCGGTGCCGTTGCGGTGCTCGTCGGAGCAGGCTTCATCGGCGGTCTCGTCGGTGGTCTGATCGCAGGCTTCGTCGCATTGTGGATCAGCAAGTGGCGCATTCCGGCCGTGCTGCGTGGCCTCATGCCCGTCGTCATCATTCCGTTGTTCGCGACGCTGATCGTCGGCGGAATCATGTTCCTCGTGCTCGGCAAGCCGCTCGCCGCGATCACCAGCGGACTCACCAACTGGCTCAACGGCCTCAGCGGCAGCTCGGTGGTCATCCTCGGCGTCATTCTCGGCCTGATGATGTGCTTCGACCTCGGTGGCCCGGTCAACAAGGCCGCGTACGCATTCGCCACCGCGGGCCTGTCGGTGACCGACACCGCATCGCTGCGCATCATGGCTGCTGTCATGGCTGCCGGTATGGTTCCGCCGCTCGCGATGGCACTAGCGTCAGCCATTCGTCCGAGGCTGTTCACCGAAGCCGAGCGCGAGAACGGTAAGGCGGCATGGTTCCTCGGCGCGGCGTTCATCTCCGAAGGCGCCATCCCGTTCGCCGCAGCCGACCCACTGCGCGTCATCCCGTCGATGATGGCGGGCGGTGCTGTCACCGGTGCCCTCATCATGGCAACCGACGTCACGCTCAGTGCCCCGCACGGTGGCATCTTCGTCTTCTTCGCCATCGGCAAGATCGTCTGGTTCCTCATCGCTCTCGCGGCCGGAACCGTCGTGTCGGCTCTGCTCGTCGTGTTTGCCAAGCAGTTCGTCAAGGGTAAGAACGCTCCGACCGAAGAAGCGCTCGACCCCGACGTCGTCGCCGCCTGATCCCCACCCACTTCTCTAACCCTGCAGGAGAATCACATGCCCAGCACCACAGTCACCGTCGGATCGTCCATCGGTCTGCACGCTCGTCCCGCAGCGTTGATCGCCGAGGCAGTCGCCGAAGCCGGCGTCGACGTCACCCTCGCGGTGGCGGACCAGGAGCCGGTCGACGCCGGATCCGCTCTGATGATCATGACCCTTGGCGCCACCAAGGGCACCGAGGTGACCGTCGAGAGCGACGACCAGGCGACGCTCGACAAGATCGTGGCTCTCGTCGAGTCCGACCTCGACGCCTGATTCCCAGCTAGCTACGCGTTCGGGTCCGCCCGAACGCGTAGGCAGTCGACGCAAGAGCAAGAACACCGGCGACGGCAAGCGCACCGAACGACCATCGGCCACCCGATGGCGTCTCGGTCGCTGCCGTCGCCGGCGGCGTTTCCACCAACGATGTTGCGTCACGCAGCACGTGGATGGGAGGCAACGGTCCACCCGCGGCCTCCGACGCGACGAGAAGGTTGCCGTCAATGTCGAAAGCGACTGCCTCACCCTGAGGCTGCGACGGCAGCGCGACGACGACCGGGTCTCCGGTCAGCGCACCCGCGACGTCACCATCGGTCACCGGAAACAGGTAGACATCGGTGTAGGTGCGCACGGCCGCGACGGCACCGTCCCGACTGACCGCACCACCCGTCGCGAGAATCGATCCGGTGATGAACGGCGGGCCCCCGGGCGTGTCGGTCCGCTGGAATGCGCGCTCCCCCACCCTCTTCAGTGGAGTGGGACCGGGCGACGCCAGTTGCTCGACGGTCTCGTCGCCGGCCGGGACGTAGATCCCGCTGACGCCCGACACTTCCTTCGTGACGATCACCGGACGTCCGCCGGGTTCGATCAGGACGGTTTCGGCGTCGTGCGGGCCGTCCGGAAAAGTCAGCCGGTGCAGCTCACCCTCACCGGACGACGGATCCATGCTCGCGAGTGCGACGGTGTCGCGGCTACGCAGGTTGTCGCCGGTATCGGACAGCCACAGTCGGCCGTCGTGCGAGCCGAGATCCTCGACGTCGTACGGATCGACCGGCACGTCGAGCCACCGCGTCACAACGCACGAGCTGTCGAGGACCGCGAGCCGGTGATCGGTTCCGCTGTCCCCGATCGCGTACAGCTCACCCTCGATGGCCGTGAGCCCCGACAACTCGTCCAGCCCCGGATCGGTGGGTGTGCACAGGGTCTCGAACTGTTCCTGTCGAACGTCGGGCTCTGCGTCGGCGGTCGCCGGGACGAGCATCAGCGCACCGACGAGACCGGTGACGGCAACACCCCTCATGTGAAGGTCAGGCGGTGACGGCGTCGTAGGCGAAGTCCGACAACACCGACGCGAGAGCGTGGGGAACTCGCGCAGCGACGTGCGTGCCCCCCGCCTCGTGCGTCGACTCGCTGATGCGTCCCTCGGAGTGGATACGAGCGACGAGATCGCCACGCGTGTACGGGATCAACACGTCGACCTCCGCTTCGGGCCAGGCAAGGATCTCGCCGAGATGGTCGCGCAATTCGGCGACGCCCTCTCCCGTGCGCGCCGAGACGAACCGTGCCCCGGGAAGCAGTCCACGCAGCTGCGTCAGCTGGACGGGATCGGCGGCGTCGATCTTGTTGACGACGATCAACTCGGGTGGCATCGGGGCGTCGTGTTCCTTGACGACGTCCATGATGACCTCGCGCACGGCCTTGATCTGGTCGGTCGGCAGCGGATCCGACCCGTCGACGACGTGCAGCAGCAGATCTGCGTCGGTCACCTCTTCCAGCGTCGAACGAAATGCTTCGACGAGCTGGGTCGGCAGGTGCCGCACGAATCCGACGGTGTCGGTGAGCACGATCGCGCGACCGTCGTCGAGCGTCGACTTCCGCGACGTCGGATCCAGCGTCGCGAAGAGAGCGTTCTGCACGAGCACACCGGAACCGGTGAGCTTGTTGAGCAGACTCGACTTGCCGGCGTTGGTGTATCCGACGATCGCGATGTTGGGCGTCGTGCTTCCCACCCGGCGTTCACGCTTGGTGTCACGGGCCTGCTTCATGCCCTTGATCTCGCGTCGCAGCTTGGCCATACGTTCGCGAATACGACGACGATCGGTCTCGATCTTGGTCTCACCGGGACCACGCAGACCCACACCGCCGTTGCTGCCGGCACGACCACCGGCCTGCCGGGACATCGATTCACCCCAACCGCGCAGTCGCGGAAGCATGTACTCCATCTGCGCGAACGCGACCTGAGCCTTGCCCTCGCGTGACGTCGCGTGCTGGGCGAAGATGTCGAGGATCAACGCCGTACGGTCGATGACCTTGACCTTGACGACCTTCTCCAGCGCATTGAGCTGTGCGGGAGTCAGTTCACCGTCGCAGATGACGGTGTCGGCGCCGGTGGACAGGACGACGTCGCGTAGCTCGTGTGCCTTACCCGAACCGATGTAGGTGGCGGGGTCGGGCTTGTCGCGACGCTGCATCAATGCGTCGAGCACCTCGGAGCCGGCGGTCTCGGCGAGCGCGGCCAGCTCGGCCATGCTGTTCTCGGCCTGCGCGGCCGTGCCGCTGGTCCAGACACCGACGAGCACGACGCGTTCGAGGCGCAGCTGTCGGTATTCGACCTCGGTGACGTCGGCGAGCTCGGTGGACAGGCCTGCGACGCGTCGAAGCGCCGTGCGCTCTTCGAGCTGCATGTCACCGGACGAGGGAGTGTCCTCGTCGAGTGGAAGTGGGGATCGGGCGATGCGCCTCGACCACGCTTCCGATTCCTGCGGCGTCCAGCGCTCGGCGGAATCGGTGTCGGCCTGCGGGCCCACGTGGTTTTCAGGGTGATGTGTCTCAGTCATGTACTGTCCATCATCCACGAAATCGGCAGCGCATGCACGTGAGTTTCAGCCGAGCTCCTGCCACCACGTGTCGTCGACGGTGCCTTCGGCGAGCAGAACCGAGGGTCCGCGCAGCATCGAGCCGGAGTCGTCGATCGTCACGGTGACCTCGCCACCGGGAACGCCGACGACGACGGAACCCGAATCGAGGCCCTCGTAGGACAATGCCGCTGCCGCCGCCGCGACCGTCCCCGTGCCGCACGAGCGGGTCTCGCCGACGCCGCGCTCGAACACACGCATGTCGACCCGGCCGAACTGCAGACGCGTCACGATCTCGACGTTCGCGCCGTTCCGGAAGAAGTCCGCGTCCAGATCGGGAGGAGTCGACAAATCCAGCTCTCGCAGCGACACGACGTCGGCAGACGCGTCGACGCAGGCCAGATGCGGATTGCCGACATCGATGCCGATGCCGTCGAACGTCCGACCACCCAGCGTCGTGCTGCTGGCCCCCAGTAGCTGCACGTCGCCCATCTCGACCGACACGTCTGCGTTCGTCTCGTCGAACTTGTGCACGGTGACCGGTCGCGCTCCTGCCCGCGACCCGACGACGAACCGGTCGCCGTCCACGAGGCCGTGTGCACGCACGTAATGCGCGAAGACCCGAACACCGTTACCGCACATCTCGGCGATGGTTCCGTCACCGTTGCGGTAGTCCATGAACCAGTCGTCCGCGCCGACGCCGACCGGCAGTCGGTCGAGGACGCCTGCGTCGCGCAGCGCGCCTGCTCGAGCGACACGCAAGACACCGTCGGCGCCGATCCCGCGACGTCGATCGCACAGCGCGGCGACACGGGTGCGCAGCAGTTCGATCTTCACATCGGGATCGAACAGCACGACGAAGTCGTTCTGCGTTCCGTGGCCCTTGGCAAAATGCATGGTCGAAATCCTACCGCTGGGCGTCATGCCCGGAGACGGCTGCAAGTGCTGTCTCGGACAACCGGGCGTCCGCGCCGTCGAGCCACTGCACCCTGGGGTCACGCCGAAACCACGACCGCTGCCGACGGACGTAACGGCGCGTGCCGATGAACGTGCGCTCCCGCGCGTAATCCAGGTCGGTGTCGCCGGCGAGGTAGTCCAGCACCTGGGCGTATCCGATGGCCCGCGACGCGGTGACGCCGTCACGCAGCCCCTGATCGACCAGCGCGGCGACTTCGTCGACGAGGCCCGACTCGAACATCAGATCCGTTCGTCGGGCGATCCGCTCGTCGAGTTCGCCGGTGTCGCGATCCACTCCCAGGATGCGCGTGCCCCACCGCGGCGTCCCGATCGTGGGCGCCGACGCCGCGAACGGCAGCCCGGTGATCTCGACGACCTCCAGTGCGCGCACCATGCGACGGCCGTCGGTCGGGAGGATGGACGCCGCCGCCTCCGGATCGGCCGCGGTCAGCGCGCGATGCACCGCCTCGGTCCCACCGTCGGCCAGTAGCTGCTCCCAGCGTGCCCTCACCTCGGGATCGGTTGCAGGGAACGCCCACTCGTCGAGCAGCGACTGGACGTACATCATCGATCCGCCGACGATGATCGGCACCTTGCCGCGGGCCGCGATCTCCTCGACGTCCCGGACGGCCGACGCCTGGTACTTGGCCACCGTTGCGATTTCGGTGACGTCGAGTACGTCCAGCTGGTGATGCGGAATCCCGCGCCGCTCGTGCACGGGCAGCTTGGCGGTGCCGATGTCCATGCCGCGATAGAGCTGCATCGCATCGATGTTGACGATCTCACCGTCCAGGGTCTCGGCGAGATCGAGCCCGAGGTCCGATTTCCCGGTCGCGGTCGGTCCGACGACCGCGATCGGGGTGCGCGAACTCATGCCGGCAGCTCCCAGAATCCGGCGAAGTAGCCGACACCGAACGGCGCTCCCCTGTGCAACGGAATCGAACTCACGACGACGTCGCCGACGACGGCTGCCGACACCTGCCACGCTGCGGCACCGGACGCGCCGAGCTCCCGGCACAGATCGCGGTCGATCCCGGCGAGGAACGAGACGTCGGCGCGTTCGAGTGCGTCGTCGAGCCCGGACTGGAACGCGGCCGCGCGATCGTCGAACGAGCCGGGCGCCTTCGGTGTCAGCGTCGTGCAACCGTCCGCGACGACGAGCACACCCCAGTCCTCGTCGTCGGCGTCCATGCGCTGCCGAAGTTCGTGGCCCAGGCGGCGGCAGGTCGACGCATCCGTGTCGGCGGCGACGATGCGCGCCTCGACGACGGCGCCCGGAACGGCATGGCCGCGCAGCCACCCGGCGATCAACGCCGCCAGCGGCATCCGGTCGTCCGTCTGCGCCGCGTCGGTGGACAGGCCGACCTCGACGTCGACCCCGTATCCGCGGAACGAGCCACGCGCGACGGGCGGCACGGTCGCAGGCTCATCGGCCACACCGAGCGCAATCCAGCGAGTGGCGACGCGGCCGAGTCGGGTCGCGGCATCCAGCGCCGCGCGACGTACTGCGTCCGTCTCGGAGGCTCCACCGCCGGTCAACTCCGGAACCAACAGGGGCGGGGACGGCACCAGGGCCACTGCGCGGAACACGACGACCACGCTAGTCGGTGGACGCGAATGCGCCGACACGGATGCCGCCGTTGGCGTACGACATCGTCTGTTGCTCTCCGACCTGTTTCAATGGTCGGAACCGGCGACACCGAGTTCAATGGTGTTCATCGGTGACCACAGCGCGATAGAGGCAGCCGTGACGCGCGGCAGAGACGAGGAACAATGACCGACCCCAGTGGCACGACCAGCAGCGGCTCTTCCGAATCTGCAGGTCCGAAGCCCGGAAGCCCCAAGCCCGGCGGTCCGAAGCCGGGCGCTCCGAAGCCTGGCGGCGTATCGCAGAAGGCAGCCAAGCCGTCGACTCCGGGGGTGGCCAAACCTCATCCTGTCTCGTCGCACGTCGCGTCCGTGACGCCCACCGTCGCGCCTCCGAGCGATCCGAGCAAGTTCGGCCGCGTCGACGACGACGGCACCGCCTGGGTGACGACGCCCGACGGCGAACGCCAGATCGGCTCGTGGCAGGCAGGCGACGCGGCCGAGGGCCTCGCGCACTTCGGACGACGCTACGACGACCTGTCCACCGAGGTGGCACTCCTCGAAGCTCGGCTGACGGCAGGCTCCGGTGACGCGAAGAAGACGAAGGCGGCCGCGCAAGCGCTGCTCGAGTCCATTCCGACCGCGGCGATCATCGGTGACATCGACGCGCTGACCCGTCGGCTCGAGGTCGTCGTCGAGCATTCGGAGGCCGCGGCGGCCGTGGCGAAGCACGAGAAGGAACTCGAGCGCGCGGCGCACACCTCGCGCAAGGAGGAGCTCGCGGCCGAGGCCGAGCAGATCGGTAGCGAGTCCACGCAGTGGAAGCACGCCGGCGACCGGCTTCGCGAGATCCTCGACGAGTGGAAGACCATCCGCGGCGTCGACCGCAAGGTGGACGACGCGCTCTGGAAGCGCTACTCGAAGGCGCGCGAGAACTTCAACCGTCGTCGAGGCGCGCACTTCGCCGACCTCGACCGCGAGCGCGGGGCCGCCAAGGCACGCAAGGAAGAGCTCGTCGAACAGGCGCGTGCGCTGTCGTCGTCGACCGATTGGGGTCCGACCGCCGGGGCGTTCCGCGACCTGCTCGTCGAATGGAAGGCAGCCGGACGAGCGCCACGCGACGCCGACGACGCACTGTGGAAGAACTTCAAGGCCGCGCAGGACGTGTTCTTCGCGGCGCGGAACGCAGCAGCTTCCGAGCGTGACGCCGAGTTCGAGGCCAACGCCGCCGCGAAGGAAGAACTGCTGAGCCATTACACCCACATCGATCCAGCCAAGGATCTCGAGGCCGCCCGTGCGTCGCTGCGGGATCTCCAGGAGAAGTGGGACGAGATCGGCAAGGTCCCCCGCGATCGCATGCACGACCTGGAGGGCAAGCTACGCGCCATCGAGAAGACGGTTCGCGACGCCGCGGACGACCAGTGGCGACGGACCGATCCGGAGGCATTGGCTCGCGCGGCACAGTTCCGTGAGCGCGTCGCGCAGTTCGAGGAGCAGGCTGCGAAGGCTCAGGCCGCAGGCAAGGACAAGGACGCGAAGAAGGCTCTCGAGCAGGCTCAGCAGTGGCGTGAATGGGCCGACGCCGCCGAGGGCGCCGTGGGCGAGCGGTAGACGATCAGCGCTTGCGGTCGGTCGGCCGTCCCAGGACGGGTCCGGCCCACTGCGAGTTCTGCTCGGCCTCGGTGGCAGCACGCCGACGGCGTTCCTGCGCCTCGAGCTGTGCGGTGGTCTTGTTCCATACGGCCTTGAGCCAGTGGAACGTCAGCAGCAGCACGGCGATCCACGCGACGATCAGGCCGATACCCGGGCCGCCCCCGGACACGTCGGACGGCAACGTCTGACGCGACCAGATCGACAGCATCCCGAAGACGCAGGCGACGGCGGATCCGCACAGCGCCGCCCAGGCCAACGCCCAGATTCGCGTCACCAACGCCAGCACCGAGAACACGATGCCGAAGACAAGCACGAACCATTCGAAGATGCGCGACGGCAGTGCGATGGACTCGCCCAGAGCGGACGAGTTGCCGGACAGCACGTCGAAGCCCGTCGCGCCGCCCGCGTGCGGCAACGCGAGCGTGCCGAGCAGAACGAGCACGAGGACGGCGACGACCACCGCTCGCACTCCCGGATCGATCTCGGAGTCGATGCGACGCTCGGCGGTGTCGTAGTCGGGCTTCTGGCCGTCGGGTGTCGTGTTGTCGGGGGTCCTGCGATCGGAACTCATGCGCTGCATCCTGTCTGCACGGGCATCGGAGCCGGGGCGCCGACGGACGGCAGCCCCAGACCGACGCCGATGGGGGCTGTCTTGGGTAGTTCTCCGCGCTCGTAGGCGTCGCCGGCCCTGGTGCGCCGATGCGTCGCAACTCCGGAATCGGCGATCAGGTGGTACGGGGCGGCGGCGGTGACCGTCGTCGTCACGATGTCGCCGGGACGAATCTGCTCGCCGCGGTGATTCTCGGTACCGAAGTGGACGAGCCTGCCGTCGCGGGCACGGCCGCTCATCCGGTGCGTCGCCGCGTTCTTGCGGCCTTCGTTCGAGGCGACGAGCAGTTCGACCTCGGTGCCGACCAGTTCGCGGTTCGCCTCGAGCACGATCTCTTCCTGGAGCGCGATCAGCCGGTTGTACCGCTCCTGCACGACTTCCTTGGGCACCTGGTCGTCCATGTCGGCGGCCGGCGTTCCCGGACGCTTGGAGTACTGGAAGGTGTAGGCGTTCGAGAAGCGTGCGCGACGCATCACCTCGAGCGTCTGCTCGAAATCCTCTTCGGTCTCTCCGGGGAATCCGACGATGATGTCGGTGGTGATCGCAGCGTTCGGCATCGCGGCACGAACCTTGTCGATGATGCCGAGGAACTTCGTCTGCCGATACGAACGTCGCATCGCCTTCAAGATGCGGTCCGAACCGGACTGCAGCGGCATGTGCAACGTCGGGCAGATGTTGGGTGTCGTCGCCATCGCTTCGATGACGTCGTCGGTGAATTCGGCCGGATGCGGCGAGGTGAAGCGGACGCGTTCGAGTCCGTCGATGTGTCCGCACGCCTTCAGCAACGACGCGAATGCACCTCGGTCACGAGGCAACTCGGGGTCGGCGAACGATGCGCCGTAAGCGTTCACGTTCTGGCCGAGCAGCGTCACTTCGAGCACACCCTGGTCGACGAGAGCCTGCACTTCCGCGAGGATGTCTCCCGGCCGACGGTCGATCTCCTTGCCGCGCAACGCCGGAACGATGCAGAACGTGCACGTGTTGTTGCAGCCGACCGAGATCGACACCCAGCCCGCGTACGGCGACTCACGCTTGGCGGGCAGCGTCGACGGGAACGCATCGAGAGATTCGAGGATCTCGACCTGCGCCTCGTCGTTGTGTCGCGCGCGTTCGAGCAGAACCGGCAACGAGCCGATGTTGTGGGTGCCGAAGACGACGTCGACCCACGGCGCCTTGGTGACGACGGTGTCGCGGTCCTTCTGCGCGAGGCATCCGCCGACCGCGATCTGCATGCCCGGGTTCCGACGCTTGGCCGGACGCAGCATGCCGAGATTTCCGTACAGCTTGTTGTCGGCGTTCTCACGCACCGCACACGTGTTGAAGACCACCAGATCCGCGTCGACGCCTTCGGCTGCGGGTACGTACCCCGCGTCCTCGAGCAGGCCCGCCAGACGCTCCGAATCGTGCACGTTCATCTGGCACCCGTGGGTCCGAACTTCGTAGCTCCGCGCGGTGTCGTCGGTGCCGAGGGGGGTATCCAGGTGACTCGTTTCCACCCCTCCAGGGTACGGCCCGGCAGGTCGTGCCGACGCCGGGGACCGACGCGCCTCGAGGACCGGTACCGACCGACAGTAAAGTTTCCATTACATAATCCCCATTGTCGGGTGAAAAGCGCTGCCGACAACCAAACTACGAATAGGGTTCTGCCGTATGACGCACGCTACCGACGCGCCGGCCTCCGGCGCTCTTGCCAAGCGACCCCCGATGATCTCACTGAAGTCGGTTGACAAGCACTTCGGCGATCTGCACGTCCTCAAGAACATCGATCTGGACGTACCGACCGGTCAGGTCGTGATCGTGCTCGGACCGTCCGGTTCGGGTAAGTCGACCTTGTGCCGCACCATCAACCGGCTCGAGCCCATCGATTCCGGCACGATCGAGGTCGACGGTTCCGTCCTCCCCGCCGAAGGCAAGGCGCTTGCCGCGTTGCGTGCGGACGTCGGCATGGTGTTCCAATCGTTCAACCTGTTCGCGCACAAGACGATTCTCGAGAACGTCATGCTGGCTCCGCTCAAGGTGCGCAAGCTGAAGAAGGACGAGGCACGCGAGAACGCGCTGAAGCTCCTCGAACGCGTCGGGATCGCCAACCAGGCCGACAAGTACCCCGCACAGCTGTCAGGTGGACAGCAGCAGCGCGTCGCCATCGCACGCTCCCTCGCCATGAACCCGAAGGTCATGCTGTTCGACGAGCCGACGTCCGCACTCGACCCCGAAATGGTCAACGAAGTGCTCGACGTCATGACCTCGCTCGCGAAGGAAGGCATGACGATGCTCGTCGTCACCCACGAGATGGGCTTCGCGCGCAAGGCAGGCGACCGCGTCATCTTCATGGCCGACGGCGCCGTCGTCGAGGACACCGACCCGGAGACGTTCTTCACGTCGCCGAAATCGGACCGCGCCAAGGACTTCCTGGGCAAGATCCTCGGACACTGAGCGTGTTCGAGCTCGTCGGATCATTCACCGTCACAGCATCACTCGCAGGACCAACCATGGAGGAACACCAGTGAGAATCAACCGCACGCTTCGCTTCGCTGCCGGGATCGCAGCTCTCGCCGTCGTCGCTACCGCCTGCGGCGGCGGCGAAGAGGCACGCAGCGTCTCGTCGAGCGCAGAGAGCGGCAACTTGATCGTCGGCATCAAGTACGACCAGCCCGGCCTCGGCCTCCGCAACCCCGACGGCACCTTCAGCGGCTTCGACGTCGAGGTCGCCAAGTACGTCGCCGGACAGCTCGGCGTGTCCGAGGAGAACATCGAATTCAAGGAAGCTCCGTCCGCACAGCGCGAGACCTTGATCCAGAACGGCGAGGTCGACTACGTCGTCGCTACCTACTCGATCACCGACGCCCGCAAGGAGAAGGTCGGCTTCGCCGGACCGTATTTCGTTGCCGGACAGTCGCTCCTGGTCTCCGAGAGCAACACCGACATCACGGGCCCCGACTCGCTCAACGGCGGCAAGAAGCTGTGCTCGGTCACCGGTTCCACCCCGGCACAGAACGTGAAGGACAAGTACGCCCAGGACGTCCAGCTCCAGGAGTACGACACCTACTCCGCATGCGTCGAGGCCCTGCGTAACGGCGCCGTCGACGCCGTCACCACCGACGACATCATTCTCGCCGGCTACGCGGCGCAGTACCCCGGTGAGCTGAAGGTCGTCGGAGAGCCGTTCACCACCGAGAACTACGGCATCGGCCTCGCGAAGGACGACACCGAGGGACGCAACCAGATCAACGACGCCATCGAGGAGATGGTCACGAGCGGCGCATGGGCGACCGCGTTCGAGGAGACCGTCGGTGCATCCGGGTACGAGCTGCCCGCCGAGCCGACCGTCGACCGTTACTGACGCTCTGCGCCTCGCCCTGGTGCGCACCGAATGTCGGCGCACCGGGGCGAGGCGGCCCATTCGAGCCGATAGGACATCCCCACATTGAACCTTCTGAGCAAGTACGGCGATCAACTCGTCGACGCGTTCATCATGACCATCAAGTTGACGGTTCTGTCCGCGATCGGCGCCCTGATCATCGGTACCATCATCGCGGCGATGCGCGTGTCACCGATTCCGATCGCGCGCGCCATCGCCACCGGATACGTCACGATCTTCCGTAACACTCCCCTGACGCTGATCATTCTGTTCACGTCGTTCGGCCTGTACCAGACGATGGGTGTCGCACTGGCGCCTCAGGATTCTCCGACGTTCTTGGTGGACAACAACTTCCGGCTCGCGATTCTCGGACTGAGTGTCTACACGGCGTCGTTCGTCGCCGAGTCGCTGAGGTCCGGCATCAACACCGTTCCGGTCGGTCAAGCCGAAGCGGGCCGTTCGCTCGGTATGACGTTCACCCAGAACATCACGATCGTCGTTCTCCCACAGGCGTTTCGAGCCGTGATCGGGCCGCTCGGCAGCGTCCTGATCGCACTGACCAAGAACACGACCATCGCGTCCGTGATCGGCGTCGCGGAAGCCTCGCTGCTCATGAAGACGATGATCGAGAACGAGGCCGCGATCTTCGTCGTCGGTGGCATCTTCGCACTCGGCTTCGTCATCCTGACGCTTCCGACCGGGCTTCTGTTCGGCTACCTCAGCAAGCGATTGGCGGTGAAGTGATGAGTGACGCCGTAGCGGTTCTCTATGACGTTCCAGGACCCAAAGCGCGAATTCGCTATCGCATCCTGTCCGGTGTCGTGCTGGTGGTGTCCCTCGGCATCGCCTACCTGATCTACCGCGCGCTCGACGCCAAAGGCCAGTTGACGTCGGACAAATGGGATCCGTTCCTCGAATCGACGACCTGGACCACCTACCTCTTGCCGGGTCTCCAGGGCACCTTGGTCGCGGCCGCGCTGTCGATCGTCTTCGCGCTGATCCTCGGTGCAGTCCTCGGCATCGGCCGACTGTCCGATCATCGGTCGGTCCGCGTCGTCAGCGGCGTGATCGTCGAATTGTTCCGAGCAGTGCCGGTTCTGATCCTGATGATCTTCCTCTACGCGGTGTACGCGGAGTACGAGGTCTTCAAGGTCAAGTACCTGGCTCTCGCCGCGGTGGTCACCGGCCTGACGCTGTACAACGGTTCGGTCATCGCGGAAATCGTTCGCGCGGGCGTCAATTCGCTGCCGAAGGGCCAGACCGAAGCCGCCTCGGCGCTCGGTATGCGTAAGGGCCAGGTCATGAGAATCGTCCTGCTGCCGCAGGCGATCACGGCGATGCTGCCTGCCATCATCTCGCAGATGGTCGTCGCCTTGAAGGACTCCGCGCTCGGCTACCTCATCGGTTACGTCGAAGTGGTCCGCGCCGGTCAGCAGGTCGGTGCGTTCTACGGCAACTACCTGCCGGCTCTGATCATCGTCGCGATCATCATGATCATCGTGAACTCGCTGCTGACGAAGCTCGCGACCGTCGTCGAACGACGGATGCGGCAGAAGAAGCGCAGGACCGGCGGCGGCGGTGTGGTGGCAGCCGCGGACTTCGGTGGCGGCCCGGCCGGAGCAGCCTGATCTCCACGAAATCCTGATCTACGAGGCGTCCACATACGAGGCGAGGCCCGCAACACGGATCGATCGTGTTGCGGGCCTCGCGTTTTCGACGGGTAGTTACGGGTGGACGATCACCCGAGGTGTTCACCGTCGAAGTCTTCGGTGTCGGCACCGAGCGCATCGAGTTCGGACTTGACGATTCCGAACGCCATGCCCTGCGAATAGCCGCGGCGCGCAAGCATTCCGACGAGCCTGCGGACAATCTTGTCTCGTTCTGCACGCGCATCGGGGTCATTCGGACTCGGCAACCGAAGTGTTCGACACTTCTTACGGACCAATTCCGTTGCGCGTGCGCGTTCGTCCTCGCTGTCGATCTGATCCAGCGCGTTCTGCGCGTGCGCACCCGTGACACCCTTGTTGCGGAGTTCCAGGCCGATCGCACGCTTGCCCTTGCCGGAGTACGTGTGCCGCGAGTGCACCCACTGCTCCGCGAACGCGGCGTCGTCGACGAGCTTGGCCGCTTCGAGACGAGCAAGAACGGCAGTGGACACCTCCGCAGAGAAGCCCTTCTTCGCCAGACTCGTCTCGAGCTCGTGACGACTCCGAGCACGGTCGGTCAGCAACCGAAGGCAGACGTCCTTCGCCTGCGCTTCGGTTCCACCACCCTCCACTGCCGGCATCGGAGCGTCAGAAGTCGACCGGAGCAGCCGCGTCGTCGGTGGCCGTGACGTCGGCGCCGATCTGGAGCTTCTCCATGATCTTCTTCTCGATCTCGTCGCGAACGTCCGGGTTCTCGAGCAGGAACTTACGGGCGTTCTCCTTGCCCTGGCCGAGCTGGTCACCGTCGTAGGTGAACCATGAGCCCGACTTGCGGATGAACCCGTGCTCGACGCCCATGTCGATCAACGAGCCCTCGCGGCTGATGCCCTTGCCGTACAGGATGTCGAACTCGGCCTGCTTGAACGGCGGTGCGACCTTGTTCTTGACGATCTTCACGCGCGTACGGTTACCGACTGCCTCGGTACCGTCCTTGAGGGTTTCGATACGACGAACGTCGAGGCGGACGGACGAGTAGAACTTGAGCGCCTTACCACCGGTGGTGGTCTCCGGCGATCCGAACATGACACCGATCTTCTCGCGCAGCTGATTGATGAAGATCGCCGTGGTGCCCGAGTTACTCAGAGCACCGGTCATCTTGCGCAGCGCCTGGCTCATCAGGCGAGCCTGCAGACCGACGTGGCTGTCACCCATCTCGCCCTCGATCTCGGCGCGCGGCACGAGCGCTGCCACCGAGTCGATGACCAGGATGTCGAGTGCGCCGGAGCGAATCAGCATGTCCGCGATCTCGAGCGCTTGCTCACCGGTGTCCGGCTGAGAGACCAGAAGCGCATCGGTGTCGACGCCGAGCTTCTTGGCGTAGTCGGGATCGAGTGCGTGTTCCGCGTCGATGAACGCGGCGATTCCGCCGTTGCGCTGCGCATTCGCCACAGCGTGCAGCGCAACCGTGGTCTTACCGGAGGATTCCGGACCGTAGACCTCGATGACGCGGCCGCGCGGCAGTCCGCCGATGCCGAGCGCGACGTCAAGAGCAATCGAGCCGGTGGGAATGACAGCGATCGGCTGACGAACCTCGTCACCGAGGCGCATCACCGATCCCTTGCCGAAGTTCTTGTCGATCTGCGCAAGGGCGAGATCGAGCGCTTTGTCGCGATCGTAAGCAGGCATCGTGATCTCCTCGTATGGTCTCGTTCAGCTTCGCGTCGAACGTGTTGCCGGTAACGGTAGAGCTAGGCACCGACAGAAAACGTCTCGAACCGCTGCGCACCGAATGACACCAGCATAGGCGAACACGTGTTCGATAGTTCGATTCGGGCTATCGACACGCCGACGGAACTTTCACCAGCGATCGCGCGGCACGTCGAATTCGCTGCACAGGGCACGCCACACGTCGCGTGGATCGACCCCGGCTTCGATCGCTTCGGCCCCGGTCTGCCCGCCCAGGCTCTGGATGACGTGATCGACGAGCATGGAATCTCCCCGAACCTGGCCGAACTCTTCTGTCAGCAACTCACGAAACTCGGTCAGACGCACACGTCAACCGTAACCGACGATGCGTCACCCCAGCGCGCGGTGGCAGACCTCCACGGGGTCCTTCACGTCGGCGGCGCCGGCTGCGGCCGCCTCCGCGGCACGCGCGAACGCCGCATCCCCGATCACACGCAGAACCGCGTCGGCCACTGCCTGTGGGCTCAGCGGCCGAACCACGACGGCGCTCCCCTGCCGTTCGGCGCGATTGGCGAGCTCCCACTGATCCCCGCCTCCGGGAATCGCGACGACGGGTACTCCGTGGATCAGCGCTTTCGCGAGCATGCCGTGTCCGCCGCCGCAGACGACGACGTCCGCGTGCGTCAGCAGCTCGTCCTGACGCCCCAGGCCCGCGTTGGCCCAGCTCGGTAGATCGGCGGGCGGTTCGTCGAGCATCGACGCGACCACCCGGACGCCACGTCCGGACAGGCCCTCCAGGGTCGCGTCGAGCATGCCGTGCGCGCCGGTGAACGCCGTCGACGGCGCCACCATCACGACGGGACCCGAGCCGGACGGGACCGACAACGTCTCGGCCGTCGGCTCCCACAACAGCGGGCCGACGACGTGTGCCTCCGCGGGCCAGTCCGGCCTCGGGACCTCGAGTGCGGGGATGGTCGCGATCAGACGTGCGACGGGCCCAGGATCCTCCGCAGGCAGACCCACGCTCTCGCGCGCGAGACCGCGCTGCGCCTTGCCGCGCGCGATGGACCGTCCCGTCGCGGACCGCATCAGTGCGTCGCGGATCCTCCCGCGGATACCGGTTCCCGGGGCGAGCCCACTGCCGATGGGCGGCAAGCCCTTCGACGGCGCGTACAACGGGTGCGGCGCGAGCTCGACCCAGGGAATGCCGAGACGTTCGGCAGCGATACCTCCTCCCGCCGTCAGGATGTCGGACACGACGAGGTCGGGTGCGACGTCCCTCAGATCGGGAAGCAACTCGGTCGAGATGAACGCGGCGCGCGCGTGAATCCGCTGGCCCGCATCCATGTCGTCGTCCTCCGGGCGCGGCGCGAGTCCCTTCAGCAAGCGAGTGTCGATACCTGCTTCGGTGCCCGCAACCAGCCACCGGGACCCGGTGAACAGAACCGGACTGTCGCCCGCCTCGATCAGCCTCAGGCACAGTGCGATCGCCGGAAAAGCATGTCCTGGATCAGGTCCCGCCACCACTGCTACTCGCACGACGCTCAGCGTGCCACACCCGCGGGTAGCTAGTCGTGTTCGGCGAGCACCCGTGTCGCCGCGTCGACCGCCCGTTCGCGATCCGCTTCCACCAGACCGATTCTCGTCCGTCGATCGAGGAGATCGGCAACGGTGCGGGCTCCTTCGTAACGCACCGCGAACGCGAGTTCGGCGACGGACACGTCGATTCCGTCCGCGACGGGCGCAGTGCCGTCGGGCATCGTGTCGGCGAGGGCGGCCACGAGCGCAGCCTCCGCACCGTATCGGGTCACGAGCCGCTCCGGAACCGGCTCCGCGATCGGCCCGGCGCCGACCAACGGAATCGACGCGGTCCTGCAGGGACCCGCAGGCAGTCTCGTTGCGGCGACAGCGGCGTCGACGGCATGCTCGGCCATCCTGCGATACGTCGTCAGCTTCCCGCCCACGACACCGATCGGTCCGTCGCCGTCGTCGAGAATCGCATGCCGGCGCGAGACGTCGGCAGTGCGCGTAGCGGCCGAAGTCCTACCGCCCGAGTCGAGCAACGGCCGAAGACCGGCGAAGGTACCCACGACGTCGAACACCGTCGGTGCGGGATCGACGGCGGTACCCACGACGTCGAGCAGGAACTCGATCTCGTCGTCGGTCGCGCGCGGCTCGTCGGGAATGGGTCCGTCGGTCGCGACGTCCGTCAGTCCAACGTAGACGCGGCCGTGCGGTGCAGGCAGCGCGAACACGAACCGGTTCCGCTCCCCCGGAATCGGAATGGTCAACGAACTCGTCATCCCGCCGAACGTCGACGCGTCGAACACGAGATGCGTTCCCCTGCTGGGCCGTAACGAGATTCGTGGATCGACCTGGCCCGCCCACACCCCCGCTGCGTTGACGACGACGCCTGCGCGCACTCGCGTCGACGTGCCGGTGTCCCCGTCCGTGAGCAGCGCCGACGTGCGATCGACCTCCGACGCGGCCACACCCGTCAGGATCGACGCACCGTGCAGCGCGGCCGTCCGCGCGACGGTGACGACGAGACGCGCGTCGTCGACGAGTTGGCCGTCCCACGCCATCAGACCCCCGCGTAACCCGTGTCGCTGCACGATCGGCACCTGCGCCGCGACGGCATCGGCACCGATGGACCGCGAATTCGGGAGTACTGCAACGGAAGTGCCTGCGGATCGCCGCAGCACGTCACCGGCCAGGAATCCGGCGCGCACGACCGTGGCCGACGACCGCGACACCTCCGGGAGAAGTGGAACGACCTGAGCCAGACGACGAATCAGATGAGGAGCGGTGCGCGTCATCAGAATGCCTCGCTCGACGGCACTTTCGTGTGCGATGGCGACATTGCCCGACGCGAGGTACCGGAGACCACCGTGGACGAGCTTCGAACTCCACCGGCTCGTGCCGAACGCGAGATCGTGCTTGTCCACCAACACGGTTCGAAGTCCGCGCGACGCGGCGTCGAGCGCGATACCCGCTCCCGTGATGCCCCCGCCGACGACGAGTACGTCGACCGGCGAGCCGTCGAACAGCGCTGCGAGTTCTCGCCGACGGCGGTCGCCGTCGAGCCGTGCGCTCGCCGCAGACGTCACTCGACGCGTGGACTTAGGTAGGCGTCGACGGCGTACGCGAATTCGGCGACCAGAACGTCACCGGGAATTCTGTCGGCCACCATCTCGGCGGACTGAACGGCGGATTGGACCATCAACAGCAACACCGTCGCCATGTGGACCGGCTGTCCCTCACGAATGGAACCGTCCCGCTGGCCGCTCTCGAGGATCGGCGCCAGAGCGTCGATGATGAGCGATTGGCTGGTTCCGAGCCGATGCAGGATGTAGGTCGCGAGAATGTCGGGGTCCGATCGAAGGATCTTGACGAACAACGGGTGAAGCCGCACCCGATCGGCGACGACGGACACCGCGGACGCGAGCTGTTCGCGGGCCTGGGCACCCGCCTCGAACGAGGGCATCACCGAGCCTATTTCACGCGTGAGAAGACTCGACACCACGGCGCGCGTGTCCGCCCAACGCCGGTAGACGGTTGGCCGACTGACCTTTGCGCGGCGCGCGATCTCGGCCAAAGTCGTTCGCCGGACACCGAATTCGAGAATGCACGAGCGCGCGGCGTCGAGCACTTGATCGTCGACGGTCTGCGTCACTTCGGTCCTCGGCGCTTCGGTTGCGACACTCTGGACGACGGACGGCTCGACCACCACTACACCCCGTTCGCAGAAGACATCGGAGCAACTCGCGCTTGCCGAGTTACAAACACCTATGCTGTGTAACACTATAGATCATGCGCGAACAACCCTCGGTGGAGCGGCCCGCATCGCGCGCGCCGATGATGGCGTGGGACGCGTGGGGGTTGCGCGAGCACCAGACACCGCTGCCTGCGCGTACGCGCTCCATCCTGCGTACCGTCCTCGGGCTCGACGCACCGGAATCCGCGCACCGGAACGCCTCCGACGTCCGACTCACCTCGAGCGCACTGACCCACGACGCGCGGCGTGCGCTGGAAGAGATCGTCGGCGAGAACCACGTTGCGACGGGCGACGCGGTGCGTCTGCTACATCTCGGCGGCAAGAGCACGACCGATCTGCTGAACCGACGCAGTCCCGACGCACAGTCCGCGCCCGACGCCGTCGTCTTCCCTGCCGACGCCCGTCAGGTCGAAACGATCTTGACATTCTGCAGCGACGCCTCGATCGCGGTGGTCCCGTTCGGCGGTGGCACCAGCGTCGTCGGCGGTCTCGATCCGGTACGTGACTGGTTCGACGCCGTCGTGGCAGTCAGCACCCGACGGATGTGCGCGCTGACGGATCTCGACCTGGATTCGAGAACCGCTGTACTCCAGGCGGGCGTGACCGGTCCCGAGGCCGAAGAACTGTTGGGCCGACACGGCCTCACCCTCGGGCATTTCCCACAGTCCTTCCAGTACGCCACCATCGGCGGGTTCGCTGCGACGCGGTCGTCGGGACAAGCGTCGGCGGGATACGGTCGATTCGACGACATGGTCGAGTCGCTCACCGTTGTGACGCCGACCGGTGTCGCCCGGCCGGGCCGAGCACCTGCGTCGGCTGCCGGACCGGACCTGCGCCAGGTGTTTCTCGGATCCGAAGGCACGCTCGGCATCATCACCGACGTCACCGTCCGGGTGCGTGAGGCCCCCGAGACCACGGCGTACCGCGCGTGGCGATTCCCCGACTTCGCCGCGGGCGCGGAGGCGTTCCGCATCATCGCAGACCTCCCCGGTCGGCCGACGGTCATGCGACTGTCCGACGAGGCCGAAACCGGCATCAACGCAGCGCTGTCCGGTCACGACGATGCACCCCAGGGCGGCTGCCTCGCGATCATGACGTTCGACGGAACTGCATCCGACGTCGCACGCCGGGTTGCCGACGTCGACGACGTGCTCGAGCGCTCCGGCGGATCCTCCGTCGACGAGGGTGCGGCACGGGCATGGGAACGCGGCCGCTTCGATGCGCCGTACCTCCGCGATTCGCTACTGGACGTGGGCGCTCTCGCAGAGACGCTGGAAACGGCGGCGCGGTGGTCGTCGCTGAATTCCGTCCGAACGGCCGTCGCGAGTTCGCTCGTCGAATCCCTCGGTGCCGCAGGGACTCCGGCCGTCGTCATGTGTCACATCTCGCACGTCTACGCGACCGGCGCATCGCTGTACTTCACCGTCGTCTGCGCTGCGGCAGCCGACCCGATCACTCAGTGGTCAGGCGCGAAAGCCGCCGCGACCGACGCGATGGTGGGGTCGGGCGCAACCGTCACTCACCATCACGGCGTCGGCAGCGACCACCGCGCGTGGATGCCGCAGGAAGTCGGTGCAGTCGGCGCCGCGATCCTTCGTTCGATCAAGTCGGCGGTCGATCCCGCAGGAATTCTGAATCCTGGCAAGCTGATCCCATGACTCGATCGGTCACGGTCCTGACCAACCCCGTTGCGGGGAACGGCCGTGCGCCCGCCGTGACCGAGGCCGTCACCACGCGACTACGGGAGCGGGGTCTGGATGTCACGACGGTGGTGGGCCGCACCCCCGGCGACGCACTCGACGCGACCCGGCGCATCGTCCGCACCGGGTCCGACACCGTCGTGGTCGTCGGCGGTGACGGCATGGTCAATCTCGCCCTGCAGGCCGTCGCCACCACGTCGACGGCACTCGCGGTGGTGCCTGCGGGCACCGGTAACGATCTTGCGCGGTTGCTCGGTGTGCCGCACGGCGATCCGGCCGCTGCCGCGGACATCGTCGCACGCAATTCTCGGCGCACGATGGACCTCGGCCGAGCCGACGGTCGGTGGTTCGCGACGGTACTGTCCAGCGGATTCGACAGCCTCGTCACCGAGCGCGCCAACCGGCTCCGATGGCCGCGGGGTCCGTTGCGCTACAACCTCGCGATGGTGCTCGAACTGACGAAGCTGCGCCCCATTCCGTATTCGATCGAACTCGACGACGTGACACTCGATCTCGAGGCGACGCTGGTAACCGTGGGCAACGGACCCACGTACGGCGGCGGAATGGCGATCTGTCCCGACGCCCGCGTCGACGACGGCCTACTGGACGTCACCGTGGTCCGCGCGAGTTCGCGGACACGTCTCGTGCGACTGTCCCCCACGCTGTACAAGGGAACGCACGTCGAGCTTCCCGAGGTCGACGTGCACCGCTCGTCTCACGTGAGATTGACGGCGCCGGGGATGGTCGCGTATGCCGATGGCGAACGGTTTCCGCCACTTCCGGTCCGCATCGAGGCGGTCCCGCGAGCGGTGACGGTGCTCGTCGGCGAGACGTCACCGCTGCACGGCAGTGCTACAGCTTCGTGAGGTCGCGGTTCTCGGCCGAGCCGATGGCCTTGACGAGCCAGTAGATTCCGAACGCGATCGCGGCCGCGACGGCCACCCAGAACAGCCCCTTGACGACTGCTCCCAGGACGGCGAACGCGATCCAGACCAGGACGATGATTCCGAGGATTTTCCAGAGCATGGCTTTCCCTTCTTCGTGTGTCGAGATCGATCCTCACACGGCGGAAGCGGGAAATCACCAGGTCAGCAGTGAGTTCAGGGAAAGATGGGGGAACACCCTGAGGCCGTTCGCCTAGGGGTGACGACGCCGGATCTCGGCGAGTTCGGCGAGCGCAGTCGCCCATCCGTCGAGCCGATCGGTCGCCGACGTCAGCTCGGCGCGCCGCATGTCGATTGTGCTCGACGGTAACTGTGCGGGCGCCGTCAACCGTGCAGCAGCGGCAACGAGTTCCTCGAACTGATCGACGCCGCGATCCAGCTGGTCTGCGGCGCCCCGAATCGTCGGCGCGAGATGCTCGGCCGCTGCACTGTTCGACGCGGCCGCGCGTTCCATCGACACGACGTCGGCCGACATCGCCGTGAGTGCGTTCGCCGCTGATGTGGCGACATCCGTCGTCTCCGCCAGTTCGACCGGGTCGACGGACTCGGAACGCGCGAGTATGCCGGTGAGCTCGTACAGACTCCGCTGGGCACCGGTGAGACGCGTCATGGGCGCGTGAGCCGCCGACGAGCGGTCCGGCAACGTGGCACGACCGGGCCGCGCAGGAGGCAGCGGCTGCGCTTTCAGCGTGCGATAGCGACCTATCGCCAACACCGCCGGGACCGCGAGCACCAGGGCACTGCCACCGGTGGCGACCATCGTCCACTCGGGCATCGACGTCACCGCGAGCCCCGCCGTCGACACGGCCGACACTCCCGACGCGCCGCCGAACCACGACCCACGACGACGGGCACGCCGAATTCGACGAATCTGCTTCTGGCGCGGATCGTTCCATCGGCTGGCGGCGTCGACGAGCGATTCGCCCATCCTGCGCGCCGAACTCGCGGCGCCGCGCACGCGGGGCACCGTCTGCGAAACGGGCATGGCCGACCACTGTCGTGGTCGGCCATGATCCTGGCTGTTCATCGTCCGAGAAATCTGTCCGTGTCAGTTCTGAACGGGAGGTTCCGGCGTGGTGTTCGGCTTGGCAATCGACGGCTTCTGCGCGGCCGTGTTGCCCGACGGCAGCGAGTCGCCCGCCATCGAGGCACGGATCTGCTCGAGCCTGCTGTGTCCTGCCATCTGCACCGACGCCTGCTGAACTTCCATCATGCGGCCGGACACCGAGTTCTGAGCCAGCTCGGCCGAACCGAGCGCGTCCGCGTAACGACGTTCGATCTTGTCGCGCACTGCGTCGAGGCTCGGCGTGTTTCCGGGGGCAGCCAGCGTGCTGTCCATCGACCGCAGCGACTCGCTGACCTTCTCCTGCATCTTCGCCTGCTCGAGCTGGCTGAGCAGCTTAGTGCGCTCGGCGACCTTCGCCTGCAACGCCATGGCGTTCTGCTCGACTGCCTTCTTGGCCTGCGACGCCGCCTGCAACGACTGGTCGTGGAGCACCTTCAGGTCCTCGACACCCTGCTCTGCCGTGACCAGCTGAGCGGCGAACGCCTCGGCCGCGTTGGTGTACTGCGTCGCCTTCTCGGTGTCACCCGCGGCAGCTGCCTGGTCCGCCAACGTGACGGCCTGACGCGCGTTCGCATTCAGCTTCTCGACCTCGTCGAGTTGACGGCTCAGCTTCATCTCCAGCTGACGCTGGTTGCCGATCACCGAGGCGGCCTGCTGGGACAGCGCCTGATGCTGCCGCTGCGCGTCCTCGATTGCCTGCTGAATCTGAACCTTGGGGTCGGCCTTCTCGTCGATCTTGGAATTGAAGAGCGCCATCATGTACTTCCAGGCCTTGACGAAAGGATTAGCCATGGGTTGATCCTGCCTCCATCTCAGGGCGCCGCGTCAGACGCGTGTGGGTCGATGCTGGTGTCGTGCGAACTGCAAGTTTCACACTAGCGCCGATGACGAATCAGGCGGCAGCAAGTGCGCGTGCAGGGGCTGGAATGACCACTCGGGTGTCTCCGGCGATACGCGGCGACTGCTCGGCGGCGTCGACAGTGGGCTTCTCGGCTGCAGTCGACTCGGACAGGCTCTCGCTGACGTCGTTCAGGACGTCGGACAGCGGAACCGCCAGGGCTTCGCAGATCGCGTTCAGGAGCTCACTCGATGCCTCCTTGCGTCCACGTTCGACCTCGGACAGGTATCCGAGGCTGACGCGGGCGGTGTTCGAGACCTCGCGCAACGTGCGACTCTGCGCAACGCGAGTGCGCCGCAGACTGTCGCCGAGTGCTTCACGCAATAGCAGCGCCATCTCGCTCCTCCTCAGAGTCTGTGAACCGTCGTAAGCTACAACGCTCGACACGGTCCGATTGGTTCCCGACCCTATACGTCCGTACCGCTCAGCACGCGTCGGAGCAGTTCCGACACGGCTTCACGGACTGTATCCCGTCGGATCGTCCAGCGGTCGCCCGACAGTCGGAGTTCGTTCACGTCGGTGCCGTCGGGGCCCGCGATACCGACGAAGACCGTGCCCACGGGATGCCCGTCCTGCGAATCGGGTCCCGCGACTCCGGTGAGTCCGACGCCCCAGTCGGCCGAGCAGGTTCGGCGGGCACCGTCCGCGAGGGAGGCGGCCGTGGTGGCCGCGACCGGCCCATCGGTATCCAGCACGTCGCGATCGACGCCGGCCAGCGTCGACTTCAGATCGGTGGCGTAGACGACCAGTCCGCCGCGCAACACCGCGCTCGCGCCGGGGACGCCTGCCACGGTTGCGGCCAGCAGGCCCGCCGTCAGCGACTCGGCGGTCGCGACGGTCTGGCCGCGACGCGTCAGCTCGGCGACGAGCCGGTCCACCCCGATTCCGTCCACGAGCGGATCCGTCACGACGACGACACTCCACGCCGCAGACGGACGGCCTGTACGACGTAGTCGAGACCGGTGTAGACCGTCAGGAAGACCGCGAGTCCCATCAGCGTCACCGATGCGAAGCGAACTTCGTCCGGCAGCGGGGCGAGATACATGCCGATCGCGAAGCTCTGCACGAGAGTCTTGACCTTGCCGCCGCGACCCGCGGGAATGACGCCGTGCCGGATGACGGCGAAGCGCACCAGGGTGATGCCCACCTCGCGCACCGCGATGACGACGGTGACCCACCACGGCAGGTCACCCAGTATCGACAATCCGATCAGTGCCGCACCGATGAGCGCTTTGTCGGCTATCGGGTCGGCCATCTTGCCGAAGTCGGTGACGAGACCGTACTTCCGGGCGAGCTGGCCGTCGATTCTGTCGGTGATGGCCGCCGCCGCGAACACGACTGTCGCGCCGATGCGCCACGTCGTGTCGTGGCCGCCGTCGGCGAACAGGACGACGAGAAACACGGGTACGAGCGCTATACGGAGGACCGTGAGCACGTTGGCTATGTTGACGACGGGTACGGGGTCGGAACTTCCTGTCGTGGAATTGCCGTGTGGCAATCGAGAGCTGGGAACGACGGGTTCGGTCATACTGCCCCGCCCCCGCGCGAGCTCGGTCGACAACGATGTCCTTGCCGCAGGGGAAGCTCTTCGGTGACGGACACACGGAAAGAATATCGGTTGGGGCGTTGACTACTGTTCACCACATGACTTCTGCGCCGAACCGGGCGAGTCGACTGGGCGTCGACGCGACCGAAGAACCAGCACCTACCGACGTCGCCCGGCCACACGGCGGCGACGAACTGCAGGTTCGACGCGCGCGCACGTCCGACATCCCCGAGATCAAGCGGCTGATCGACATCTACGCGGGCAAGATCCTGCTGGAGAAGAACCTCGTCACGCTGTACGAGGCGGTGCAGGAGTTCTGGGTCGCCGAGCGCGCAGGCACGGTCATCGGCTGCGGCGCGCTGCACGTCCTGTGGGCGGATCTGGGCGAGGTGCGCACCGTCGCGGTCGATCCGTCGGCCAAGGGTCACGGCGCGGGCCACCTCATCGTCGAGAAGCTGATCAGCGTCGCGCGTGAGTTGTCGCTCGGCCGTCTGTTCGTACTGACCTTCGAGGTCGACTTCTTCGCACGCCACGGATTCGCCGAGATCGACGGCACCCCGGTCACCGCCGAGGTGTACGCCGAGATGTGCCGGTCCTACGACACCGGCGTCGCCGAATTCCTGGATCTGAGCTACGTGAAGCCCAACACACTCGGCAATACCCGCATGCTGCTGTCGCTCTGACAGGATTCGTGCTGTCCCTTTCTCACTGCTCGAACGAAGGAATCAGTTCCATGGCGTTGTTCTCCGTTGTCTACACGTACTCGCCCAGCACCACCGACGGGCGTGACACGCACCGTGCGACGCACCGCGAATGGCTGAGGGACCTGCTGGAGAAGAAGACCCTCGTGTCCAGCGGCCCGTTCGCCGACGGCAGCGGCGCACTCATCATCGTCGAAGGCACCGACCGCGAGTCCGTGGTCGAGCTGTTCGCTCAGGACCCGTTCCAGGTCGAGAACCTCGTCGAGGCGTCCGTCGTCACCGAATGGACCCCCGTCATGGGCGCGTTCGCTTAGTGCCGCTGCGCGGCCCGTGCGTAATTGGTTGGCCCAGGGTCGTACCAACCGCGCACGGGCACCGCAGGCGCATCACTCCTCGGCAGGCGCCTCGTCCGGGTCGCCGCCCTTGATCGACCAGAGCAGACCGTCGAGCTCCTCCGGCTTGACGAGCACTTCGCGGGCCTTGGAGCCTTCGCTCGGCCCGACCACTCCCCGGTTCTCCATGAGATCCATCAGCCTGCCCGCTTTCGCGAATCCGACGCGGAGCTTGCGCTGCAGCATCGACGTCGAACCGAACTGACTCGTCACGACGAGCTCCACCGCCTGCAGCAGCACGTCGAGGTCGTCGCCGATGTCCGGATCGACGTCCTTCTTGTCCGACGCCTTGGCCGCGGTGACGGTCTCGTTGTATTCCGGCTCCGCCTGGTTCTTCGCGAAGTCGACGACAGCGCCGATTTCCTCGTCGGTGATGAATGCACCCTGCAGACGCGTCGGCTTTCCCGCACCCATCGGCAGGAACAGGGCGTCGCCCATTCCGATGAGCTTCTCGGCGCCCGGCTGATCGAGAATGACGCGCGAGTCGGTGAGCGACGACGTCGCGAACGCGAGTCGTGACGGCACATTCGTCTTGATCAGACCGGTGACGACGTCGACGGACGGTCGCTGCGTGGCCAGCACGAGGTGGATACCGGCCGCACGCGCCTTCTGCGTGATGCGGACGATCGCGTCCTCGACGTCGCGGGGCGCGGTCATCATCAGGTCGGCGAGCTCGTCGACGATCGCCAGGATGTACGGGTACGGCCGGTACACGCGCTCGCTACCGAGCGGCGCCGTGATCTCGCCCGACTTGACCTTCTTGTTGAAGTCGTCGATGTGCCGGACCTTGTTGACCTGCATGTCCTGATAGCGCTGCTCCATCTCCTCGACCAACCAGGCGAGCGCCGCCGCTGCCTTCTTCGGCTGCGTGATGATCGGGGTGATGAGGTGCGGGATTCCTTCGTACGGCGTCAGCTCGACCATCTTCGGGTCGATCAGGATCATCCGCACTTCCTCGGGCGTCGCACGTGCGAGCAGCGAGACGAGCATCGAGTTCACGAAGCTCGACTTACCCGAACCCGTGGAACCGGCGACGAGGAGGTGCGGCATCTTCGCGAGGTTCGCGCTGACGAAGTCACCCTCGATGTCCTTGCCGAGCCCGATCACCAGCGGATGGTGATCCTTGCGCGTCGACGGCGCGGTCAGCACGTCGGCGAGACGCACCATCTCACGGTCGGAGTTGGGCACCTCGATGCCGACGGCGGACTTGCCCGGGATCGGCGCGAGGAGACGCACGTTGTCGGTGGCCACTGCGTACGCGATGTTGCGATGCAGCGCGGTGATCTTCTCGACCTTGACACCGGGACCGAGCTCGACCTCGTACCGGGTGACCGTCGGGCCTCGGGTGAAGCCGGTGACCGCGGCGTCGATCTTGAACTGCTCGAGCACCTCGGAGATGGCCTCGATCATCGCGTCGTTGGCCTGGCTGCGCGTCTTGGGCGGATCCCCGTCGATCAGCAGCGACAGCGACGGCAGTGTGTAGTCGCCGTCCACGACGCGATCGACGACGATCTTGTCCTCGTCGGACGTCGGCTTCGGTTCGGTCGCCTTGACGACGGGCTTCGGCTTCGGACGGGAAGGCGCCTCAGCAGCAGGTGCCGCGACGGGTTCCGGCGTGGGTTCGGGTCCCGGCGGGATGACCTCGGTCGGCGCCTCGGGCGGCGGCGTTCGACGCGACCGCGGGCGCTTGACCGGGACGTATTCCTCGGTCGGATAGTTTTCGGCAGGAGTGGAGCCTGTGGAACTGTACGGATCGGCACCGTCGACGGGGTAGCCGTCGAGAGCGCTGTCGTCGTAACCGCCGTAGCCGTCGTCGAACTCGGAACCGAAATCGGCGGGGTCGTAGTCGCCGTACTCGTCGCCCCGGCTGTCGGTGCCGAAGAGCGACCGCAGCCGACCCGGGACGTCACGGACCGTCGTTCCGGTCAGCAGGAGTACGCCGAACAGCCCGGCGAGGAGCAGCAGCGGAACGGCGAGCCAGACCGTGACACCGTCGGCCAGCGGGCCACCTGCGACGTAGCCGAAGAAGCCGCCGCCCGTCGCGCGGCCCGCAGAATCCGCGGGCGATCCTGCGGCCAGGTGCCACATTCCGAGAACCGGCAGAGCTACCAGAATCGAACCGAGAACCAGCCGGGGGCGAATCTCGGGGTTCGGCTCGGACCGCATCAGTACGACGGCGAGCGCCACGCCGAGTACCGGCACGATGTACCCGGCGTCGCCGACGAGGGCGCGTACCGCGATTTCGATCCACTCACCGACGGGGCCGCCTGCGCTGACCCAGACGGCTGCTGCGACGACGACGCTGACGGCGATCAACCCGAGGGCGATGCCGTCGCGGCGGTGACCGTGCTCGATGTCCTTGGCCTTGCTGACCGTCCGTGTCGTCGCGCCGACGCCCTTGGCTGCCATCGACCAGGTCGACGAGATGCCGCGGCCTACCGCGTTCAGCGCACCCCCGCCGGACTTCTTCTTGGCGGGCCTGCGCGCGGCCGGCGTGCGCGTAGTGGCTTTCGCCGGGCTGGACTTACGCGGTGCCGTCGCTTTGCGTGGTGTCGACACCGTCCGCGTCGTTCGTCCTCCGGAGGACTTCCGCGATCCCCCCGAAGCACGCGACGTCGTCGAATCCCCGGCACCGCCGGCTCGCGAACTTCGAGTGCTGGTCTTTCCTGCCATGCCCTCAGGCTAGTCGCAAGAGCACCTTCGAAACCATCCGCAACACGAGCAACAGGCTAGAAGCTGCGGTCGAGCTTCCGGACAGCGTCGACGTCGGCGGCGTCGCCGTCGGCCTCGATCACGACTTCGGAGCGGCCGAACGCATCCAACAGCAGCTCCGACGGCAACCCGATCAGGACGACGGATCGATCGCCCTTGCTCACCGTCGCAGTCCGGCCGTCAGGAGTGCGAAGGATCACGCCGACGCCTGCCCCGCGGTACGCGAGACGTCCGATCTTCGACGCGATCGACCACAGCTTGTTCTCCACCGCCTCCGAGAGCACGCGCGGCTCCCATCCCGGCCGAGCGCGCCGCAGGTCCTCGTGGTGCACGAACATCTCGCCGACGTTGATCACCGGATCGAGCACCTTGAAGGGCGACCAGACCGGGGGTCCCGACGCGACCGCGGCCACCAGTTCCGGAAACGGCTGTCGCGCCACGCCCTTCTGGACCCGTTCGGTGTAGCCGGCGAGGAAGGGCACCAGAATTCCCGGCGCCGCGTCGAGACGCCGTTCTCGAACGACGAGGTGCGCGGCGAGATCGCGTGCGGTCCACTCTCCGCACAGCGTCGGCGCGGACTCCCCCACCGCGGTCAGAGTCGAGACGAGTTCAGCGCGTTCGTGTTGTGCGAGGCTCACACCGATACACCGTACGTGCCCCGTCGGCGATGCGCCGCAGGGCGAGCCGTAATCTCGGGCCGGTGCCGATCTCCGAAATTGTGATCATCCTCGTTGCAGGACTCGGTGCCGGAGCCATCAACGCCGTCGTCGGCTCGGGAACGCTGATCACGTTCCCCACGCTCGTCGCGTTCGGCTATCCGCCCGTCGTGGCGACGATGTCCAACGCCGTCGGACTCGTGGCGGGAGGCGTGTCCGGCACGTGGGGATATCGCCGCGAACTGCGCGGCCAGTGGAACCGACTGCGGTGGCAGATTCCTGCGTCGTTCCTCGGTGCTCTGCTCGGTTCGTGGTTGCTGCTGCACCTTCCGGAAACCGTGTTCGCCGCAGTCGTTCCCGTGCTGCTCATCGGGGCACTGATCCTGGTCGTGGCGCAGCCTCGGATTCAAGCCTGGGCGCGATCACGGTCGGAGGCCGCCGGCAAGGCAGCCGACCACGTCGGCCGAGGGCATCTCGTGATGCTGACGATCGGAACTTTCCTCGTCGGCATCTACGGCGGTTATTTCACTGCGGCGCAGGGGATTCTGTTGATCGGCGTGATGGGAGCGCTGCTGCCGGAGTCGATCCAGCGCATGAACGCGGCGAAGAATCTGCTGTCGCTGATCGTCAACATCGTCGCGGCGGTCGCGTACACGATCGTCGCGTTCGACCGGATCAGTTGGGCCGCAGCGGGATTGATCGCCGTCGGCTCTCTGGTCGGTGGGTCGATCGGCGCTCGCTACGGGCGGCGCTTGTCTCCCACCGCACTCCGCGCGACCATCGTCGCGCTCGGCATCGTCGGCCTGTGGCGGTTGTTGGCCTGAACGACCGATGCGTGCGTAGTCGGTCCGGAGACCGACTACGCACGCATTGATTGCCGCAGGAGCGTTATCCCACTTCCATGACCGTCGGGACGATCATCGGCTTGCGGCGATACTTCTCCGCCACCCACCGACCGACGACGCGTCGCACGGCTTGCGCGATGCGGTGCGTGTCGGTGACGCCGTCGGATGCGAGGCGCTGCAGCTCGGCTTCGACGAGCTGGCCGGCTTCCTTGAGCGCAGCCGGGTCGTCGGAGAATCCGCGGCCCGACACCTCGGGAGCTGCGACTGCACGTCCGGTCGTCGAATCGACGGCGACGGTGATCGCGATGAAGCCGCCCTCGCCGAGAATCAGGCGGTCCGACAGCGTGGAGTCGCCGACGTCGCCGACCGACAGACCGTCGACGTAGACGTGGCCGACCGGTACCTGGCCGACGATGCGCGCGAGACCGTCGACCATGTCGACGACGACGCCGTCCTCGGCGAGCACGACGCGGTCCTCGGCCACACCGGTGGCCTTCGCGAGCGCGGCGTTGGCGCGCAGGTGGCGCCACTCGCCGTGCACCGGCATGGCGTTGGTCGGACGCACCGCGTTGTACAGGTACAGCAGCTCACCGGCGGATGCGTGTCCGGAGACGTGCACCTTGGCGTTCTGCTGCGTCACGACGGTGGCGCCCCGCTTCGCGAGACCGTTGACGACGGCGAAGACGGAATTCTCGTTGCCCGGAATCAGCGACGACGCCAGCACGACGAGATCGTTGGCCTTGACGTTGATCTGGCGGTGCTCACCGCGAGCCATGCGCGACAGCGCCGACAGCGGCTCGCCCTGAGATCCGGTGGAGATCAACACGAGTCGGTCGTCCGGCAGCGTCGCGGCGACGTCGACGTTCACCTCGAGACCGTCCGGAACCCGGAGGTAGCCGAGGTCCTGAGCGATCTGCATGTTGCGAACCATCGACCGGCCGACGAACGCGACGCGGCGGTTGTAGCGCTCGGCGACGTCGATGACCTGCTGAATGCGGTGCACGTGGCTGGCGAACGACGCGACGATGACGCGTTGCTTGGCCTTGCCGATGACGGTGTCGAGGACACCGCCGATCTCACGCTCGGGAGTGACGAATCCGGGAACCTCCGCGTTGGTCGAGTCCACGAGGAACAGGTCGACGCCCTCGTCACCGAGCCGCGAGAAGCCTGCCAGGTCGGTCAGTCGGCCGTCGAGGGGCAGCTGGTCGAGCTTGATGTCACCGGTGTGCAATGCGAGGCCCGCGTCGGTACGGATCGCGATTGCCAACGCGTCGGGAATCGAGTGGTTGACGGCGAAATATTCGCACTCGAACGGCCCGTGGGTAGTCTTCTCCCCCTCGGTGACCTCGACGAGGTTGGGGCGCAGCCGATGCTCACGGCATTTCGCGGCGACGAGCGCGAGCGTGAACTTCGAGCCGACGACGGGAACATCGGGACGCAGACGCAGCAGGAACGGCACCGCGCCGATGTGGTCCTCGTGGCCGTGGGTGAGCACGACGGCTTCGACGTCGGCCATGCGGTTCTCGATGTGCCGGAAGTCCGGGAGAATCAGGTCGACGCCGGGCTGCTGGTCCTCCGGGAACAGGACGCCGCAGTCGACGATCAGCAACTTGCCCTGGTGCTCGAACACCGTCATGTTGCGGCCGATCTCGCCGATGCCGCCGAGCGCGACGACACGCAGGCCCTTGAACGGTGCCTTCGGCGGCGTCCCGAGACGCTCGGTGGGGTCTATCTCGCGACGGTTGTCCGGTCGCTGAGTCCGTGCCGAGTTCTGCACGACGGGTCGTGACTGCTGGGCGGGACGTGAAGTGGGCGGTCCTGCGCTTCGAGTTGCGCGGCCGCGTGATCGTGCTGGTCTGCTCATACAAGTACTCCTGCTGCCCGCAGATCTGCTGCGAGCAATTCGATGTGTTCGATGCTCGGCGGCACCTGGGGAAGTCGTGGTTCACCGACGTCGAGGCCGATGAGACGCAGTCCGGCCTTGGCCGCGCTGACGCCACCGAGGCGTGCGACGGACTTGATGACCGGGATGAGGCTGACGTTGATCGCCTGTGCGCGGGCGATGTCGCCCATCATGAACGCGGTGTGCAATTCGCGTAGGCGAGCGGGAACGAGGTGTCCGATGACGCTGACGAAGCCGGTGGCACCGACCGACAGCCACGGAAGGTTCAACGGGTCGTCTCCGGAGAAGAACTGCAGGCCGGTCGACGCGATCAGCTCGGCGCCCGCGTTGAGGTCGCCCTTGGCGTCCTTCACCGCGAGAATGCGGGGATGGTCGGCGAGACGACGCAGAGTCTCCGTTTCGATCGGGACGACCGAGCGCGGAGGGATGTCGTACAGCATCACCGGTAGGTCGGTCGCGTCGGCGACGGCGGTGAAGTGCGCGTAGATGCCCGACTGAGGCGGACGCGAGTAGTACGGGGTGACCACGAGGAGGCCGTGCGCGCCTGCGCGGGCTGCGTCACGAGCCAGTTCGACGCTGTGCGCGGTGTCGTTGCTGCCGGCACCTGCGATGATCCGAGCGCGGTGGCCGACGGCGGCGATGACAGCACGCATGAGATCGAGCTTCTCGTTCTCGGTGGTGGTGGGAGACTCGCCGGTCGTACCTGCCAGCACGAGACCGTCGTGGCCCTGCTCGACGAGGTGATGCGCAAGACGCACGCCCGCGTCGATGTCCAGCTTTCCGTCGGCCGAGAACGGGGTCACCATAGCGGTGAGCACCGTGCCGAACGGAGACTGGATGGGCGGAGCGGCATCACCGTATGTCATGGTCGGAAAGGTTACCCGGTGGTCTCGACCGCTTCGATCAGACCTCGGTGACGAACGGACTGTGCGCCACCTCCGAGCCGTCGGCGAGGACCGAGATCTCGAAGTCGCCGAAGACGTCCGGCGCTACCGTCGCCAGCTGGCGCAGACACGCGACGGCGACGCGTCGAATCTCGACGTCGGCATGCTCGGACGCGCGCATCGACACGAAATGACGCCACGCCCGGTAGTTACCGGTGACGACCACCCGGGTCTCGGTGGCGTTGGGCAACACGGACCGAGCCGCCTGACGCGCCTGCTTGTTGCGCATCGCCGCACCGGTGACGCCCTCGAGCTTGTGCTCCAGCGCTGCGAGCAGTTCGGCATAGGCCTCGCGGGAGGCGTCGGTCGCGGACGTGAACAGCGCTTCGAGCTCGGGATCGCCTTCGATCGCGGGGGGCACGATGACGTTCGCGTCGCGCTCGTTGACGAACCGCTGCGACAGCTGCGAGTACGAGAAGTGGCGGTGACGGATGAGCTCGTGGGTGCACGAGCGCGAGATGCCGGTGATGTAGAAGCTCACGGACGCGTGCTCGAGCACCGACAGATGCCCGACGTCCAGAAGGTGCTGGAGATACGACGCGTTCGTCGCCGTCCGCGGGTTCGGCTTGGACCAGCTCTGATAGCAGGCGCGCCCGGCGAATTCGATCAGCGCTTGTCCGCCGTCGGCGTCGGTCTCCCACGGGATGTCCTCGGGCTGGACGAAATCGGTCTTCGCCACCAATTGAACCTTCAGCGAAACCGTCTTCGACACCGCGTCCCTTCCGCCCCTGCTGCTGAAATATCAGTGCGACTGTAGTCGTACGCCAGTGTGACGCCTTGCATGACGTCACTTTTGACGTCACACTGGCGTCATGGAACTCGATTCGTACACCGCGTCGTTGCGTGCCGACCTCCTTGCCGCGGCTGCCCTCGGCGACGAACGGACACGACAGACCGCCGACGCCCTCGGGTCTGCAGCTCAGGCGTCGGCCAGGTTGATGTTGCTGCAGGCCCTGTCCGATTTCGCCGAGGAGATCTCGTCGCAGATCGACGGCCACTCGGTGCACCTGCGTCTGACCGGGAACGAGGCCGTAGCCGATGTCACCCGTGACGTCGATCCGGCCGAGACCGAGGCGACGACACCCGAGCCCGAGGACTATCCGACGATGGAGGACGTCACCGGCGAAATGCGACGCGTCACGCTGCGCATGGTCGAGCACGTGAAGGAACGGGCCGAGGAGGCCGCGTCGATGAACGGGGTGTCCCTCAATTCGTGGCTGTCGCAAGCGGTTCAGGGCGCGCTGCGCGACCAGATGCGCAAGGAACGCCCGTACTGATTCAGTCGCTCTTCGTCGATTCGGCGTTCTCACGCCAGACACGCTCGAACGGCAGCCGCCAGGCGTTCGGAGCGATCAGCTGATGAATGGCATTCGGACCCCACGATCCCGGCGCGTACTGACGCACGGGCGGCGGGTCCGCGAGTAGCGGTGCCGACACCTCCCACAGCCGTTCGATGCCCTCGGCCGTCGTGAACAGGGTGTGGTCGTCGTGCATCGCGTCGAGAATCAGTCGTTCGTAGGCTTCGAGAACGTCTGCGGCCCTTTCGGTGTCGCCGATCGCGAACTGCATGCTCAGTTTGTCCAACCTCATGCCGGGGCCGGGACGTTTGCCGTAGAACGACAGCGACACCTTCGACGCGTCGGCGAGGTCGAACGTCAGATGGTCGGGACCTTGTGCGCCGACGCCGGAGCCCGCCGGGAACATACTCTTCGGTGGCTCGCGGAACGCGATGGAGATGATGCGTTGTCCCTCGGCCATCTTCTTTCCGGTGCGTAGGTAGAACGGCACGCCTGCCCAGCGCCAATTGTCGATCTCGCACTGCAACGCGACGAACGTGTCGGTCTCGGAATCGGGTGCCACGCCCGGTTCCGAGCGGTAGCCGTTGTACTGCCCGCGTACGACCTTGCGCGGATCGAGGGGAACCATGGATCGGAAGACCTTGTTCTTCTCTTCGCCGATCGCGCCCGGTTCCAGGGCAGTCGGCGGCTCCATCGCCATGAACGCGAGGATCTGGAACAGGTGGGTGACCACCATGTCCTTGAATGCTCCGGTCGACTCGTAGAAGTTGGCGCGGCCGTCCAACGACAGCGACTCGGGAACGTCGATCTGCACGTGGTCGATGAAATTGCGGTTCCAGATCGGTTCGAACAGACCGTTCGCGAACCGGAACGCCAGAATGTTCTGTGCGGGTTCCTTGCCCAAGAAGTGGTCGATGCGGAAGATCTGCTCCTCGTCGAACGTCTCGTGCAGTCTGGCGTTGAGCGCGATCGCGCTGTCCAGGTCGGTGCCGAACGGCTTCTCCATGATGATGCGTGACCGCTTCACCAGATCGGCCTCGCCGAGCATGTCCACGACTGCCAGAGCGGCCTTCGGCGGGACGCTCAGATAGTGCAGGCGTCGGACGTCGGGCCCGAGTTCCGTTTCGGCGTGTGCGACCGCTTCCGCGAGCGCGGCAGGCCCGTCCTTCTGCGAGACGTAACTGAGCTTGCCTGCGAACTCCCGCCACTGCTCCTCGGACACCTTACGAGACGAGAACTCGTCGATCGCTTCGAGAGCCATCTGCCGGAACTCGTCGCTCGTCATCTCCTCCAGCGACGTTCCGACGACGCGGATGCGCGGCGCCAGATCGGACAGAACGAGATGCATGAAGCTGGACAACAGCTTTCGGCGTGCCAAGTCGCCGGTCGCTCCGAACAGCACGACTACCTGAGGTGGCAGTTCTTCGATGGGCGCGGTCATGAAGTGAATGGTGTCATCATCACGCCGACGCCGCGAGTGCTGCAACCAGATCCCCGCGCTCACCGATGACGATGGTCCCCAGTTCGAGCCAGTCGGCCATTTCTCGTAGTACAGGCAGGAGCCTGTCCGCGATGACGGCCGCGTCGCGGTCACCGTCGACGAATGCCCCGAGAACCTGCAGTTCGGATCGGGCGCGGTCGCCCTTGAGGTCGACGCGCGCAACGAGTTCCCCGTCCATGAGAAACGGGAAAACATAGTAGCCGTGAATGCGCTTGTGCTGTGGGGTGTAGATCTCGATGCGGTAGTGGAAGTCGAATATTCGCTCCACTCGCGGCCGAAAGAAGATCATCGGGTCGAAGGGGCACAGCAGAGTAGCGCCCTTGGCGGAGCGGGGGATTCGTGCGTCCACGTGCAAGTAGGCAGGCGCGCCCCACCCGTCGACCTCGACGGGTTCGAGCGTCCCCGCCTCGACGAGGTCGACGATCGCCGCCTTGGTCTGCTTCTGCGAGAGTCGGTAGTAGTCACGCAGGTCCGGCTCGGTCGCGATTCCCAGAGCCACAGCGGAATTCGTGACGAGCTGGCGCACGGCGTCGGCTTCGTCGACGTTCCGAGCGAGGATGTCCGCCGGGATAACCCTTTCCGTGAGGTCGTAGTGCCGGACGAATCCAGCGCGAGTACCGACGGACACGACACCGGCTGCGAACAGCTGCTCGCACACGACTTTGACGTCACTGCGGTCCCACCACGGACCCTTGCGGCCGGGCCGCTCCACGTTCAAGGCGCGCTCGATTTCGCCGGCACTGCACGGACCCGAGTCGGTGATGACGGCCAGAATGTCGTCGGCCAGTGTGGGGTTTCGCTCGAGAACCGTCTTGGCGCCACCCCACCGACCGTGTTCGTAGAGTTCGGTGCGCCAACGCATCAGCGGCCAGTCCTCGACGGGAATCAGCGCAGCCTCGTGCGCCCAGTATTCGACGAGCGTGCGTGGACTGCGCTTGGTGTCCGTCCACGCGGCCCTGTCCACGAGAGTGCGGTCGTACTTCCCGACGCGGCTGAACAAGGGTGCGTAGTGCGCGCGCACCAGCACGGACACCGAGTCGATCTGCAATAGGCGATTTCGGTCGATCACCTTCTGCACCGCACGCGCCGACGCCCCACGATCGGTCATTGGATGCGGCGACGCCAAACCCTGGGCAGCAAGAGCTGTCCGCCGCGCCATCGCTGCACTCATCTCGCGCATACACGCCACCTTGCCACGACGCACCGACACGGATCGTCTACGGCGCCCAGCCATACTTTCGCGCCATGCTCTCCACGACGTCCACCAGCTGCGACAAACCCGGCTGCTCGATCGGAAAGTGCCCACACCCCTCGAGCATCACGAGCGACGTCGGACCCGCGACACGCTCCAGAAAACGAATGCTCACCTCGGGTGGAGTCCATCGATCCTCGGCCGGGTGCACAAGAGTGACGGCCGGACCGTCGTACGCCTCGGGTCGGACGTGCTCGTACGACATGAAGCTCGACAGGAAGCCGATCGGCACCGACACACCTCCGCCGAGCGGGTCCGTCGCGCATTGCCGGGACAGTTCGGAGTTCCCGCTCATGTTGCCGACGTCCATGAGCCACCGCACCGGCACGCGCACACGTCCGAACACGGACGCGCATGCTTCCAAGAGCATCGGCGCTGGTCGACCGAGAACGCCGAATCGTGCTGCGGCCGAACGAGCGTCGGGATCGGAGGGATCGAGCAGGCACGTCGCGAGGACGTCGGCCACCTCGCCTGTCCGACTGGCGACCTCGTACGCGAGCATTCCGCCCATGCTCGCACCGAACATCACGATCGGACGCGAATCCCGTTGCCGCTCAGCAACGACAAGATCGCACAGCATGTCGACCCAGTGTTGATACCGAACCTCGCCGGGCGTGGAGACAACCGTCTTGCCGTACAGCGGCATGTCGGGGAACAACACGTCCGCACCCCTCGACGCGGCCAACGCGGCGTACGGCCACAGCGCTCCCGAATGTCCTCCGGCACCGTGAATCGCCAACACACGGAAGGGCGCGTCGTCGTTCCGAGCTCGCGCGACGTGGATACTTTCCCCGCGCCACGGCCACATCGTCGACGTCGGGGCATGGTCGACACGAAACTCGGAGGGCAGAAACCTGGCATAACGGTCGGCCGTCATGCCAGGTGACATTAACCCATCAGCGTCGCCGCGAGGGTTCCTCCGAGTTCGTAGCAGGAATCGCGGGCCGACTTGTCCACGGCAGTGACTTCCAATGCCTCGGATGCTTGTTCGAGCGCCCACCCGGTGGTGATCTTGCGGATCGCCGCCACCGCGCCGGCCGTGTCGTTGTTGCCGTGCACCCATAGTCCGTACGGACGCCCGGCGACCGCGTCGAGGCACGGGTAGTACGTGGTGTCGAAGAAATGCTTGAGTGCCCCGCTCATGTAGCCGAAGTTCGCTGACGTGCCGAACAGATAGCCGTCGGCCTCCAGCACGTCCGGCACCGTCGCGCCCAGTGCAGGGACACTCCGAACCGTCACACCCTCGATTTCCGGATCACTTGCTCCCGCCAGAACCGCTTCCAGCAGTTCCCGCGTCGACGGGGACGGCGTGTGATGGATAACGAGTAGTGTGGTCACTTCGACGCCGACTCCGCACGCTCCAGTGCGACCGCGCGCTTCATCGTCTCGCGAGCCCGACCCCGGTCGCCCGCGTAGTCGTACGCCCGAGCCAGCCGGTAGGAATTGCGCCAGTTGTCGGGGTCCTTCTCCCACTCCCCCTTGACCTGCTGGAACAGCTCGTCGGCGGCGTCTCGGGAGATGCGTCCCGACGGCATCCGCGGAAGATCGGACACGTCGAGCTCGAGATCCTCGTCGCGAACTCGCGACGCCAGGTGCTGGTGCTCGAAACCTGCCTTCAGTGTCGCCCACACGATCCACAGTCCGATGACGGGAAGCAGAATCACTCCGACACCCAGCCCGACGTTCACCGCACCACCGGTCTGGATCAACGAGACACCGCGTCGACCCAACAAGTAGAAGTAGAACGCCAGAATCGCCACCATCACAGCGATGGTGAGCAGGATCTTCGTCGCCTTGTTCATGGGTTCTACAGATCCAGGAACGGATCGAGTCCGACGGTCAGGCCGGGACGACCGGCGATCTCCCGCACACCGAGCAGCACGCCCGGCGCAAAGGACGTGCGGTCGAGCGAATCGTGACGGATGGTCAGCGTCTCGCCGAGGGTTCCGAACAACACTTCCTGATGCGCCACGAGACCTGCGAGCCTGATCGAGTGAACGCGCACTCCGTCGACCTCCGCGCCGCGAGCGTGATCGAATTCGGCCGTCGTGGCGTCGGGACTTTTCGCGACACCTGCCTTCGCACGTGCGTCGGCGATGACCTCGGCGGTGCGGTACGCGGTACCCGACGGCGCATCGGCCTTGTTCGGGTGATGCAGTTCGATGACCTCGACCGAATCGAAGAACCGCGCGGCCTGCTCGGCGAAACGCATGGTGAGCACAGCTCCGATGGCGAAGTTCGGTGCGATCAGAACTCCCGTCTCGGGGGAGCCTCCGAGCCAGGACCGCACGGTCGCGAGTCGCTCGTCGTCGAATCCGGTGGTGCCGACGACGGCGTGGATTCCGTTCTCGACGAGGAACCGCAGATTGTCCATGACGACGTCGGGATGGGTGAAGTCGACGACGACCTGCGTGGAGGCGTCGACGAACGTCGACATCGAGTCGCCCTGATCGACGGTCGCAACTAGTTCCAGGTCGGATGCGGCGTCGACGGCAGCACAGATGGCCTGCCCCACCTTGCCACGGGCTCCGAGAACGCCGACCCGGATAGGTGCTTCTGAACTCACGACTGCTCCACTCTGTGCTCCGACCGGAAAATCCATGCAGGTGGAAGCCTACTGACTGTGGAGCCGTCGTTCGTACGCTGGTCGCGCGTCACCCTCCGAAGAGGTTCTTCGCCTTGAGGGTCAGTTCGTACAGCCCGTAGGCGAAGGGAACGGCGACCCAGATCCAGGCCACGACCATCACCGTTCGTTGACGTGTCTCATTCATGCCGACGCCTCCTTCTCGTAGAACTTCTCGTCCACCGGTTTGATCAATTCGTTGGCGACGAACCCGATGACGAGGAGAGCGATCATCACGTAGAACGCCGGGAGATAGCGGCTCGTCGAACCGGTGTCACCCGCGTCGGCGATGGCGTTGACGATCAGCGGGCCCAGCACGCCTGCGACCGACCACGCGGTCAGCAGTCGACCGTGGATGGCGCCGACCTGATACGTGCCGAACATGTCCTTGAGGTACGCGGGCATGGTCGCGAAACCTGCGCCGTAGAACGACAGGATCAACAACGCCGAGATCAGGAACAACACCTTGTTCGAGTTGGTGAACACCGCGATGTACAGATACAGCAAGGCACCGACACCGAGGTACAGACGGTAGATGTTCTTCCGTCCCACCAGGTCCGAGACCGACGACCACACGAACCTGCCGATCATGTTCGTCAAGGACAGGAAGGCGACGAAGCCGGCTGCGGCAGCAGCCAACGACTCGGCGGAGAGGGCGTCGGGAAAGAAGTCCTGGTAGATACCCGACGCGCGCTCCAGAATTCCGATGCCGGCAGTCACGTTGAAGCACAGCACGATCCACAGCAACCAGAACTGCGGGGTCTTGACGGCATTCGCAGCCGAGACGTTGTGCGTGGACACCAGCGGCGACGACGTGTCGGGATTCCACCCCTTCGGCTTCCAGTCGTCGGCCGGAACGCGGATCAGGACGACGCCGAGCGCCATGAAGATCGCGTAGCCGACGGCCAACACGAGGAACGTCTTGGCGATGGACGCGTCGGTGAATCCGCCGAAGCCCGAGAGCAATTGGGTCGTGAGCGGCGAGGCGATCAATGCGCCGCCACCGAAACCCATGATTGCGATACCGGTGGCCATGCCAGGTCGGTCGGGGAACCACTTCATGAGTGTGGAGACCGGTGAGATGTAGCCGATACCGAGCCCGATTCCACCGACGAACCCGTAACCGAAGATCACGAGCCAGAACTGACCGAGGCTCATTCCCAACGCGGACAACAACAATCCGCTGACGAAGAAGATCAGCGAGACGGTCATGGCCCAGCGGGGCCCGTTCTTCTCGACGCGGGTGCCGAAGATCGCCGCGGACAGTCCGAGCATGACGATTGCGAGTTGAAACGGGATGGCGGTCACGGTCCCGCTGAGGTCAGAGGCGGTCGGCGCGGAGATCGCGCTCTTGAACACGCTCCAGGCGTACGCCGATCCGATCGCCAGGTGAATCGACAGCGCCGCGGGCGGAATCAGCCAACGATTCCATTCCGGAGTCGCGACGACTCGCGCGCGTTCGAGGATGGGCAGAGTCATGCGTACCCCTAGTTCGTGGTTTCTCGATACTGTGTCCGGTTCTTTAGTGAGTCAAACATCACACCACCTGATCCGGTGCAGTGGGGTCACCCCGTCGGCGCTACCGTCGTTCGGTGACCAACGACTCGATACCGGTCCTGCAAGCAGAGAACGTCGACCTCGTGCGAAACGGGCGATACCTTCTGCGCGACGCTTCGGTGCGCCTCGAACAGGGCGAACACTGGGTACTCCTCGGCGCGAACGGAGCCGGCAAGAGCACGCTGCTGAGCCTGCTGGGCGCATTCGTCCACCCCACGCACGGAAGTGTGGACGTCCTCGGTCACCGGCTCGGACGCGTCGACATGCGCGAGCTGCGCACTCACATAGGCCACGTCGACCCACGCCTGCGTGTCGAGCCGTCGTTGACGCTGCTCCAGACGGTGCTGACCGGGATGACGAACACTCCCGATCTGGTTCCGCGCTGGTCCCCCACCGACGACGAAGTGGCACGGGCGACGTCGTTGATCGACGCACTCGGCGTCACGCATCGCATCGATTCGCCGTGGTACACGCTGTCGCAGGGCGAACGCGGACGGGCACTCATCGCTCGCGCACTTCTGCCGGACCCCGCGCTGCTGCTGTTGGACGAGCCCGCAACCGGTCTCGATCTTGCTGCGCGAGAACAACTTCTGACGGCGTTGGACGGCATCCGGGCCGAGCATCCCACGCTCTCGAGCATTCTCGTCACACATCATCTCGAGGAGATTCCGTCGTCGACGTCGCATGCAGTGCTGCTGCGCGACGGCCACATCATGGCCATCGGCCACGTCGACGACGTCCTCACCACCGAGAACATCAGCGAATGCTTCGATCACCCCATCGAGATCGCACGACGTAACGGGCGGTGGGTAGCCACCGCCCGAAGTCGCTAGAACGTGATGACCTGACGGATGGCGTTGCCGTCGGCCAATTCGTCCATGCCGCGGTTGATCTCGTCGAGCGTGATTCGCGAACTGATCAGCTTCTCGACGGGAAGCCGGCCTTCGCGCCACATCTGCGCATACTTCGGAATGTCTCGCGACGGCACCGCCGAACCGAGGTAGCTTCCGACGATCGTGCGGGCTTCGGCGACGAGTCCGAGCGGCGAGATCGACGACCGCGCATCCGGTGCCGGCAGTCCGACGGTGACCGTCGTGCCGCCCGGGGCCGTCGCGGCCACCGCTGCCTCGAACGCGCGCGCATTACCCGCCGCCTCGATGACGACGTCGGCCTTGATGTTCTGCTCTTCACGCTCGGCCGGCGAATAGGTCTGTGTCGCACCGAGTTCACGTGCGGTGGCGAGCTTGTCCGGCACCGCGTCGACGCCGATGACCTGTCCCGCTCCGACGGACACGGCCGTCAGAATCGACGCCATCCCGACCCCACCGAGACCGATCACCATGACCGACTGCCCCGGCGTGGGACGGCCCGCGTTGAGTACCGCACCGCCGCCCGTCAGCACGGCACAGCCCAGTACCGCAGCGACGTCGGCCGGAATGTCGTCGTCGACGGGCACGACGGACTTGCGGCTGACGACGGCATGGGTCGCGAATCCGGACACCCCGAGGTGGTGCTTGACCTCGACGCCGTCGCGGTTCAAGCGCCGGCCACCGTCGAGAAGCGTTCCGGCGTTGTTGGCGGCGCTGCCCGGGATGCACGGCATCTGGCCGTCGGTACGACAGCCGTCGCACTCCCCGCACCGCGGCAGGAACGTCATGACGACGCGGGTGCCGACCGGAACGTCGTCCACTCCCGCGCCGACGGCTTCGACGCGGCCCGCGGCTTCGTGTCCGAGGAGCATCGGCACCGGTCGCACGCGGTTACCGTCGACCACCGACAGGTCCGAGTGACACAGGCCCGCGGCCTCGATCCGCACGAGCAGTTCGCCCTCACCGGGAGGTGCGAGTTCCAGCTCCGAGATGGAGATGGGATGCGAGTCGGCGAACGGCCGTGAGCGTCCGATTTCTTCGAGTACAGCGCCGCGGATCTTCATGACCCCACTCTAGGTGAGCAGAAATGTCTCCAGGTGAGTGCGAATGTATAGCCCTCTATACATTCGCGCTCACGTGCGACGACGTCGCCTACAGCGGCAGACGCGGCCTCAACAGATGCGCGACGAGTCCCGTCCACCCGGTCTGGTGCGACGCCCCGAGCCCCTCACCGGTGTCGCCGTCGAAGTACTCGTTGAACGTCGGGTGCACGCTCCACAGCGGATCGTCGGTCGATTCGATTCGGTCACCGTCGGCCGGTCGTTTGCCGTCGACGGGGCGGAACAACGACGCGAGGCCGTCGTCGATCAGGTCGGCAGCCTCGGTCAGGGTGCGGTGATTGCCGGAGCCGGTGGGAATTTCGATCGTGAACGAGTCGCCGTAGTGCCGGCCGTAGGCGCGCAGCTTGTCCGCGAGCAGCACGTTGACCGGGAACCAGATGGGCCCTCGCCAGTTCGAGTTGCCGCCGAACATTCCGGTTCTGGACTCGCCGGGCTCGTATTCGATCGACACGTGCCGTCCGTCGATCTCGTAGGTGACGGCGTCACGATAGGACGCCGACAACGATCGAATCCCGTACTGCGACAGGAATTCTTCGGAATCGAACATGCGGGACAGCACACGCTTCAGACGTTCGGGTTCGACGAGCGACAACAGCACACGCACCTCGTCCCCGTCCTTGCGGGCGAGCAAGGGGCTCACCATCTCCGGCCTGCGCTGCTGAACCCACCGCAATCGAGCGGTCAGATCAGGACATTCCTTCTCGACCCACGACGGAATCTCCGTGGCGCCGAGGATCGGAAGCAAACCGACCATCGATCGCACACGCATCGGCGTCGCATCACCCTCGGGCGGTACGAGAACGTCGTAGAAGAAACCGTCCTCGTCGTGCCACAGCGAAATATGTTGTGAACCGAACGATTTGACCGCACGGGCAATCGACAGGAAGTGCGCGAAGAACTTGGTGGCAGCGTCGTCCCACGCGCGGTCGTGCCGTGCCAGTTCGAGCGCGATCTTGAACATCTGCTGGCAGTAGAACGCCATCCAACTCGTCGCGTCGGACTGCTCGAGCCGGAACCCGGGAGGCAACGGCGCGGACCGGTTGAACAGACCGATGTTGTCCATTCCGAGGAACCCGCCCTCGAAGATGTTCGACCCCTCCGAGTCCTTGCGATTGACCCACCACGCGAAGTTGAGCAGCAACTTCGTGAAGACCCGTACGAGAAACTCGCGATCGCGGTAGCCGTCGATACGGTAGACATGCCATGCCGCCCACGCGTGTACGGGCGGGTTGACGTCGCCGAATTCCCACTCGTACGCCGGCAGTTGGCCGTTGGGATGCATCGACCATTCGCGGCACATGAGTACGAGCTGTTCCTTTGCGAAGTCCGGATCGACGTGCGCGAGCGGAATGGTGTGAAAAGCCAAGTCCCACGCGGCGAACCACGGGTACTCCCACTCGTCGGGCATCGAGATCACGTCCGCCAGGGCCAGATGCTGCCAGCGCGAGTTACGCGCGCCGGTGCCGCGGCGCGCCTCGGGAGACGGCTCGCCGACCTTGTCTCCCTCGATCCATTGCTCGACGTCGTACCGATACAACTGCTTCGTCCAGAGCAGACCGGCGTACGCGCGACGCGCCACGTGGCGGTCGTCGTCGGAGAGGTCGGGCCCGATGACGGCGCGATAGAACTCGTCCGCCTCGGCGCGCCGGTCGGCGACGACGGCGTCGAACCCGCGGCCGAACGTCTGCTCGTCCGGGGCGGCGGTCGACAAGCGCAACTTGACCTCACGGGTCTCTCCGGGTGCGACGTCGTCGAGGCTGTACCAGAACGCCGATTTCGTCCCGGTCTGCTCGGGATCGACCGCGCCCTCGTCCCCGTCGACGACGCGTCGGCCGATTCCGTCCTTGCTGTAGGCGCTTCGATTCTCCTGCCCCCACAACGCGGCCGCGTTGGTGTCGTTGTCGCAGAACAGAACCCGAGGTCGACCCTCGGCGGCGAGGTAGTAGCGGCCGAGAAATCCGTGCTGCGCCTCCACTGCTCGTACGGCCCCGGACTGCAGATGCGACGGATCGACCTCGTCGAGCGTGCCGCGGCGCTCGTCGCGTCCCCACGCCCACGTGTTTCGGAACCAGAGGTGCGGCAGTAAGTCGACCGACGCCGCGTCCGGTCCGTGGTTGGTCACCGAGATGACGATGCAGATGTCGTCGGGTGACGCCTTCGCGTACGTCACCTGGACGTCGAAGAATCGGTTCTCGTCGAGAATTCCGGTGTCGGACAGCTCGTATTCGCGATCGTCCCGTCCGCGGCTCGCGTTCTCCTCACGCAACTGCTGGTACGGGTACTCGGCCTGCGGGTAGCGGTAGAGCCACTGCATCCAACTGTGCGTCGGGGTGCCGTCGACGACCCACCAGTACTCCTTGGCATCCTCCCCGTGGTTGCCCTCGCCGTTGGTCAGACCGAACAGGCGCTCCTTCAGAATGGGGTCCTTGCGATTCCACAGCGCGAACGCGAAGTTGAGGAATCCGAAGCGATCGCTGATCCCGCCGAGCCCGTCCTCGCCCCATCGGTACGCCCGAAGGTGCGATTGATCGAACGGAAACGACTGCCACGCGTCGCCATCCGCCGAATAGTCCTCTCGGACAGTGCCCCATTGACGTCCGGCGAGGTACGGTCCCCACTGGCGCCACGGCCCGCTCACTCCGGGCGATTCTGCGAGACGTGCATGCTCGACGGAGGGCGGTGCGGCAGGAGAGTCAGCGGCGTCTGTCACGCGTCCAGTGTGCTATCTCGACGTCTCGATCGCACGCCGACCCGATCGCTCAGGCCCCGAACCACCTTGCCGCCGCTGGTGAGACGTTGTGCCACACGTGTTTCGCTTCGCGGTACTCCGCCAGACCGGTCGGACCCAGTTCGCGACCGGTGCCCGAGCGTTTGAACCCACCCCACTCGGCCGCGGGAGTGTAGACCCCGAAGTCGTTGAGCCACACCGTTCCATGCCTCAGCCCTCGCACGAGGCGTTCGCCGCGGGCAGGATCCGCCGTACGAACACCCGCTGCGAGACCGTACTTCGTGTCGTTCCCGAGTCGGAGCGCCTCGTCCTCGGTGGAGAAACGTTCGACGGTCAGAATCGGTCCGAACGTCTCTTCCTGCACGATGCGCATCGTGCGATCGCACCTGTCGAAGATCGTCGGCAGGAAGTAACTGCCGTCGGCAAGCGCCTTCTCGTCCGGCCGCGATCCACCGACGACGAGTTCGGCCCCCTCCTGCACTCCGAGGGCGACGTAGTTCTCGACCTTCGTGCGATGCGCTTCGGACACGAGCGGGCCGGTTTCACTGGTCGGATCCAGCCCAGGACCGACCTTGATCCGGCGTGCCCGTTCGACGAGCGATGCGACGACGCGGTCGGCGATGCTGTCCTCGACTATCAGCCGTGTCCCCGCAGAACACACTTGCCCGGAATGCAGGAACGCACCGGTGAGCACGTGATCGACCGAAGTCGAGAAGGATTCGGGATCCGACGCCGCATCGGCGAACACGATGTGGGGGTTCTTCCCGCCCAACTCGAGAGCGACTTTGGTGACGTTCTCGGCAGCCGCGACGGCGATCGCGCGACCGGTGGCGAGCCCGCCGGTGAACGAGATGAAGTCGACGTCGGGATTCGACGTCAGTGCGTCGCCGATGTCGGCGCCGCTCCCCTGCACCAGAGCGACCACACCGTCCGGCACGCCCGCTTCCTGCAGGAGACGGACGAACGCGATGGTGCTGAGCGGTGTCACCTCGCTGGGTTTGAGCACCATCGTGCATCCCGCCGCGAGCGCGGGCGCAACCTTCCAGGAGATCTGCAGGAGCGGGTAGTTCCACGGCGCGATCATCACGCATACGCCGATCGGCTCGTGGACCACTCGCGAGACGACGTCGGTGCGCCCGACCTCGACCGACCGGTCGGGGTCGACGCGCGCGAGGTCGGCGTAGTAGCGGAAGACCGCCGTGACGTCGTCGATGTCGATACGGCTCTCGGCCAAGGTCTTGCCGGTGTCGATCGTCTCGATCCGGGCGAGCTGTTCCCTGTCCCGCTGCAGCAGATCGGCCACCCTGGACAACAGCAGTGCTCTCTCCGACGCGGATCCGGTGGCCCAGACGCCGTCGTCGAACGTTCGGCGTGCCGCCGCTACGGCGCGACGCGCGTCGTCCGGCGAGGCTTCGTCCACTGCGACCACAACGCGACCGGTTGCGGGATCGACGACATCACGTGTGCGGCCGTCCGACGCACCCGACCACGTTCCACCGATGAACAGCGAGGGTCGAAGATGCTCGAACTCGTGTGCCACGTTGCGCCTTCCGCCGGGAGTCGATCGCACTCACGGTAGGCCACCGGCGGTCCGGTAGTGGACGACGGAGTCAGGAACAGGCTGCGAGCAGCGTCGCGACGTCGGCGTCGTGGAGTCCCTCGGGCGGCGAATCCTGCAGCAGGATCTCGCGGAGCCGAGTGACGAAGCCCTCCCGGCTGATGCCGAATTCGGTGAGCACGTCGTCGTCCGGTCCGTCGACGTGCGGGAACTGTCCGGTCTCGAGATCGAGCATTCGCATTCCTTCGACGCCTCGTCGGTCAGGTGACCCCGGGGCGGTATCGAGTCGGGGGTTGCCGATGCCGCACTCCGGAGTCGAGAAGTTCATCGACCCCTCCGCACCCGACGTTACAGATGCCCGCCAAGTGGAACGATCACGAAAATGACACGAAACGGATGCATCCCGGTTTCGGCGTGCAGTTCTCGTCGTGTCCACCCTCGCGTCACACCGAGTTTCACCGACCGACCGCTGTGGTCATTCGGCGACGCGACCGGGAAAAGAGGACGTAGCATCCCACTCGTGACCGCCCCGTTGCGCATCCTCGTCTACAGCAGCAACACGAACACGCGCGCGGACGTGACGACGGCAATCGGAACCCACCCGAACCCGTCGCTGCCCGCGTTGGAGTACATCGAGGTCGCCAGTCGGCCGATGGTGGTGCACTACCTCGACCGCGGGGGCATAGACCTCGCGATTCTCGACGGCGAAGCGGCACCCGCAGGCGGGATGGGCGTCGCGAAGGAGTTGAGGGACGAGCTCACCGACTGTCCCCCACTCGTCGTTCTGACGGGTCGTCCCGACGACGCATGGCTCGCGGAGTGGTCCGGAGCCGAAGCGGCGGTTCCGCATCCGATCGATCCCTTCGTGCTCACCGAGACGGTCGTCGGCCTACTGAGCCACTGACCGAAAGCCTTTATCGGCAAACGTTTCCCGGTTCGAGCGCACCTCACTGGATACAAGATCGACTTTCTCGCCCGACACACCTGTCTCGCACACCGAAAATCGAGACAACTCGGGGTGCGACACCGGTAGGCTGTGTTTCAGTTCACATTTTCTAACGGTCGAGTAACTCTCGCCGACAGCGTCAGCACTGCCCACAAGGCACGACGACAGAGGTGACACGCAGATGAACGAGTACATCCCCGTTCTCGCCCTGGGTGCAGTCGCTGTCGTGTTCGCGGCCGTGTCCGTGGTCGTCGCTGCAGTCGTCGGACCGAAGCGATACAACCGGGCCAAGCTCGACGCCTACGAATGCGGCATCGAACCGACTGCGCAGCCGATGGGCGCCGGTCGCTACCCCGTCAAGTTCTACCTGACGGCCATGCTGTTCATCATCTTCGACATCGAGATCGTCTTTCTGTACCCATGGGCGGTTCATTTCGACGCGCTGGGCCTGTTCGGGCTCCTGGCCATGGGGATGTTCATCGTCAGCGCCGCGGTGGCGTACGCCTACGAGTGGCGACGGGGCGGCCTGAGCTGGGACTGAACGCCTTCCGATCACCACGCACCGAGCAGGAGGATCTGATATGGGTCTCGAGGAGAAGCTGCCGAGCGGCTTCCTGCTGAGCACTGTCGAGTCTCTCGCCGGCTACGTGCGAAAGGGATCGCTGTGGCCCGCGACGTTCGGTCTCGCCTGTTGCGCGATCGAGATGATGGCGACCAGTTCCGGTCGCTTCGACATCGCGAGATTCGGCATGGAGGCGTTCCGCGCCTCACCGCGGCAGGCGGATCTGATGATCGTCGCGGGCCGCGTCAGTCAGAAGATGGCCCCGGTGCTGCGCCAGATCTACGACCAGATGGCCGAGCCCAAATGGGTTCTCGCCATGGGTGTCTGCGCGTCGTCGGGCGGAATGTTCAACAACTACGCCATCGTCCAGGGCGTCGATCACGTGGTTCCCGTCGACATCTACCTGCCGGGATGCCCGCCGCGGCCCGAGATGCTGTTGAACGCGATCCTGATGCTGCACGAGAAGATCCAGGACATGCCGTTGGGCGCCGACCGCGACACCGTCGCGCGCGCAGCCGAGGCCGCCGCGCTGGCGTCGAAGCCCACGATCGAGTCGAAGGGGCTGCTGCGGTGACGGCCGATCGACGAGGAATGTTCGGTGTTCGCGGTACCGGTGACACATCTGGATACGGAAGACTGGTACGGCCGACGCACGTGGTGGGCAGCTCCGCCCGACCGTACGGCAGCTACTTCGATTCCGTTGCAGACGAATTGGAGCAGCGCCTGCCCGAGCGTGGGCTGTCGTTCGACGACGCCATCGAGAAAGTCGTGGTCTTCCGCGGACAGTTGACGCTGCACGTCCGACGCGAGCACCTCGTGGCGGTGGCGACGATGGTGCGCAACGAGCCGGCACTTCGCTTCGAGATGTGCCTCGGAGTGAGTGGTGTCCACTATCCGCAGAACTCGGGCCGCGAGTTGCACGCGATCTACCCGTTGCTGTCGATCACGCACAACCGCCGCATCAGGCTCGAAGTGTCGGTGCCGGAGTCGGATCCGCACATCCCGACGCTCGTGGGCGTCTACCCGACCAACGATTGGCACGAGCGCGAAACGTACGACTTCTTCGGCATCCAGTTCGACGGTCATCCGTCGTTGACGCGCATCGAGATGCCCGACGACTGGGTCGGCCACCCGCAGCGCAAGGACTATCCGCTCGGGGGAATTCCGGTGGAGTACAAGGGTGCCAGCATCCCGCCACCCGACACGCGACGGGGGTACAACTGATGACCGACATCGCACGACACGACAAGTCCTTCACCGTGTCCGGGCAGGACTGGGACGACATCGTCGCGGCAGCGGCCGAATCCGCAGGCTCCGCCTCGGAGGAACGCATCGTCGTCAACATGGGACCGCAGCATCCGTCGACGCACGGTGTTCTCCGGTTGATCCTCGAGATCGAGGCGGAAACCGTCACCGAAGCCCGATGCGGAATCGGCTACCTGCACACCGGTATCGAGAAGAACCTCGAATTCCGTACCTGGACACAGGGCGTCACGTTCGTCACCCGCATGGACTATCTCTCGCCGTTCTTCAACGAGACGGCGTACTGCCTGGGCGTCGAGCAACTCCTCGACATCACCGACGACATTCCCGAGCGGGCCACCGTCGTTCGAGTGATGCTGATGGAGCTCAATCGCATCTCCTCGCACCTCGTGGCGCTGGCCACCGGCGGCATGGAACTCGGAGCCGTCACGGCGATGCTGTTCGGGTTCAGGGAACGAGAGCTGATTCTCGACGTCTTCGAGATGATCACCGGTCTTCGCATGAATCATGCGTACATCCGGCCGGGAGGGCTGGCGCAGGACCTTCCGGAAGGAGCCGTCGAGAAGGTACGTGAGCTGACGAAGGCTCTACCGATCCGGTTGCGCGACATGTCGGATCTGCTGAGCGAGAACAAGATCTGGAAGGCCCGTACGAAAGGAATCGGCTATCTCGACCTGACGGGCTGCATGGCGTTGGGCATCACGGGTCCGATGCTGCGCTCGACCGGTCTCCCCCACGATCTGCGTAAGTCCCAGCCGTATTGCGGCTACGACACGTACGAGTTCGACGTCCCCACCGACACCGGCTGCGACGCGTACGGCCGATACCTCGTTCGGATCGACGAGATGACGCAGTCGCTGCGGATCGTCGAGCAGTGCCTGGATCGCCTACGTCCCGGCCCGATCATGGTGGAGGACAAAAAGATCGCGTGGCCCGCCGACCTGTCCGTCGGCAAGGACGGGATGGGCAGCTCGCCGGGGCACGTACGCGACATCATGGACACGTCGATGGAATCGCTGATCCACCATTTCAAGCTGGTGACCGAGGGATTTCGGGTGCCCGAAGGGCAGGTGTACGTCGCCGTCGAATCTCCGCGCGGCGAGCTCGGCGTTCACATGGTCAGCGACGGCGGTACACGCCCGTTCCGAGTGCACTACCGGGACCCGTCGTTCACCAACCTGCAGGCCGTCGCGGCGACGTGCGAGGGCGGCATGGTCGCCGACGTCATCGCCGCGGTCGCCAGCATCGACCCGGTCATGGGCGGGGTGGACCGATGAGCGATCCCGTCTTCGTCCGTCTCGCGACCCCACCCGCGCCGTATCCCGACGACGTCCGCGCACGCCTAGACCGGGACGCCGACCGCATCATCGCGCGGTATTCGCCTCCCGAACAACCCGATTCGAGAATGGCGCGGTCTGCACTGCTGCCGCTTCTGCACCTCGTGCAGGCGGAAGAGGGCTACGTCAGCCCGACCGGGATCGACTTCTGCGCGCACCGACTCGGCCTCACCGGCGCCGAGGTCGCTGCGGTGTCGACCTTCTACTCCATGTACCGGCGCGAGCCCACGGGTGACTATCTCGTGGGGGTCTGCACCAACACGCTGTGCGCCGTGATGGGCGGCGACGCCATCCACGACGCGCTGCGCGAGCATGTACCCGACGACGATCCCCTGGTCACGGTGACGCACATCGAGTGCAACGCCGCGTGCGACTACGCGCCGGTGGTCATGGTGAACTGGGAATTCTTCGACAACCAGACGCCCGAATCCGCGCGTGCCGTCGTCGACGACCTCCGATCCGGCCGCGAGGTGGTACCGACGCGGGGCGCGTCGCTGATTCCGTTCCGTGAGACCGAACGAATTCTCGCGGGTTTCCCCGACGACCGGCTCGGCGCGGTGCAGGCAGGCGGACAACCGGGGGCGCCCACACTGGCCGGCCTACGCGTCGCGCGCGACGAGGGCATGACCGCACCCGATGCGCCCGAGGCGACCGACAGCGGATCCGCACCGCTCGGCTCCGAGGACGCCGCCGCCGCCGAGACGACGAAGGACAAGCCCGCACCTGCGCCGTCGGCATCGGTACCGCCGGAGAAAGGACGTTGACGTGCCATTGACTCCGGTGCTCAGCCGCTACTGGGACGATCCCGAATCGTGGACGCTCGACACGTACGAGCGTCACGACGGTTACCGAGGCCTGCGTAATGCACTCGCGATGCCCGAGGACGACGTCATCGCTCTGGTGAAGGACGCCGGTCTGCGCGGTCGAGGTGGCGCTGGTTTCCCGACGGGGATGAAGTGGAGCTTCATCCCTCAGGGCGACGACAAGCCGCACTACCTGGTGGTCAACGCCGACGAATCCGAACCGGGTACGTGCAAGGACATGCCCCTGCTGCTCGCGACACCGCAGGTGTTGCTCGAGGGAATTGTCATCGCCGCGTACGCCATTCGTGCTCATCGGGCGTACATCTACGTTCGCGGCGAAGTGGTCCCGGTGATCCGGCGCCTGCACGCCGCCGTCGCCGAGGCGTACGACGCGGGCTATCTCGGCAAGAACATTCTCGGAACCGGCTTCGACCTCGACGTGATCGTTCACGCAGGTGCGGGCGCCTACATCTGCGGCGAGGAGACCGCGCAGATCGAGTCGCTGGAGGGTCGACGCGGCCAGCCTCGCCTGCGTCCGCCGTTTCCCGCGGTCGCCGGGCTGTACGCGTGCCCGACGGTCGTCAACAACGTCGAGTCGATCGCGAGCGTCCCGTCCATTCTGCGCAGCGGCGTCGACTGGTTCCGATCGATGGGCTCGGAGAAGTCGCCCGGGTTCACGTTGTATTCGTTGTCGGGTCATGTGACAAGGCCAGGACAGTACGAAGCACCGCTCGGGGTGACACTTCGAGAACTGCTCGGATACGCCGGAGGCGTGCGGGCAGGTCACAGTCTGAAGTTCTGGACGCCAGGAGGGTCGTCGACGCCCATCCTCACCGAGGAACACCTCGACGTCCCGTTGGACTACGAGGGCGTCGGCGCGGCGGGATCGATGCTGGGCACCAAGGCATTACAGATTTTCGACGACACCACGTGCGTGGTGCGGGCAGTACGTCGCTGGACCGAGTTCTACGCCCACGAATCGTGCGGAAAATGCACACCGTGTCGCGAGGGCACGTATTGGCTCGTACAGATCTATGCACGGCTCGAGACGGGCCTCGGAACGGCCGAGGATCTGGACACGTTGCTCGACATCTCCGACAACATCCTCGGCCGATCGTTCTGCGCGCTCGGCGACGGCGCGGTCAGTCCGATCACGTCCTCACTGAAGCACTTTCGAGACGAGTACGTCGAACACATCGGCGCACCGTGTCCGTTCGACCCGCACCGTAGCACCGTCATGGCAGGAGCGTTGACATCGTGACCGCCGTGACCGAAACCGTGACCGTCACCATCGACGGCATCGAACTGCACGTGCCCGCAGGCACTCTCGTCATCCGTGCCGCCGAGATGACCGGCATTCAGATCCCGAGGTTCTGCGATCATCCACTTCTCGACCCGGTCGGCGCGTGCCGCCAGTGTCTCGTCGAGGTGGAGGGACAACGCAAGCCACTTGCGTCGTGTACCACGACCGTGACGGACGGAATGGTGGTCCACACCCAGTTGAGCTCGCCCGTCGCCGAGAAGGCGCAGAAGGGCGTCATGGAGCTGCTGCTGATCAATCATCCGCTCGATTGCCCCATCTGCGACAAGGGTGGCGAATGCCCGCTGCAGAATCAGGCGATGTCGTCGGGGCGCTCCGAGTCGCGATTCGTCGACGTCAAACGCACGTACCCCAAACCGATTCCGCTGTCGTCCGAGGTTCTGCTCGATCGCGAACGGTGCGTGCTGTGTGCACGATGCACCCGCTTCTCGGAGCAGATCGCCGGAGACCCGTTCATCGACCTTCTCGAACGTGGTGCGCTGCAACAGGTCGGCATCAACGAGGGCGAGGAGTTCGAGTCGTACTTCTCCGGCAACACGGTGCAGATCTGCCCGGTGGGCGCGTTGACCGGTGCTGCCTACCGCTTCCGCGCCCGCCCGTACGACCTCGTGTCCTCCCCCAGCACATGCGAGCACTGCGCCGGCGGATGCGCGCAGCGCACCGACCATCGCCGCGGAAAAGTGTTGCGACGCTTGGCCGGTGACGATCCCGAGGTCAACGAGGAGTGGAACTGCGACAAGGGTCGGTGGGCGTTCACCTATGCCACCGAGCCCGATCGACTGACCACCCCGTTGATCCGTCGCGGCGGAGAACTCGTCCCGGCGTCGTGGTCCGAGGCCCTCGCAGCCGCCGCCGGTGGTCTCGCGTCCGCAGGCAGCGACGTCGGAGTGCTCGTCGGAGGCAGATCCACCGTCGAGGACGCCTACGCGTATTCGAAATTCGCTCGTGTCGCTCTCGGTACCAACAACATCGACTTCCGTGCGCGCCCGCACAGCCGTGAGGAGACGGAGTTCCTCGCGTCCCACGTCGCGGCCCGGTCGACGGACGTCACGTACAGGCGCCTCGAGCAAGCACCGGAAGTCCTCCTCGTCGGATTCGAACCGGAGGAGGAGTCGCCGATGGTGTTCCTCCGACTGCGCAAGGCCGTCCGCGCGTCGGGCCTGAACGTGTGTGCCATCGCGCCGTTCGCCTCTGCAGGCGTCGTCAAACTGGGAGCGCGGCTGATCCGATGCGTGCCGTCCGGTGAGGCGGAGGTGCTCGACGGTCTGGCGACATCGCAGGAATCGGAGATGACCGCGGCCCCGGGAACCGTCGTCATGGTCGGCGAACGACTCGCCGAATCCCCCGGTGCGCTCTCGGCCGTGGTCCGATTCGCTCGCGCGACAGGTGCCACGATCGCCTGGGTGCCGCGGCGTGCGGGTGATCGGGGCGCACTCGACGCCGGGGCGCTTCCCCTCGTACTTCCCGGCGGCATACCCGTCACCGACGAACGAGGGTCCGCTGGTCTCGCCGCGGCCTGGTCGGTCCCGCACCTACCCACCTCGGCCGGTCTCGACACGACCGGGATGCTCGACGCGGCCGCGTCGGGATCGCTGGGAGCGCTCGTGGTGGGTGGCGTCGAACTGGCCGACCTTCCGGATCCGTCGTCGGCGGCAGCGGCTATCGATGCGTCGCCGTTCGTCGTGAGTCTCGAGATTCGGCGCAGCCGCGTCACCGAACGCGCCGACGTCGTCTTCCCGGTGGCGCCCGTGAGCGAGAAGGCGGGTATCTTCCTCGATTGGGAAGGGCGTCCCCGTCCGTTCGACGTCGCGGTCGCCGGCACGCGTGCCGTCCCGGACGGCCGCGTGCTGCACGCGTTGGCCTCCGAGATGGGTACTCCGATCGGCCTGCCCGACGGCGCATCCTCTCGCGCCGAGATCGCGGCCCTTCCTGCATGGTCGGGCACGCGCCACGCGTCGCCGACCTACCCACCGCACCGAGCGCCGACACCCGGTCCCGGCGAGGCAGTGCTGTCGACGTGGCGCATGCTGCTCGACTCGGGCCGGATGCAGGACGGCGAGCCGCATCTCGCCGGCACGGCCAGGACACCGGTCGTTCGCCTGTCCGCAGGCACCGCTCGCGAGATCGGAGCATCGAACGGCGAGTGGGTGACGGTGACGTCCGAGCGCGGAGCGATCACACTGCCGCTCGCGATCAGCGACCTCCCCCATCGCGTGGTGTGGCTGCCGCGTCGATCGCCGGGCAGCGAAGTCAATGCGGCGTTGGCCGTCGGTAACGGTGCAGTGGTGCGGATCCACGCCGCAAGTGAGGTGACCTAAGTGATCGAAGGATTCGGCGTCGACCCCTGGTGGCTCGTCGTCGCCAAGGCTGTCGCAATCTTCGTGTTCTTGATCCTGACCCCGCTGATCGCAATCCTCGCCGAGCGAAAAGTGATGGCTCGCATGCAGAGTCGGGTCGGACCGAACCGCGTCGGACCTGGCGGCATGTTGCAGAGCCTCGCCGACGGCGTGAAATTGGCACTGAAGGAAGGCATCGTTCCGAAAGGAATCGACAGACCGGTCTACCTGCTGGCCCCCGTCATCGCGATCGTTCCGGCGTTCATGGCGTTCGCGGTCATTCCGTTCGGACCCGTGGTGTCCGTCTTCGGTCACCGAACTCCGTTGCAACTGACCGACTTCTCGGTCGGTGTTCTGTACATCCTGGCCGTCACGTCCGTCGGCGTGTACGGAATCGTGTTGGCGGGATGGGCATCCGGTTCGACCTATCCCCTGCTCGGCGGACTGCGATCGACGGCGCAGGTGATCTCGTACGAAATCGCGATGGGATTGTCCTTCGTCGCGGTGTTCCTCCACGCCGGGACGATGTCGACGTCGGGAATCGTTGCGGCGCAAACGAACACCTGGTACATCTTCTTGCTCTTCCCGTCGTTCGTCATCTATCTGACCTCGATGGTCGGTGAGACCAATCGCGCGCCGTTCGACCTCCCCGAGGCCGAAGGCGAACTCGTCGGCGGCTTCCACACCGAATACTCGTCGCTCAATTTCGCGCTGTTCATGCTCGCCGAGTACGTCAACATGGTGACCGTCTCGGCGCTCGCCACGACGCTGTTCCTCGGTGGGTGGCACGCACCGTTCCCGATCGACCTGTGGGACGGCGCCGATTCCGGGTGGTGGCCGGTGCTGTGGTTCACGCTGAAGGTCTGGGCGTTCCTGTTCGTGTTCGTCTGGCTGCGGGCGACGCTCCCTCGCCTGCGCTACGACCAGTTCATGAATCTGGGCTGGAAAGTGCTGATTCCGGTGTCCCTCGTGTGGATCGTTCTCGTTGCGACCGTCCGCGCCTTCCGCGTCGAGGGCTACGGTTCGTCCGCTGTCGCCCTCGTCGTCGCCAGTGCGATCGTCGCGGTAGCCGTGGCCTACGCCTTCTGGCGCAGGCGCGGTCGTGAGCCGGAACCGGCGCCTCCGACCGGTGAACTCCCCCCGTTCGACCCGATGGCCGGCGGCTTCCCCGTCCCACCCCTGCCGGGGCAGACGGTGCCGACCCCAGAGAAGGAGCGCAGCGATGCCTGATTTCCTTGGCCCCGTCGCAGGATTCGGCGTGACGTTCCGGACGATGTTCACCAAACCCGTCACCGAGTTCTATCCCGAACAGAAGGCGCCGACCGCGGCGCGCTACCACGGACGCCACCGGCTGAACCGGTACGCCGACGGCCTGGAGAAATGCATCGGCTGCGAACTGTGCGCATGGGCGTGCCCGGCCGACGCGATCTACGTCGAGGGTGCGGACAACACCGACGAGGAGCGCTATTCGCCCGGTGAACGGTACGGCGTGGTCTACCAGATCAACTATCTACGCTGCATCGGATGCGGGCTGTGCATCGAGGCCTGTCCCACCCGGGCGCTGACGATGACGAACGACTACGAACTCGTCGACGACAATCGCGCCGACCTGATCTACGAGAAGGATCGTCTGCTGGCGCCCGTCGAGCCAGGCGTGGAACCGGCACCACACCCGATGGCCGACGGCGCCACCGAGGCCGACTACTACCGGGGAGAAGTCCGGTGACCACGTCCACCGCCGAGGCCGTGCAATTCTGGCTCCTCGGCGGTCTCGCGGTTCTGGGCGCGGTGGCGATGGTCTGCGCGACGAAAGCGGTCTACTCCGCGCTTTTCCTCGCCGTCACGATGATCATCCTGGCGGTGTTCTACATCGCACAGGGCGCGATCTTCCTCGGTGTCGTGCAGGTCGTCGTCTACACCGGCGCGGTGATGATGCTGTTCCTGTTCGTGCTGATGCTCGTCGGCGTCGATTCGGCCGATTCGCTGACCGAGACGATGAAGGGGCAGCGTCCTGCCGCCGTCGCCGCGGGAATCGGCTTCGGACTCGTCGTGATCGGGGCCATCGGCAATGCGTCGGTGGAGTCCGGACGTCCGGACTTCGTCGGCATGGAAGCCGCCAACGCAGGCGGTAACGTCGAGGGCCTCGCGGAATTGATCTTCATCCGCTACCTGTGGGCGTTCGAACTGACGGGCGCGTTGCTGATCATCGCGACGATCGGTGCGATGGTGTTGGCGCATCGCGAGCACTTCGAGGAACGCAAGGGTCAGCGCGCACTGTCCGAGCAACGCTTCAAGGACGGCTCGCATGTGACTCCGATGCCGAGCCCCGGCGTCTACGCCCGGCACAACGCCGTCGACTGGCCCGCGCGGCTGCCCGACGGGTCCCCGTCGGAACTGTCGGTCAATCCGATGCATCGAGGGCACCGAGGCAATCCGGACGGGGGCGCATCGTGAATCCCGAGAACTACCTGTATCTGTCGGTGTTGCTGTTCACGATCGGCGCTGCAGGAGTGCTGCTGCGCCGCAACGCGATCGTCGTGTTCATGTGCGTCGAGTTGATGCTCAACGCAGCGAATCTCGCGTTCGTCACGTTCGCTCGCATGCACGGGAACTTGGAGGGCCAGGTGTTCGCGTTCTTCACGATGGTCGTCGCCGCAGCCGAGGTGGTCGTCGGCCTCGCCATCATCATGACGATCTTCCGCACCCGACGGACGGCCTCGGTCGACGACGCCCGACTGCTGAAGAACTGACATGACCGCCATCTGGATTCTCCCCGCGTTGCCGTTGCTGGGAGCGGTCGTTCTGTTGCTGCTCGGCCGGCGGACGGATCGTTTCGGTCATCTGGTCGGCACGGTGATGTCGTCGGCGGCATTCGTGTATGCGCTCGTACTGTTCGCCGACATGCTCGGCAAGCCCGCCGACGAGCGGGCAGTGTCCGAGACGTTGTTCAGCTGGATTCCTGTCGCGGACCTGCAGGTGGACTTCGGATTCCGACTCGATCAGCTGTCGATGTGCTTCGTGCTGCTCATCACCGGAGTGGGTTCGCTCATCCACGTCTACGCGATCGGCTACATGGCCGACGATCCCGATCGCCGACGGTTCTTCGCCTATCTCAACCTGTTTCTGGCGGCGATGCTGCTGCTCGTCACCGCTGACAACTTCCTCGGCCTGTACGTGGGCTGGGAAGGCGTCGGACTTGCGTCGTACCTGTTGATCGGCTTCTGGCAGTACAAGCCGTCGGCGGCGACGGCGGCCAAGAAGGCGTTCGTCGTCAACCGGGTCGGCGACATCGGACTGATGGTCGCGCTGATGATCATGTTCGCGACGTACGGCAGCGTCTCGTTCGACGACGTCTTCGCTGGTGTCGACGACACGAGTTCCGGGACGCTGACCGCGCTCGGACTCGTCCTGCTTCTGGCCGCATGCGGCAAGTCCGCGCAGGTGCCGTTGCAGTCGTGGCTCGGCGACGCCATGGAAGGACCGACGCCGGTGTCGGCCTTGATCCATGCCGCCACGATGGTGACGGCCGGGGTCTACCTGATCGTCCGAGCCGGACCCGTCTTCGAGTCCGCGCCGGCCGCTCAGGCCGCCGTCGTGGCGGTCGGAGCCGTGACGCTGCTGTTCGGCGCCGTCATCGGTTGCGCGAAGGACGACATCAAGAAGGCTCTCGCGGCGTCGACGATGAGCCAGATCGGGTACATGGTGCTCGCGGCGGGGCTCGGTCCCGCCGGCTACACGTTCGCGATCATGCTGTTGCTGACGCACGGCTTCTTCAAGGCAGGTCTTTTCCTCGGCGCGGGTTCGGTCATGCACGGCATGAACGACGAGGTGGACATGCGCAAATACGGTGCTCTGCGCACGGCGATGCCCATCACGTTCGTCACGTTCGGCCTCGGATATCTCGCCATCATCGGCGTCCCGCCGTTCTCCGGCTTCTTCGCCAAGGACAAGATCATCGAGACCGCCTTCGGCGCCGGCGGCGTGCAGGGCGTCGTCCTCGGTGTCGCCACCTTGGTCGGCGCGGGCCTCACCGCGTTCTACATGACGCGGGTGATGCTCATGACGTTCTTCGGCGACGCTCGGTGGGACGGCGGGAGTGGAGCCGGCAGGAACGACCCAGTTGAGGACGGGAGTGGAGCCGGCAGGAACGACCAAGTCAGGGAAGGCTCACACCCACACGAGTCGCCGTCGGTGATGACGGCACCGATGATCGTCCTCGCTGTCGGATCCGTCGCTGCGGGAGCGCTACTGACCGTCGGAGGTTCGCTGTCGAACTGGCTCGTTCCCGTCGTCGGCGAGGCCGAGGAAGCACACATGCTGCCCGCGTGGGTCGTGACGGTCCTCGCGCTGGGCGTCGTGGCGGTGGGAATCGCCGTGGCGTACATGCGTTATGCGCGGTCGGCGGTTCCGTCGGTCGCTCCCGAGCCCGTCTCGGCGTTGACGACGGCGGCGCGACGCGACCTCTACGGTGACGCCGTCAACGAAGCGCTCCTGATGCGTCCCGGCCAGGAATTGACCCGCGCCGCAGCACGATTCGACGAGGCTGCGATAGCGGGAGTCACACGCGGGGTGTCCGGGGGCGTGTCGAGTCTGTCGACGCGGATCAGGCAGGTTCAGTCCGGCTACGTCCGGTCGTATGCGCTGACGATGTTGGCGGGCACGGCGGTCGTTCTCGCGATGATGGTGGCGGTGATGGTGTGGTGACCTCGTTTCCGTGGCTGACGACGCTGTGGGCTCTGCCGCTTCTCGGCGCGATCGCGGTGGTCGTCGTGCCGCGCACTCGCCCCGACGCGGCCAAGATCGTCGCGCTCGTGGCGTCCGTGCTGACGCTTGCCGTCGCCGTCGCGCTGGTGGTGCAGTTCCAACCCGGCGGTGACGACTTCCAGTTCGTCGAATCACACTGGTGGATCGAGTCTTTCGGTGCGCGATACGAACTGGGTGTCGACGGGATCGCGCTCGTTCTCGTGCTGCTCACGACGGTCCTGTTGCCGCTGCTGCTGCTTGCCGGCTGGCACGATCCCCGGGGCGGTCGGTCGGCGCACACGTACGTCGCGTCGATGTTGCTCGTCGAGTCCATGGTGTTGATGTCGTTCTGCGCGCTCGACGTACTGCTCTTCTACGTCTTTTTCGAAGCGATGCTGATTCCGATGTACTTCCTCATCGGCGGCTTCGGTGGGCCGGGACGCGCAGCGGCGGCGGTGAAGTTCTTGCTCTACAACCTCGCAGGCGGACTCGTCATGCTGGCCGCGGTCGTCGGGCTGTACGTCGTCACAGCACGGTCCGACGCGTTCGAGGCGGGCACGTTCGGCTTCCGCGAGATCGCAGCCGCCGCGTCGGCAGGCGAACTGGGTGTCAGCTCGACCGTGCTCAACGCACTCTTCCTCGGGTTCATGTTCGCGTTCGCCGTCAAAGCTCCGCTGTGGCCGTTCCACACGTGGTTGCCCGACGCGGCCGTCGAGTCGACTCCGGCGAGTGCCGTCCTGATGATGGCCGTGGTCGACAAGGTGGGCACGTTCGGCATGCTCCGATACTGCTTACAACTGTTCCCGGACGCGTCGCGGTACTTCGCACCCCTGATCGTGACGCTCGCCGTCATCGGAATCGTGTACGGCGCCGTGCTCGCCATCGCGCAGACCGACGTCATGCGACTCATCGCGTACACGTCGATCTCCCATTTCGGGTTCATCATCCTCGGGATCTTCGCAATGACCGCACAAGGTCAGGCCGGGTCGACCCTGTACATGGTCAACCACGGAATCTCCACGGCTGCACTCTTTCTCGTTGCGGGCTTTCTCGTGTCTCGGCGCGGCACTCGTGTCATCGCGCACTACGGCGGAGTCCAGAAGGTTGCACCGGTCCTCGCGGGCACGTTCCTGATCGCGGGGCTGGCGACACTGTCGCTTCCCGGTCTGGCGCCGTTCGTCAGCGAATTCCTCGTTCTCATCGGGACGTTCGCGCGCTACCACGTGGCAGGCGTCGTCGCGACGGCTGCGCTCGTCCTGTCGGCGATCTACATTCTGTGGCTGTATCAGCGCATCATGACCGGCCCGCGGTCGTCGGCGAACGACGGGATGAAAGACCTCGTTCCGCGTGAACTGCTCGTCGTGACCCCGCTGATCGCGCTCTTGATCGTGCTCGGCGTGTATCCGAAACCGTTGTTGGACATCGTCTCTCCGGCGGTTCAGGCCACCGTCGTCGAGGTCGACGGCGACACGAGCCAGGCTGGAGGCCGGTGATGAACGACGAGCTGCTGACTGCCCCGAGCGTCGAATACAGCCTGCTGGCTCCGATGCTGATCGTGTTCGGGGTGGCGGTTCTCGGAGTGCTCGTCGAGGCGTTCCTACCTCGCGCGGTCCGCTACCGCACCCAGGCATCGCTGGCTCTCGGCGGCACGGTCGCCGCTCTGGTCGCTGTCGTGACGATCGCCGTCACGCACGACTTCGGCGCGGCCGGAACGATCGCGGTGATGGGCTCCGTTGCCGTCGACAAGCCCGCGCTGTTCCTGCAGGGGACGTTGCTCCTCGTGGCCGTGCCGTCGGTACTGCTCGTCGCCGAACGCTCGGTCGAACGAAAACCGGCCGACGCGTTCGCTCCTCAGGCGTCCGCGGTCCCCGGCAGTCTCGCCGAACGACAGGCCGCACAGGCAGGCGCCGCGCAGACCGAGGTGTTCCCCTTGACCATGTTCGCGTTGGGCGGCATGTTGCTGTTCCCGGCGTCGAACGATCTGTTGACGATGTTCGTTGCACTGGAGGTTTTCTCGCTACCGCTGTACCTGTTGTGCAGCCTGGCGCGTCGGCGCCGCCTGCTCTCCCAGGAGGCGGCCATGAAGTACTTCCTACTGGGTGCGTTCTCGTCGGCGTTCTTCCTGTTCGGTGCCGCCTTCCTGTACGGGTACGCGGGCACGGTCGACCTCGGCGGCATCGGTGACGCGCTCGCACTGAACGCGGGAAGCAACGTCTTCGCAGTTCTGGGCACCGCACTCGTCGGCGTCGGCCTGTTGTTCAAAGTCGGTGCCGTGCCGTTTCATTCGTGGATTCCCGACGTCTATCAGGGCGCCCCGACACCGATCACGGCTTTCATGGCTGCGGCAACCAAGATCGCGGCGTTCGGGGCCTTGCTGCGCGTCTTCTACGTCGCGGTGCCGAGTCTGGAGGACGACTGGCGCCCGGCACTGTGGGCGGTCGCGATCGCGACGATGGTCGTGGGCGCGCTGTTCGCGGTGACGCAGAAGGACATCAAACGGATGATTGCCTACTCGTCGATCACACACACCGGTTTCATCCTGACCGGAATCGTGGCGCTGGACGAACAGGGTTCGTCGGCGACGCTGTTCTACCTGTTCGTGTACGGCTTCGGTACGGTCGCTGCGTTCGCGGTGGTCACGACGGTGCGCGACGAATCGGGCGAAGTCGGCGACATCTCGCGATGGGCAGGCATCGGTCGACGGTCCCCTCTGCTTGCCGCAGCGTTCGCTCTGATTTTGTTGTCGTTCGCCGGAATTCCACTCACGAGCGGTTTCGTCGCGAAATTCGCGGTCTTTCAGGCGGCAGCGGGATCGGGCGCCGCACTGCTGGTCGTCGTCGGCGTGCTGAGCAGTGCCGTGGCTGCGGTCTTCTACGTTCGAGTGATCGTGCTGATGTTCTTCGCGGAACCGAAAGAGGGTGACGACGGTGGCATTCCCACCGTCGTCACCCCCGGTTTCGCGACGACTACCGCGATCGGTCTCGGCGTCGCGACGACCGTCGCGATCGGCATCTTCCCGCAGCCGTTGTTGACCCTCGTCGACAACGCGGCGGTCTTCGTGCGATGAGCTAGGGCGCCTTGACGGCGAGCACCGGTACGGGCGAGGTCAGCAGCAGTCGCTGACTCACGCTGCCCAGCAACGCTTTTCCGACGCGACTCCTCTTGCGGATCCCGATGACGATGCGACTGACGTCGGGAAACTCGTCGAGTTCGTCCAGGACGGCTGTGACGGGATCGCGATCTTCACGTCCCACACGCTCGACGACGGTGACCTTGCAGTCTGCGGGCAACCCCGTCAGGTCGAGCTTTCCGAGCGTCAGGTTCACCGCGATCAGATCGGTGCTCAGCAGAGCCGCCTCGTCGGCAGCGGCGGACAAAGAGTAAATGCCCTCGGGGCTGTCGGTCACTGCAACCAGAACTGACATGTCACTACCTTTCTCGGTCGTCGAACTCTTACGAGTATTCCTTGCGGAACCGCTCTTCGAGCTCCTCCAGTGAATGGCCGCGTGTCTCGGGCACCTGCGTCACGATGAAGATCAATGCCAAGATGCCGAGTACGACGAAGATGAAGAACGTGGGAGCAATACCGAGCGCACCCACCACAGGCGGGAACAGCAGTGCGACAGCCGCATTGGCGATCCACAGAGCGAAGATGCAGACGCCGATCGCGAAGCTGCGGATCTTGAGCGGGAAGATCTCGGCCAGCATCAGCCACACCAGGGGCCCGATCGTTCCCTGCATCGAGAACACGAACAGAACGACGAAGACGAGGATGAAGTACGCCTTGACGGTACCGTCCGGCAGGAGGAGCGCCGACAGGCCGACCAGGAGGTGGAATGTGGTCGTCAGCGCGAAACCGGCGATGAGCATCTTGCGACGGTCGATCTTGTTCATGAGATAGATACCGACGGAGACACCGAGCACGCTGAACAGACCGTTCAAGGTGTTCGCGATGATCGCGGCACTGGACGAGAAGCCTGCGTCGCCGAGCAGCTGCGTGCCGTAGTACATGACCGAGTTGATGCCGGTGAACTGTTGGAAGACACCGAGTCCGACGCCGATGTAGATGAGGCGACGGATCCAACGGACCGACAGATCGGTAGCGCCGCCCGTCTTCGACAGCTTCTCCTCCTCGGCGAGGCGGTGCACCTCGGCCATCTCCGCTTCCGCGCGTTCCTTGGAGCGGACCTGCTCGAGCACCTGCAGTGCCTCTGCATCACGACCCTGCAGAACCAACCAGCGCGGGCTCTCGGGCATGCGCAGCATGCCGACGAACAGCACGATCGCGGGTGCGACGGCAACGAGCAGCATGTAGCGCCACACCGACTCGTGCTCGCCCCAGATGCTGAAGATGAGCGCGTTGATGACGAAGGCCGCGAACTGTCCGCAGACGATCATCACCTCGTTGCGTGTCACGAGGCTTCCACGCCGTTCGACGGGCGAGATCTCGGACAGATAGACCGGCACCGTCGCCGAGGCACCGCCGACGGCGAGTCCCAGTATGAAACGGAAGACAGCCAGAACTTCCCAGTTCGGGGCAAGAACACAGCCGAGCGTGCCGATCATGAACACGAGCGCCAACAGAATGATGTTGTGCCTGCGTCCGTACTTATCGGACAACCGACCGCCGACCAGAGCGCCGATCGCAGCACCGAAGATCAGGATGCTGACGACGAAGCCCTCGGTGAACGAGGTGAGCGACAAGTCCTCCTTGAGGGGCTCGAGCGCTCCGTTGATCACGCCGGTGTCGTAGCCGAAGAGCAATCCGCCGAAGGTGGCGATGACGGCGATTATGCCGAGCCGATGACTGTGCGTTCCTGCTGTATCCGGGGGCAGAACTGCCCCGGCCGATCCGTCACTACGGGTCATCAAAGATCCAATCTGATTCGCATGCGTTCGTTCGACCGGGTCTGCTTGCTCCAGTGTTTCACCGGAGTCGCTTGCCGACGTCACCAGTTCGCCTGCGGGGTTCCCTTGTACGTATGTCTAGACATATTAATAGTCCGCTGAGAACTGGATCACAAGTGGGGTCCACCGCGGAACTGCACACTGAATCGATCCCACCTGCCGAAACAGACCGGTCGTCCGCATTGAATTTCTCCCCTCGGCAGGTGCCACGAAACGCCGTTCCGGCGACTCGGGCGACGCGAACACACGACAACAGCGCTCCGGCGCCGTGTGGTCACAGCAGCGCGCCGGTATCGGAGACCGAGTGGTACGCGGTTCTGATTGAATGGTGTCGACACAGGCGGGTCGGGGAGTACAGAGGTTCGTTTTCGATGGGTTCGCTGCGTCGGTGGTGGTCCGAACCGTCGGACTACGCATGGACCGTCCGGTACACGCTGTCGCACCCGATCATTCGGGTCACGGGTCCCCTCATCGGGGTGTACTGCTGGATGTACGGCCTGGCCTGCGCGCTCGCGCTGCTGGCCCCCGATGCGCCTGACATCGCCGGCGCTCGGTGGGCTCTGATGGCCGTCGCGGCTTCGACACTGTTCGTCGGGTACGCGTGGGTGAGGAAGCCTTTTCCGTCCTACACATGGTCGCTCGCGTTCGTTGTGTATGCAGACGTCGGTGTGGCCGTCGTTCTGCTCCTGCTCGGCAGTCCGACTGTGGTTCTGCCGTGTGCCGCGCTGCTCGGCGTCGCCGGTAACTACATCGCCGCGTTCCACAGTGCGAAAGTATTCGTCGGCCACCAGGCTTGGACGGTGGTCGTCTGTGCAGTCCTGTACGTACGTGCGGTGTCGGAACCGGACGCGTACTTCGTGCAGTACACCAGCTACCTGATCGTGCTGATTCTGGTTCTGGTCTCGTCGCCCATCCTGACGCAGTCGCTGCTGGTGTTTCTGCGCCGGGACGCCGCCGCCGCGCACTTCGATCCGCTGACGGGCCTTCGCAACCGTCGAGGGCTGGAGACGGCGGTCGCCCATTTCACGGACGCCACCGTCGGCGTCGCAGCAATCGTCGTCGACCTCGACGACTTCAAGGCCGTCAACGATCGCCACGGCCACCGCTACGGCGACGACGTTCTGCGACGGACCGCACAGACCATCGTCACCGCCTTCCCGCCGCCCTCGGTCACCGCACGGACCGGCGGAGAGGAGTTCGTCGCGATCGTCGTCGACCCTCTGGCGAAAGCGCTCGATGCCGCCGACCGATTGCGTCGCGCGGTGCCGGACTGCAACCCTGCCGGCGTGACCACGACGAGCATCGGCGTCCACTACCGTCCGATTCAGGCGCGCGATACCGCGACACACCTGACCGAGCTGCTCCATCAGGCCGATTCCGCGATGTACGAAGCCAAGCGTCTCGGGGGCGATTCCGTCGTCGTCGACGGGGTGGACGGCCAGTCGGCCCGATGCCTCGGACGACCCGGCGATGGCTCATGATGGTGCCATGAGTTCGAACAACCTCTTCGGAGGGCCGAGAGGGCTTCTCATCGTGGTCGCTGTGGTCGTCGCGGTCGCGATACTCGCCGCCGTGGCGACGCTCGTCGTGCGTCAGGTCCTCGGACCGCCGGAGGGACCATCGCCGTACGAGACCACGACGTCACAGCACGCGCCGTAACCCCGATGAGCACAATGCAGGGATGTGACGCGTGCAACACAGCTGGCACCGGGCGGCCCTCGCGAGCTGGTGAAACTTCGGTGGCAGCTACGTAGCTCCCTGCCTTATTTGGTTCTCGCTACCCGATCACGGATCATACGAGCGTGACTTTTCCGAACGGCGCCCCGAAGACGACCGTCGTCGTACCCACGTACAACGAACGCGAGAACCTACCCAAGCTCGTCGGGTTGCTCGCGGATCTCGACCTCGAGAACCTGCACGTTCTGGTCGTGGACGACAACTCGCCCGACGGCACCGGAAAGATCGCCGACGAGCTCGCCGAGACCGGGCCCATTCCGGTGACAGTTCTGCATCGCACCGAGAAGAACGGTCTGGGCCGTGCCTACGTCGCAGGCATGACGCGGGCGCTCGACGACGGCGCGGACATCGTCGTCCAGATGGATGCCGACCTGTCCCACCCGACCGAGGTCATCCCGACGATGGTCCACACGTTGACGACCACCGACGCTGCCGTCGTCCTCGGGTCCCGCTACGTCCCCGGTGGCGCTCTGGCGAGCGATTGGCCGTGGCATCGCAAGGCTCTGTCCGCGTGGGCGAACTTCTACGTCAACGCCATTCTGCGGTTGAAGGTCAAGGACGCGACCGCAGGCTTCAAGGCCTGGCACGCGAAGACGCTCCGCACCATCGACGTCGCATCCGTCGAGAGCAACGGATACGCCTTCCAGGTGGAGATGAACTACCGCACCGTCCGTCACGGACTGAAGATCGCCGAAACGCCGATCCGGTTCGAGGAGCGCAACGACGGTGAGTCGAAGATGAGCCTGTACGTCCAGCTCGAATCGGCGCTGGTGCCGTGGAAGCTACTGTTCGGCCGGAAGAGCTGACCACGGTTCAAGCGGCCTCGATCGACGCGACCGCCCTCGTGGAGGCGACGGTCGCGTCGATCGTCGGGTCGACTCAGCCCACGAGCGACTTGACGGACGCAGGCAACTGACGAGCACTCTTGAACGGTCCTACGACGGCCGCACCGAACGGTCGCGTGAGTAGTACCTGGGCGACGTCACGGACCTCGTCCACGGTGACCGCGTCGATACGAGCCAATGTGTGCGACACGTCGCGATGGTTGCCGTAGTTGAGCTCGCTGCGGCCGATGCGGTTCATCCGGGAGCCCGAATCCTCCAGTCCCAGAACGAGTCCGCCGCGTAGCGAGCCCTTCGCGCGGGCGCATTCGTCCTCGGTGATCCCCTCGGCCGCCACGTCGGCGAGCACCTCGCGGATCACCGTGGTGACTTCCGAGAGATTTTCGGGCTGGCACCCGGCGTACACCGAGAAGGCGCCCGAGTCGGAGAACGTGTCCACCGACGAATAGACCGAGTAGGCCAGTCCGCGTTCTTCACGGATCTCCTGGAAGAGCCGGGACGAAAGACCACCTCCCACAGCGGCGTTCAGCACCGACAACGCCCAGCGGTGACCTTCGTGACGGCCGAAGGCACGAACACCGAGCGACAGGTGCGCCTGCTCGCTGTCGCGCTTCTCGAACCGCAAATCCGGCTTGCTGCGCAATCGAATCGAACCCTCGCGGCGCGGCGCCGGCTTGACTCCCCTGGCCAGCATGCCTGCGAATGCCCGCCTGACCAACGACACCACATGCTTGTGGTCCACGTTGCCCGCGACCGCCACGACCATCCGGTCGGGCGTGTAGCGCCGCACGTGGAAGGAACGAATCTGCGCGCGCGTCATGTCCTCGATCGACTCGACGGTACCGATGACCGGCCGTCCGATCGGGTGGTCGCCGAACATGGCTTCGAGGAACAGATCACCCAGCAGATCTTCGGGATCGTCGTCGCGCATCGAGATCTCCTCGAGTACGACTTGACGCTCGATGTCGACATCCGCTGTGCGACAACGCCCTCGCAGGACCACGTCGCTGACCAGGTCGATCGCGAGAGGAAGGTCGTCGTCGAGCACGTGCGCGTAGAAGCACGTACTTTCCTTGGAGGTGAACGCATTGAGTTCACCGCCGACGCCGTCCATGACCTGTGCGATGTCGAGGGCGGTACGTGTCGGGGTCGACTTGAAGAGCAGATGCTCCAAGAAGTGCGCAGCCCCGGCGACGCTCGGTTGTTCGTCACGCGAGCCGACGCCGACCCACACTCCGACGGATGCGGAGCGCACGCCTGGCACGAATTCGGTGACGACGCGTAGTCCACCGGGCAGGGTGGTGCGCTGCACGCCCTGCTCGATGTGATCCGAAACGGCCGAACGGTACGTCCCGAGGGAACGTACCGTTCGGCTCTGGTGCTTCTTACTCAGCGCTGGCCTCGGCAGATGCTTCGGCGGGCGCGTCCGCTGCAGGAGCAGCGTTTTCGTCCTCGACGGGGACGAGGCTGATCTTGCCGCGGTTGTCGATGTCGGCGATCTCCACGCGCAGCTTCGAGCCGACGCTGACGACGTCCTCGACCTTGTTGATGCGCTTGCCGCCGCCGAGCTTGGAGATGTGCACCAAGCCGTCGCGTCCGGGCAGGAGCGAGACGAATGCACCGAAAGCCGTCGTCTTGACGACGGTTCCGAGGAAACGCTCGCCGACCTTCGGCAGCTGTGGGTTGGCGATGGCGTTGATCTTGTCGATCGCGGCCTGCGCGGACGGGCCGTCCGCTGCACCGACGTAGACGGTGCCGTCATCTTCGATCGAGATGTTGGCGCCGGTCTCCTCGGTGATGGAGTTGATCATCTTGCCCTTGGGTCCGATGACCTCACCGATCTTGTCGACCGGGACCTTGATCGCGGTGACGCGAGGTGCGTACGGGCTCATCTCGTCGGGCGTGTCGATGGCCTCGGCCATGACCTCGAGGATGGTCGTGCGCGCGTCCTTGGCCTGCGACAGTGCGCCGGCGAGAACCTGCGACGGAATTCCGTCGAGCTTCGTGTCGAGCTGAAGAGCCGTGACGAAGTCCTTGGTGCCCGCGACCTTGAAGTCCATGTCGCCGAACGCATCCTCGGCGCCGAGGATGTCGGTCAGTGCGACGTAACGGGTTTCGCCGTCGACCTCGTCGGACACCAGACCCATGGCGATACCGGCGACCGGAGCACGCAGCGGCACACCGGCGTTCAGCAGCGACAGCGTCGATGCGCAGACCGAACCCATCGACGTGGAGCCGTTGGAGCTCAGCGCCTCGGACACCTGGCGGATCGCGTACGGGAAGTCGGCCTGGCTCGGGAGCACCGGCAGGAGCGCACGCTCGGCGAGCGCACCGTGACCGATCTCACGACGCTTCGGCGATCCGACGCGTCCCGTCTCACCGGTGGAGTACGGCGGGAAGTTGTAGTGGTGCATGTACCGCTTGGACGTCTCCGGCCCGAGCGAGTCGACCTGCTGTGCCATCTTGACCATGTCGAGCGTGGTGACGCCGAGGATCTGCGTCTCGCCGCGCTCGAACAGTGCGCTTCCGTGGGTGCGCGGAATGATCGCGACCTCGGCCGACAGCGAACGGATGTCGGTGACACCGCGGCCGTCGATGCGGAAGTGGTCGGTCAGGATGCGCTGTCGGACCGACTTCTTGGTGAGTGCACGGAACGCCGCGCCGATCTCCTTCTCGCGACCTTCGAACTGGTCGGAGACCTGCTCGAGGACCTGAGCCTTGACCTCGTCGAGCTTGCTCTCGCGCTCGGCCTTGCCCGCGATGGTCAGAGCCTGCGACAGCGGGATCTGCGCAGCTGCGGCGACGGCGTCGAACACGTCCGACTGGTACGCCGGGAACAGCGGGAAGTCACCGGTGGGCTTCGACGCCTTGGCAGCGAGTTCCTGCTGCGCGGTGCACAGCGCAGCGATGAACGGCTTCGATGCCTCTAGTCCCTCGGCGACGATGGTCTCGTTCGGCGCGACCGCACCGGCCTCGATCAGATCGATGACGTTCTCGGTGGCCTCGGCTTCGACCATCATGATGGCGACGTCGGCGTCTGCACCCGAACCGGACACGATGCGGCCCGCGACGACCATGTTGAACACGGCCTTCTCGAGCTGCTCGACGGTCGGGAACGCAACCCACTGGCCGTCGATGAGCGCAACTCGCACGCCACCGATGGGGCCGGAGAACGGCAGGCCGGCGATCTGCGTCGACGCCGAGGCCGCGTTGATCGCGACGACGTCGTACAAGTCGGCGGGGTTCAGGCTCAGGACCGTGATGACGACCTGGATCTCGTTGCGGAGTCCGTCGACGAACGTCGGACGCAGCGGCCGGTCGATGAGGCGGCAGGTCAGGATCGCGTCGGTCGACGGACGACCTTCGCGGCGGAAGAACGATCCGGGAATGCGTCCTGCCGCGTACATGCGCTCTTCGACGTCGACCGTCAGCGGGAAGAAGTCGAATCCTTCGCGAGGGCTCTTGCCCGCCGACGTGGCGGACAGAAGCATGGTGTCTTCGTCGAGGTAGGCGGCGACTGCTCCGGAAGCCTGCTGCGCGAGGCGGCCGGTCTCGAAACGGATGCTGCGCTTGCCGTAGGTGCCGTTGTCGATGACGGCGGTTGCTTCGTAGACGCCCTCTTCGACGTCGACGGTGGTGGTTTCGGTCATGTCTTTTCTTCTCGTCCTCTCGTCTTTGCCGTGCCCAGCCTCGTCCGGTCCGCGAAGGAACCCATGTCCTCTTCGCGTGGCCGAATCGTCTGCGAGCGGAGGCGGCCGTCGATCGAAGCCCGTCGGATGGGCGAACCCTCCGACAGGCCACTACCGAAGACCGACACCACGTCGTCCAACGGCGTGCACGGCGATGTGCGAGCACCCATGTGCCCGCGGGTCTTGCCGGCTCTGCCAACACAGATAGCCAACGAGGAACAGTCTATGCACTGCCTCGTTGGCTACTGCGATATTTCGATGACCGCCCATCGTACGGGCGCGTCGGCGCCGAAACTAGCGACGCAGTCCCAGACGCTCGATGAGCGAACGGTAGCGGGTGACGTCCACCTTCGCGACGTACTTCAGAAGGCGGCGACGACGACCGACCAGCAGCAGCAAGCCGCGGCGGGAGTGGTGGTCGTGCTTGTGCTTCTTCAGGTGCTCGGTGAGGTCGGTGATGCGCTTGGTGAGCATCGCGACCTGAGCCTCGGGCGAACCGGTGTCGGTCGGGTGCAAGCCGTACTCGCTGAGCACGGCCTTCTTCTCTTCGGTGGTCAATGCCACTGGTACTACTCCATCTCACTGACGTCCGCGTGCAAGGAAGTTCGATCACCAGGATCGAACCGGACGCAGCCACCGCGGACCGCAGCATGCGCCGAGGAAGTATCCTACCAGGACGTCTGTTCGGTCAGCGCCGCGCGTGCACGGTCCGAGTCACGACCCATCTCCTCGATCAGGTCGTCGATCGAGTCGAACTTCTCCATCCCTCGCAGTCGCTCGACGAAGTCCACGGCGACGTGCTGCCCGTACAGGTCTCCGTCGCTGTCGAGAACGAACGCCTCGACGGTCCTCGTGCGACCCGAGAACGTGGGATTGGTACCGACGGACACCGCGGCGCGATGACGCTCCCCCGGTGTGACGGTTCCCATGATCGGGCCGGGGCCGAGCACCGTGAACCAGGCCGCGTAGACGCCGTCGGCCGGGATGGCCGAATACATGGGCGGGGCGACGTTGGCCGTCGGGTACCCCAGCTGCCTGCCGCGCCCGTCGCCGTGGACGACGACGCCTTCCACTCGATGCGGCCGACCGAGCGCCGCGGCGGCCGCAGCGACATCGCCTGCGTCGACGCACGATCGGATGTAGGTGGACGAGAACGTCACCGCATGTTCGGCCAACAGGTTGACGCCGTCGACCGCGAAGCCGGCCCGTTCACCGATTTTGCGGAGCAGTGCGACGTTGCCGAGCGCCTTCTTGCCGTACGTGAAGTTCTCGCCCACGACGACCTCGGCGACATGCAGTCTCTCCACGAGGATTTCGTGGACGTAGCGCTCGGGCGTCAGCTTCATGAGCTCGGGGGTGAACGGCATGACACAGAAGACGTCGATGCCCAGTTCTTCGGCGAGCTCGGCTCGCCTGGTGAGTGTGGTCAGTTGCGCCGGATGCGATCCGGGCCGAACCACTTCCATCGGGTGTGGGTCGAAAGTCATGAGAACGCTGGGTATTCCACGTTCCTTCGCCGACTTCACCGCCCGGGTGATCAGTTGGGCGTGACCGCGGTGCACGCCATCGAATACGCCGATCGTGAGAACACAACGACCCCAGTCGGCAGGTACATCGTCGAGACCTCGCCATCTCTGCACGAGTCAGAGCCTACGGGCCGAGTGCCGTCGGGTCACTTCCGGATCGGACGTCTCACGCGACACAGGTGGACAAACGTTCGCCGCCGGTGCAAAGATTTCGGTGTGCCGAACTTATTTCTTCGCATGCTCGCAGCGATGGTGCTGTGCGTCGGCGTGCTCGGCGGGTGCGCACGGTCGGTCGGCGAGACCGATGCGGAGTTCACGGGCGACGCCAGACCGCTCGTCCTGACGACGTTCACGGTTCTGGCGGACATGGCACGCAACGTCGCAGGCGAGCATCTCGACGTGCAGTCGATCACGAAGGCGGGCGCGGAGATCCACGGTTACGAACCCACGCCGGGAGACCTGCGCACCGCCGAGCGGGCGGCGCTGATTCTGGACAACGGTCTCGGTCTCGAAGCGTGGTTCGAGAAGTTCGTCGAGCGTGTTCCCGCTCCACACGCCGTCGTCAGCGACGGCGTCGAGCCGGTCTACATCCGTTCCGACGCCTATGCCGGCAAGGTGAATCCGCACGCGTGGATGTCGCCGGTGGCTGCCGAGACGTACGTGAAGAACATCGCCGACGCCTTCGTCCGGCTGGATCCGGTGCACGGCGACGACTATCGCCGCAACGCCGAGGACTACACGGCACGACTACGGGCGGTCGGCGAGGAACTGCGGGCCGACCTCGACGAACTGCCGCCGAACCAACGCGCGCTCGTGTCGTGCGAGGGCGCGTTCGGCTACCTGGCCCGTGACTTCGACCTACGCGAGGCCTACCTGTGGCCCGTCAACGCGGAACAGGAAGGTACGCCCAAACAGGTGGTCACCGCGATCGACTTCGTGAAACAGAACGACGTTCCTGCCGTCTTCTGCGAGTCGACGGTGTCCGACAAGGCACAGCTCCAGGTGGCCGAGGACACGGGCGCAGAGTTCGGCGGCAAACTCTTCGTCGACTCGCTGAGCGAGGACGGCGGACCGGTACCGACCTACCTCGATCTGCTCACCTACGACGCACGAGTCATTACCGACGCACTACTGGGGAAGGACCGATGAACACGTCATCACCCGCGTTGGACGTCGCCGGAGTCGGCGTCCGCTACCGCGACGTCACCGCCCTGGTCGACGCGTCCCTGACACTCCAGCCGGGCCGCATCTGCGGCCTGGTCGGGATGAACGGATCCGGCAAGTCGACGCTATTCAAGGCGATCATGGGCGTCGTACGCCCGGACTCCGGATCCATCCGCATCTTCGGCGGCCCGCCCGTCGATGCACGCAAGTCCGGAACCGTCAGCTACGTCCCGCAGAGCGAATCCGTCGACTGGACGTTCCCGATCAGCGTGCGAGAAGTCGTCATGATGGGCCGCTACGGCAAGCAGAACTGGATGCGATCGCCGCGCGCACAGGACCGTCGCGCGGTCGCCGAGGCTCTCGATCGCGTCGAACTGACCGAGCTGGCCGACCGCCAGATCGGCCAGCTGTCGGGCGGACAGCGCAAACGCGCGTTCGTCGCGCGGGCCATCGCGCAGGAAGCCGCGCTGTTGTTGCTCGACGAACCGTTCGCGGGCGTCGACAAGCGGACGGAGTCGACCATCACGCGGCTGCTTCGCGAATTGACGTCGGCGGGCGCGTCGGTGCTCGTGTCGACGCACGACCTGCACGGCCTCCCCGATCTGTGCGACGAAGCAGTGCTGCTGCAGCAACGAGTGCTGATGCACGGAACGCCGCAGGACGTGCTGCGTCCGGAGAACCTGGCGTTGGCGTTCGGAATGGACCCGCTGCGCACGTCCGTCACCGAGAAGAGTTGACATGTACCTGATCGATTTCTTCGTAGAACCGTTGCAGTACACGTTCATTCGACGCGCACTCCTCGTGACCGTCGTGGCGTCCGTCGTGTGCGCCGTGCTCAGCTGCTGGCTCGTACTGATCGGCTGGTCGCTGATGGGCGACGCCGTCTCGCATGCGGTGCTGCCGGGCGTCGCGCTGTCGTATCTGCTCGGTGCTCCGTTCGCGATCGGTGCGCTGCTGTTCGCCCTCGTCGCGGTCGGCACGATCGGTCTCGTCCGCAACACGACACTGGTCAAGGAGGACGCGGCCATCGGCGTCGTGTTCACGACGCTGTTCGCGCTCGGCGTCGTTCTGGTGTCGAAGTTTCCGAGCCAGATCGACCTGAACCACATCCTGTTCGGCAACCTGCTCGGCGTGTCGCAAGGAGACATGTGGCAGGTCCTCGTGCTGGGCGGAATCGCGCTCGTCGTGATGGTCGCCAAGCGTCGGGACTTCACGTTGTTCGCGTTCGACCGGACGCAGGCCCGCGCGGTGGGCATCTCGCCGACCGTCGTGTCGGGTCTGATGCTGACGCTGCTCGCGCTGACGACCGTCGTCGCGCTTCAGGCCGTCGGCGTCATCCTCGTCGTTGCCATGCTCATCACTCCGGGCGCGACGGCCTATCTGCTCACGCACCGGTTCGGCCGCATGCTGGTTCTCGCCCCGAGCATCGGCGTCGCATGCGCCGTCGTCGGTATCTACGTCAGTTTCTATCTCGACGTCTCGTCCGGCGGCACCGTCGTGCTCGCACAGGGAATCGCATTCACGCTGGCGTACCTGTTCAGCCCGACGCAGGGAATGGTGACGCGTCGGCTCAGGCGACGACGTGTCATTTCGGATGCGATTGCCTAAGCTCGGTGCCGTGGTGGAACGAACCGATGAGCCCGGCACGGCCGACGACGTGCAGTTGTCCGCCGTCGCGCAGGACTATCTGAAGGTCATCTGGACCGCCAGCGAGTGGAGCGAGGAAGCGGTCAGCACGAAGATGTTGTCCGAACGTATCGGGGTGTCGGCGTCGACCGTCTCGGAAGCGATCCGCAAGCTCGCCGATCAGGGAATGGTCGATCATGCGCGCTACGGCGCGATTTCGTTGACCGATCGTGGACGCACCGCAGCGGTCGCGATGGTTCGTCGGCATCGCCTCATCGAGACCTTCCTCGTCCGAGAACTCGGCTACGGATGGGACGAGGTGCACGACGAAGCCGAGATCCTCGAACATGCCGTGTCCGATCTGATGATGGCGCGCATCGACGCGAAACTGGGCTTCCCGCAACGAGATCCGCACGGGGATCCGATTCCGTCGGTCGACGGTGCGATCTCCTCCCCCGAGGCGACGCGTCTGAGCGAGTACACCGACGGTCAGCGCGGGCGAGTCGCCCGCATCTCGGATTCGGATCCCGCGATGCTGCGCTACTTCGACTCCGTCGGAATCAAGCTCGATCTGTCGATCACCGTGCTCGAGCGACGGGACTATGCAGGTACCGTCGCCATCGAACTCGGCCAGCCGAGCAAGAACGCGATCGACCTCGGACAGCGTGCGGCCGAGGCGATCTGGATGGTCCCGTCCTGACTACAGCCCGCGCAGGGTTGCCGGGCGAACGACCATGACCGAGCTGGCCCGCTTGCCCTTCTCCTGCAGCAGCGCGATCGTGTGTCCGCTCGGGTCGATCGCGGCGTAGACGCCCGACATACCGATCGGGTCGAGCCACCGTCCCTGACTGATCGACTCGGCCTCCGCGGCATCGATCTGCCTGTGCGGGAACGCCGTTCGCGCGGCCTCGTCGATGTCGAGACTCACTCCCGGCTCGTCCGCCAACTGTTCGAGGGTGCGAGCATGCGCCAGTGTGAACGGGCCGACCCTCGTCCGACGCAACACCGTCAGATGGCCACCGACTCCGAGCGCCGCACCGAGATCCCGTGCCAAAGCGCGCACGTAGGTTCCCGACGAGCAGTCCACCTCGACGTCGAGATCCACGAAACCGCCGTCCTCGACGTCCCGTCGGGCGACGACGTCGAAGCGAGTCACGCTGACGCGTCGAGCAGGGATCGTGAACTCCTCGCCCGCTCGAACGAGCTTGTGGGCACGCTGGCCGTCGACCTTGATCGCGCTCACGCTCGACGGCACCTGCTCGATGTCACCGGTCAACCGCGCGATCTCGGCGGCGATGGCGTCGTCCGTGACCGCGGACGCGTCGACGTCGGCCAGTGTGTCTCCCTCGGCGTCGTCGGTGGTCGTTGTCCGACCGAGGCGGATGGTGGCCGTGTACGCCTTCGTCGTGAGCGCGAGCAGGCCCAGCATTTTCGTCGCCCGCTCGACACCGAGAACCAGGACACCGGTCGCCATCGGATCGAGCGTGCCCGCGTGCCCGACCTTGCGCGTGTTCAACAGCTTGCGGCACGACGCCACCACGTCGTGACTCGTCACTCCCTGACCTTTGTCGACGACCAACAAGCCGGCTCCGACGAGACCGGACGACAACTTTCCACGTGCAGACACGAGTGACCATTCTGCCAGGCGGCGAACCATCCAGACGCCGTCGACCGGCCGACGCGCGCTAGACGACCGCGATCGCCGTCACGATCAGACCGCCCTGGACGAGCCAACGCCCGTCGAACGACGTCAGCGCCGGTCCGGCCTGCGTGTCGCCGGGCACCAGCAGTCGTGAATGAAACGTCCCGGAGACGTCCTCGCCGACCCCGGTGCGTTCGAACGTGATGTGCGCGTCCTCGAAACCGAGCCAGCGGCCGGTCAGCGGCTCCCACGCCTTGTACGTGGCCTCCTTCGCGCAGAACAGCAGTCGATCCCAGTGGGTGCCGTCGTCGTTCTGCGATGCGAGCCAGTCCCGTTCCGCGGCGATGCTGACCGCGTCGAGAACGCCGTCGGGCAGCGGTCCGTGCGGTTCGGCGTCGATACCGACCGAACGCACCTGCATCGAGTACGCGAGAACTGCCGCACGGTATCCGTCGCAGTGCGTGAGACTGCCGACCACGCCCTTCGGCCACTGCGGCGCACCCGACGCGCCCCGCATGACCGGTGCGGGCTCGACGCCCAACTTCTCCATCGCGACCCGCGCGCAGTGTCGCGCCGACGTGAACTCCCGCTTGCGCTTGTCGACGGCCTTCGCCACCAGCGGCGCCTCGAGTGGATGCGGCGCGAGACCGGGCGGGTCCTCGTAGAGTTCCGCGGCGACGACGCCACTCGGCAGAATGGACTCGATCAACGCTGCGACCTCATCTTCTCGACTTCGGCTTCCATTTCGGGTGTCACCTTGAAATGGCCACCCCACTTGTTCAACGACCCCGCCGGATACTCGGGCACGGGAAGTATCTGACGCAGGACCTGCTCGGGCAACCCGCGTCGCTGCCATTCCCGCGGGTAGCCGACCGATACCTCCTCGAACCGAACGCCGTCGTAGAACGTGGTGCGCGGAATGTGCAGGTGGCCGTAGACCGAGCACACAGCGTTGTAGCGCGTGTGCCAGTCGGCGGTGAGCGTCGAACCGCACCACAGCGCGAATTCGGGATAGATCAGCACATCCGTCGGTTGGCGCACGAGCGGAAAGTGGTTGATGAGCACCGTCGGGATGGACAGGTCGAGCGCGTCGAGCCGTGCCCGTGTCGAGTCGATTCGTGCATGGCACCACGCGTCTCGGGTCACGTACGGCTGCGGCGACAGCAGAAACTCGTCCGTCGCGACGACGTTCTTGTCCCGCGCGATCGTCAGACCGTGCTCCTTGTCGATCGCGCCGCGCGGGAGGAACGAGTAGTCGTAGAGCAGGAACATCGGCACGAGCGTCGCAGGGCCGCCTTCGCCCTCCCACAGGAGGTAAGGATCCTCGGGGGTGACGACGTCGATCTCGCGGCACAGGTTGACCAGGTACTCGTACCGGGCGACGCCGTGGATCTGCACGGGATCCTTGGCGGTGGTCCACAGTTCGTGGTTTCCGGGGACCCAGATCACCTTCGCGAACTTGCTGCGCAGATGCTCCAGCGCCCACTTGATGTCGTCGGTCTTCTCCGAGACGTCGCCGGCGACGATCAGCCAGTCCTCTGGCGACTCGGGTGCGATCGCCTCGGTCACCGGACGATTGCCTCGGTGGCCGATATGGATGTCACTCACTGCCCAGAGCTTGGCTGTCAACTACGCGGTCCTTCCGATGGAGCGTTACTCGATTCGAAGAACTACCAACGCCCTATCTTGCTCGACGATTCCCGCAGGCGTGCGGGCGGGTAGACACCCCGGTGACACAATCGAGCCATGGGAAATCTCTCCGCCTCCGAGAAAGGCGGCATGCGTGCCGCGATCGTCATCACGGTGATGGCAGCACTCCTGGCAGGCATCGCATCGGATGACTTCGTCACCGGTTTCCTTCTGACCGCAGTCGTATGCGGCATCGCGCTGATGGCCGCGATGGTTCTCGCACGCTTCGTGAACGCACGCAGACGCCGCTGACCCACCCGACCGGTTCCGCAGGCGCTGGTCTACAGTTCGATTCATGCCGCATTCGAGGATTCGCGTCAAGGACGCTGCTGCTCTCCTCGGAGTGAGCGACGACACCGTACGTAGGTGGATCGACGGCGGCACACTCGCGTCGACCAAGGACGAGGCAGGCCGGAAGGTCGTCGACGGTCGAGACCTCGCGAGGTTCGCCCGGGAGAACGCGTCGCCTCCTCCGGACCCGACCGGAACCGGAAGTTCGGCACGCAATCGCCTCGTCGGCCTCGTCACGAAGGTCACCTCGGACACCGTCATGAGTGAGGTGGAAATGCAGTGCGGACCGTTCACCGTCGTCTCGCTCATGAGCACCGAATCCGTGCGGAATCTGGACCTCGAACCCGGCAAGGTCGCCGTCGCCGTGGTGAAGGCGACGACCGTCATCGTCGAAGCACCCTGAACCCTGCCCCGAAGACGAAGGAACCCTCCGTGAATCGCACCCTCGCCACGCTCGCCGCTGTCGGAGCATCCGCAGCTCTCGTTGCCGGCTGTTCGAACCCGGATACGAACAGCGACTCCGACGCATCGGCCACAGCATCGAGCGGCGCCGTCACCGGTGACATCACGGTGTTCGCCGCCGCGTCGCTGAAGACGACGTTCACCGAACTCGGCGAGACGTTCGAGGCCGAAAACCCCGGTACGAACGTCGAATTCAACTTCGCGGGCTCGTCCGACCTCGTCACCCAGCTGATTCAGGGTGCGCCCGCCGACGTGTTCGCGTCGGCGGACACCAGCAACATGACCAAGGCCGTCGACGGCGACCTGGTCGCGGGCGAGCCGGCGAACTTCGCCACCAACACGCTGACCATCGTCACCGCGCCCGGAAACCCGAAGAACGTCACCTCGTTCGCCGACTTGGCCGACCCCGACGTGCTGACCGTCATCTGCGCACCTCAAGTCCCCTGCGGTAGCGCGACGAAAAAGGTCGAGGACGCCACCGGCACCGAGATCCCTGCCGTCAGCGAGGAATCCGCGGTGACGGACGTGCTCGGCAAGGTCACCTCCGGCCAGGCCGATGCCGGACTGGTCTACGTGACCGACGCAGCAGGCGTCGGCGACCAGGTGGCGACGGTCGACTTCCCGGAATCCGCGGAAGCCGTCAACACCTACCCGATCGCAACACTGAACAGCAGCGACAATGCCGGCACCGCAGCAGCATTCGTTGCTCTCGTGACGTCCGATACCGGCCGACGCGTGTTGACAGAGGCAGGATTCGGCGCGCCGTGACCTCTGCTCGGCGCGGGAACGACGTACGCGTCGGGATTCCGGCGTGGGTCTTCGTTCCGGCCGCGATCGGTGCGCTCTTCGTCGTCGCACCTCTCGTGGCGATCATCCTGAAGATCGACTGGCCGAATTTCGTGCCGCTGATCACGTCGGATGCGTCGAAGAGCGCACTTCTGCTGAGCCTGAAGACCGCCGCGACGAGCACATGCCTGTGCGTCGTCTTCGGCGTGCCGATGGCTCTCGTGCTCGCCCGCACGGACTTTCCCGGCTTGTCCGTGCTGCGGGCACTCGTGCTGCTCCCCCTCGTCCTGCCTCCCGTCGTCGGCGGTATCGCACTGCTCTACACCTTCGGCCGGCTCGGGCTGCTCGGCGAATATCTCGACGCGTGGGGCATCGGCATCGCCTTCTCCACGACAGCAGTGGTTCTCGCGCAGACGTTCGTGTCGTTGCCGTTTCTCGTCGTGAGCCTCGAAGGCGCACTGCGCAGTTCGGGACGCGACTACGAGACGGTCGCCGCCACACTCGGAGCCCGCCCGACGACGGTGTTGCGACGGGTCACCGTTCCTCTGGTTCTTCCGGGTCTCGTGTCGGGCGCCGTGCTGGCGTTCGCGCGCGCACTCGGTGAATTCGGCGCAACCCTGACCTTCGCCGGCTCGCTGCAGGGCGTCACCAGAACGCTGCCGCTGGAGATCTACCTCCAGCGTGAGACCGACGCCGACGCCGCGGTGGCACTGTCGCTGCTGCTGATCGCCGTCGCCGCAGTCATCGTGCTCGCGGCACGAGGCCGCCGACTGGCAGGTGCACTGTGACATCCGTTTCCCTCTGCGCCGAGATCACCGGCCGCGACGTCGACTTCCACATGGAGATCGACGACGGCGAGGTGGTGGCCGTCCTCGGGCCCAACGGCGCAGGCAAGTCGACACTGCTGTCTCTTGTCGCGGGTCTCCTGCGCCCCGACCGCGGACGCGTCGTTCTCGGATCCGACGTCGTCACCGACACGACGGACGGCACGTTCGTCCCCGCCCATGCGCGTGGCGTCGCAACACTGACGCAGAAAGCGCTGCTGTTTCCTCATCTGACCGCCGAGGCCAACGTCGCCTTCGCACCCCGAAGCCGGGGCGTCGGACGTCGAGAATCACGCCGTATCGCGCACGACTGGTTGACGGCCGTCGACGCTGCCGACCTCGCCGGACGCAGACCGTCGCAGCTGTCGGGAGGTCAGGCTCAGCGCATCGCGATCGCACGCGCCCTCGCCGCCGACCCCCGTGTTCTGCTGTTGGACGAGCCGATGTCGGCACTCGACGTCGGGACCGCGCCTGCCGTGCGACGGCTGCTCCGCACGGTCCTACGTGACCAGCATCGAACGGCCGTCATCGTCACCCACGACCTGCTCGACGCTCTCGCGCTCGCGGATACCGTCGTTGTCGTCGAGTCGGGCCGAATCGTCGAACGCGGTACGACGACGGAGGTCCTCACCGCACCCCGCAGTTCGTTCGCCGCCCGCATCGCGGGGGTCAATCTGCTGCCGGGCCACGTCGACGGTTCGGGGTCTATTCGAACGCCGTGGGGCCTCGAGGTGTTCGGTCACGGAGATGTCGCCGACGGCTCGGCGGTCGCGGTCTTCTCGCCTGCCTCCGTCGCCGTGTATTCCGAGCCACCCCACGGCAGCCCTCGCAACGTGCTGCCGGTGACCCTCGCCGAGATCGACGTGCACGGCGCGACGGTTCGGCTTCGCGGGTCCGACAACCCCGACGGCTCCCCCGGCGTCGCCGCGGATGTGACGCCCACGGCCGCGCGGGAGCTCGATCTCGAACCCGGCAAGCAGGTGTACTTCGTCGTCAAGAGTCACGAGGTGGCGCTGCACCCGGCGTCCCGATGACCGTCAGGCCGACCTGCGCTGGATGTCGGCTCCCACGAGGGTCCATTTGCCCGACAACGTCCGCGCGACCACCGCGACCATCCGCAAGGTCACGAAGATGCCGAGGCCACACCAGATTCCGCGCAAGCCCCAGTCGAACGCCAACGCCAGCCAGATCGCCGGCAGGAAACCCACGAGCGCGCACGCCAGCGTGGCAGTACGGAGGAACGCGGCATCTCCTGCGCCGAGCAGCACCCCGTCGAGCGCGAACACGACGCCTGCGATCGGAACGATGACGACGAAGATCCACCAGATCGACGCCATCTCGTCGATCACTGCGCTGTCGCTGGTGAACAGGTTCGGGATGACCGGCAGTCCGAGCGCGAACACCGCCGCGAGGACGAGCGCGAACACGGTGGACCACACCGTCAGCCGCCAGCCGAGTCGGGTCGCGCCCCTGCTGTCTCCTCGGCCCAGTGCAGCACCGACGAGCGTCTGGGCGGCAATGGCCAACGAGTCGAGTGTCAAAGAGACGAGATTCCACAGGTGCAGGACGACCTGGTTCGCCGCGACGGCCGCCGCACCGAAGCGCGACGCGACTGCTGCCGCCGACAGGAAACACGCCTGGAACGCCAAGCTCCGCAGAACGAGGTCGCGCCCCAGCACCAGCTGAGCGCGCATGATCGACCAGTCGGGCCGCAGCGGCACGCCTGCTCGGAGCACCGCGGCGATGAAGAACGCGCCGGCCACCGCCTGGCCGACGACGTTCGCAACCGCCGATCCCACGAGTTCGAGCCGCGGAAAACCGAACAGCCCGTGCACGAGCAGCGGACACAGAATCGCGGACAGACCGAGTCCGGACACCACGAACATCAGCGGTCGCCTCGTGTTCTGCACCCCGCGCATCCAGCCGTTTCCGGCCAACGACACCAGAATGAACGGGACGCCGAGCACTGCGACGCGGAACCAGAGCGTCGCCTCCGCCGAGATGTCACCGCCGCCACCGATGACCGACAGAATCGGTCCGCACAGCACCTGCATCACACCGATGATCGCGATACCGAGCATCAGGGCGAGCCACGTGGCCTGGGCACCCTCCCCGATGGCGTCGCGTTCGCGTCCGGCGCCGTGCATGCGTGCCGCACGGGCCGTCGTGCCGTACGACAGGAAGGTCAGTTGGGTACTGACCTGAGCGAGGACGAGGCCGCCCACGGCCAGACCCGCCAAGGGCAGCGCACCGAGTCGACCGACGACTGCGGCGTCGAACAACAGATAGAGGGGTTCGGCCGCCAGTACACCGAGGGCGGGCAGCGCAAGACCCAGAATCCTGCGAGCACTCGCGTCACGGCCGACGAACGCGTCTGTCGAAGCCATCGATCAGCCGAGCGCCTCGATCAGCGCCGCGACGACGGTTTCCTTGGTCCCGAACGCGGTGAAGCCGGCGGCGTTGCGGTGCCCGCCGCCTCCGAGCGTCGCCGCGACGACCGAGACGTCGACGGACGACTTCGACCGCAGTGACACCGTCCACTCGTCGGCGGTCTGCTGTTTGAACACCGCCGCGACCTCGGCTTCGGACGTCGTGCGCACGATGTCGATGACGCTTTCGATTTCTTCGGATCGCAGACCGGCGGAATCGGAGCAGAGGATGGCCGCGTACACCAGTCCGAGCCCCGCGACGGCCTCCGGCACGAGCGTCGCCGAGCCGAGCACGGAACCGAGCATGGGCAACCACCCGAACGGGTGACTGTCCAACAACTGGCGGGCGATGGCGGCGCCGTCGATACCCGTCGCGAGCAGACGCTCGGCGAGCAGATGGGATCCGGGACGGACCCATCGGAACGAGCCGGTGTCGGTGACGAGACCGGCGAATAGACAGTGCGCTATGTCGGCGTCGATGTCGACGCTCCAGGCGTCGAGCAGGCGCGTGATGACGGCCGTCGTCGATTCGGCAGCTGGATCGACGACGTTCAACGTGCCGAACCGCGTGTTCGACCGATGGTGGTCGATGACGAGAGACGCGTCCGCCGCGTCGAGGCAGTCGCCGAGATCGCCGAGCCGCCCTCGGCTACCCGCGTCGACCGACACCACCAGGTCGACACCGCGACGAACTTCCCCGGCCGAGACCAACATCTCGCGGCCGGGAAGCTCGCTCATGGACTCCGGCAGTTCGCTCGGCGTGGCGAAGGACACCTCGACGTCCACGCCGCGACGCTTCAGCACGATGGCCAGCGCGAGACCGCTGCCGATGGTGTCCGCGTCCGGCTGCACGTGACACAGCACGGTGACCGTGCTCGCTGCTTCGAGCAACGAAATCGCCTGGGCGAACTTGTCGTCGACCGTCGTGTCCGACGACGTGCCTGGAGTCATCGTCACCTCGTTCAGTCCAGGTCGGTGGACTCGGAACTCTCGGTCGTCTCGCGCGGGGCCTTGTACGGATCGGCCTCACCCGCGGGCTTCGCCGACGCGGCGACGCGAGCCACCTCGCTGTCGGCCTGACGGGCACGCTCGAGCAGTTCTTCCATGTGACGTGCAGTATCCGGGACGGTATCCGTCGCGAACGTCAACGTCGGAGTGAACCGGACGCCCGTGCCCGCACCGACCTTCGAGCGAAGCACGCCCTTCGCTTTTTCCAGTCCGGCGGCTGCACCGGCGAGATCGGGCTCGGCGTCGAGGCTCTCGCCTCGCACCGTGTAGAACACCGTCGCGTCGTGCAGATCTGCGGTCACCTTGCAGTCGGTGATCGTCACGTACGCCAGGCGTGGATCCTTGATCTCGTGATCTATCGCTGTCGCGACGATGGACGAAATCCGCTTGGCGAGCCTACGAGCTCTCGCTTGATCCACCATGAACTTTCACGCTCCTCGAACAACTATCCCCGGTTCAGTCCTCGGGGCCGAACACTCTTCTTCTGACCGCCAACAATTCCAGATCCTGGCGTTCGGCGACGTGACGCTCGCACTCGTCCAGCATGTCGTGCAAACCGTCGACATCCGATCCCGCCACGGCGACGCCGAACAGGGACCGGCGCATGCGCGATCTTTCCCCTGCCTCGGTCGCGGACACTCCGAACTGCTTGAGCGCAGCCAGAACGGGCTCGACCATCGAACGCTTTTCGTCGAGCGAACGCACGTCTCCCAGCAGCACGTCCAGCTCGAGAGCACCCAGATACACGCGGCCATCCTTCGATCGTGTTCGACCGAACGATCCGGCGGCGGTACCCGAAAGTACCGCCGCCGGTTGTCCGATCGAGTGCAGTGTTACTCCCCTTGCTCCACTACCACTCGCACCGCGCGAACTAGTCGCGTGGCTTCTCGCGAAGCTCGTACGCCTCGATGACATCGCCCACCTTGATGTCCGAGTACGTGACCGTCAGACCACATTCGTACCCCTCGCGAACCTCGACGACGTCGTCCTTCTCGCGGCGAAGCGAGGAGATCGTGACCGTCTCGGCGACCACCGCGTTGTCACGCAGCAGTCGTGCCTTCGCATTGCGACGCACAGTACCGGAGGTGACGAGGCAACCGGCGATGTTTCCGACCTTCGAGGAACGGAACAGCGCGCGAATCTCGGCCTGGCCGAGAGCGACCTCTTCGTACACCGGCTTGAGCATGCCCTTGAGGGCCTTCTCGATCTCGTCGATCGCCTGGTAGATGACCGAGTAGTACCGGATGTCGACGCCCTCGCGGTTGGCGAGCTCGGTGGCTTTGCCTTCCGCTCGAACGTTGAAGCCGATGATGATCGCGTTGGATGCCGACGCCAGGTTGACGTTGGTCTCCGTGACGCCACCGACACCGCGGTCGATGACGCGCAGCTCGACCTCGTCGTCGATCTGGATCCCGAGCAACGCCTCCTCGAGAGCCTCGACGGTTCCCGAGTTGTCACCCTTGAGGATCAAGTTCAGCTGCGAAGTCTCCTTCAACGCTGCATCGAGATCGTCGAGGCTGATGCGCTTACGACTCTTCGCTGCCAACGCGTTGCGCTTGCGGGCGTTGCGTCGATCGGCGATCTGACGTGCGATGCGGTCCTCGTCGACCACGAGCAGGTTGTCACCTGCACCCGGTACCGACGTGAAGCCGACGACCTGGACGGGCCGCGACGGCAGCGCCTCGGTGACGTCCTCGCCGTGCTCGTCGACCATGCGACGGACACGTCCATAGGCGTCTCCGGCCACGATCGAATCTCCGACGCGGAGCGTTCCGCGCTGGATGAGCACGGTCGCCACCGGTCCGCGTCCACGATCGAGGTGCGCCTCGATGGCGACACCCTGAGCGTCCATGTCCGGGTTCGCTCGCAGGTCGAGAGCAGCGTCCGCCGTCAGCAGCACTGCTTCGAGCAGTGCGTCGATGTTGGTGCCCTGCTTCGCCGAGATGTCGACGAACATCGTGTCGCCGCCGTACTCCTCGGCCACGAGACCGTATTCGGTGAGCTGCTGCCGGATCTTGTCCGGGTTCGCGCCTTCCTTGTCGATCTTGTTGACCGCGACCACGATCGGCACATCTGCTGCCTGCGCGTGGTTGATCGCCTCGACCGTCTGCGGCATGACGCCGTCGTCGGCTGCGACGACCAGGATCGCGAGGTCCGTCGCCTTGGCACCACGAGCACGCATGGCGGTGAACGCCTCGTGACCCGGGGTGTCGATGAAGGTGACGAGTCGTTCGCTGCCTTCGAGCTCGGTCAGAACCTGGTAGGCACCGATGTGCTGCGTGATGCCGCCTGCCTCGCCCTCACGGACGTTGGCCTTGCGGATCGAGTCGAGCAGTCGGGTCTTACCGTGGTCGACGTGGCCCATGACGGTGACCACAGGAGGACGCTGTTCGAGGTCTTCCTCGCCGCCCTCGTCCTCGCCGTAGGTCAGGTCGAAGCTGTCGAGCAGCTCGCGATCCTCGTCCTCGGGGCTGACGACCTGGACCACGTAGTTCATCTCGCTGCCGAGAAGCTCCAGCGTCTCGTCGTTGACCGACTGCGTTGCCGTGACCATCTCGCCGAGGTTGAACAGCGCCTGCACGAGTGCAGCCGGGTTCGCGTCGATCTTGTCCGCGAAGTCGGACAGCGATGCACCGCGGGCGAGGCGAATGGTCTCGCCGTTGCCACGGGGCAACCGCACGCCGCCGACTGCGGGAGCCTGCATGCTCTCGTACTCGGCGCGTTTCGCCCTCTTCGACTTACGTCCACGACGAGGTGCGCCTCCGGGACGACCGAAAGCACCTGCTGCAGCGCCACGCTGTCCGGGACGACCGCCGCCGCCGGGGCGACCACGGAAACCACCTGCTGCTCCGCCTGCGGGAGCGCCGCCGGGTGCACCGGGAGCTCCGCCGCCGCCGCGGTATCCACCGCCGCCGCCACCGGGACGACCGCCCGGTGCTCCGCCGGGACGACCCGGACGACCACCCGGTGCGGGGCGCGCCGAACGAGACGGCATCGCGCCCGGGTTCGGGCGAGGAGGCATCGAGCCGGGAGACGGGCGAGGTCCGCCCTGGCCGGGAGCCGGACGGGGACCGCCCTGGCCGGGAGCCGGACGAGGTCCGCCCTGGCCGGGAGCCGGACGGGGACCGCCCTGGCCGGGAGCCGGACGAGGTCCACCCTGGCCGGGAGCCGGACGGTTGCCGCCCGGACGAGGTCCACCCGGTGCCGGACGAGGCGCGGGCCGTTCCGCCGGAGCGGACGAGTACGGGTTGTTACCGACGCGAGGCGCCTTCGGGCCCGGCTTCGGGCCGGGAGCGCCGGGCTTCGGAGCTGCCGGACGTGCTGCTTCACGCGATCCAGCCGACGCTGCAGGCGCCTGAGGAGCGGGTGCCGCAGGTGCGGACGGCGACGGTGCAGCCGGACGAGCCGGGGTCGGGCGGGGCGCCGACGTCGGCGCCGGGGTGGATGCAGCCGGTGCCGCGGGGGCAGCCGGTGTCTGCGCTGCAGGTGCTGCGGGAGTCTGCGCCGCAGGTGCTGCGGGCGCGGACGGAGCCGGACGGGGTGCCGGCTTGGGGCCGGGACGCGGTCCACCGGGCTTTGCGCCGGTGCTGGGCTTGGGTGCATCCGAGCTACGACCGTTGCCCGAAGGGGCGTCCGACTTCGCGGACGGGAACGACTCACGGATACGACGCGCTACCGGCGCCTCGACCGTGGACGATGCAGATTTGACGAACTCGCCTTGCTCTTTGAGCCGTGCGAGTAGTTCCTTGCTTGTGACACCGAGTTCTTTGGCCAACTCGTGCACGCGGGCCTTGCCTGCCACTGCTCTCCTCACTGAGAGGCCGAGCGAGGCATTAAGCCCGCACGACCTCGGGTTATCTCCGATGGACGTTCATCGTTGGTGCTTCACGGTGTGCTCATCAGTGCTGTTGCCTGTTCTTCTCGACGGGTGAAGCTCTGTCGCTGGTAAAGACTGCCGCCTCGATGCGTGTGCGAGGCCGAGACCTCACAGGTTTCTGCTTTCGATGAAAGCAACAACCTCCGACGTGTCGACTGTTCCCGACACGCGTAACGCTCTACCGAAAGCTCGGCGCCGTTCTGCGTTCTCCAGACAAACCGCTACGGGATGCAGCCATGCACCACGTCCGGGAAGCCGGTGACGAAGGTCGGGTACTACGACGGATTCCGAAGAATGCCGATCTCGAACCACGACCCTCAGCAGATCGGAGGCCGGAGCTCGCTCCCTGCATCCGACACAAGTGCGCACCGGCCGACTGTCATGCATCGAACCGGTGCTCTCGTGACCTCGGGCAGTGAGATCGTTCCGAACCATCGACCAGTCTAGCGCTGTCTTGCCCCGATCTCCGCATTCCACCCTTATGCGCTGGTCGACTCGGGTGCCGCGGCCGCGTCGCTGCGGATGTCGATACGCCAACCGGTCAGACGAGCAGCGAGTCGGGCGTTCTGACCCTCCTTGCCGATCGCGAGCGACAGCTGGTATTCCGGCACGACGACGCGAGCGGCGCGGGCAGCCGCGTCGACGACGGTGACCGACACCACCTTGGACGGCGACAGCGCGTTACCGACGAAGGTGGCGGGATCGTCGTCGAAGTCGATGATGTCGATCTTCTCGCCGGCGAGCTCGCTCATCACGTTGCGCACACGCTGACCCATCGGGCCGATGCACGCACCCTTGGCGTTGAGGCCCGACACGGTCGAGTGAACGGCGATCTTGGATCGGTGACCGGACTCACGTGCCACCGCGACGATTTCCACCGAGCCGTCGGCGATCTCGGGAACTTCGAGCGCGAAGAGCTTGCGTACCAGGTTCGGGTGCGTACGCGACAGCGTGATCTGCGGTCCGCGCTGTCCGCGTGTGACGCCGACGACATAGCACTTGATGCGTTCGCCGTGCTCGTACGTCTCGCCCGGGACCTGCTCCGCGGGCGGCAACAGGCCGTCCGCGCCGTTGGCGTCGCTGCCGATCCGCACGATCACAGTGCCCTTGGCGTTTGCTCGCGTGTCACGCTGGATGACGCCACCGACGATCTCGCCCTCGTGCGTCGCGTACTCGCCGAACGACTTCTCGTGTTCGGCGTCGCGGAGCCGCTGGAGAATGACCTGACGCGCGGTGGTCGCCGCGATCCGGCCGAAGCCCTCGGGAGTGTCGTCCCATTCGGAGATCGTGTTGCCGTCGGCGTCGATTTCCTTCGCCATCACACGCACCGAGCCGGACTTGCGGTCGACGTCGATCCACGCGTGCGGCTGATGCCCCTCGGTGTGGCGGTATGCAGTCAGCAAGGCGGTCTGGATGGTCGAGATGACCATGTCGATCGAGATTCCCTTGTCCGCCTCGATGGCGCGGAGCGCTGCAATGTCGATATTCACTTGTCGAACCCTTCTTCCGGTGTGTCCACGTTCACGATCTCGTCGGCGTCGGCCGGCCTGGGACGACTGCCGAACACCCCGCCCGCCAATTCCATCTCGTCTTCCTTGGGCGGCGAAAATTCGACCTGCACAACGGCTTTCGAGATATCCGACAATGCGACGACCCGAGTCGCCAATACGCCTTTGGTCCGCGTCACCAACGTGACCGATCCGCCGTCCAGAGCACCGACTCGGCCGTCGAACTTCTCGTCCGCCACCTCGACGCGGACCTTGCGGCCGCGGGCGCGTCGCCAGTGACGCTCCTCGGTGAGCGGGCGATCGATCCCCGGCGTCGTCACCTCGAGCGTGTACGGCGCTTCACCGAAATCGGAGACGCCGTCGAACAATTCCGAGATCTCGTGACTGAGAGCAGGAAGCGCGTCGAGGCCCGTACCTTCTTCACGGTCCACCATGATGCGCACGGCGCTGTGCTTACCCGCCGAGACGACCGTCACGTCCTCGAGGTCGAAACCTCGGTCGTGGACCAGATCGGACAGGAGCGCGACGACCCTCTCCTTCGACGGAACAGGCATCTCTCGCGAACTCCTCGTTCAGTTGTGGTCGCGTTCGACGCAGGGGTCGAACGTCTCGGGGATCGAACGTACAGCCTAGCGCCATTTCGAGGTGTTCGTGACCAGGTGCGGGTTCGCCGGATCCGAAGGACACCTGGCACGATGTCGAACGTGCCGACGTCCGCTATTCCTCCCACACTCAGTCGTCGAACCGCGTTGCGGTTGACCGGCGGTGTCGTTCTCTCCACCGTCGGGCTGGCGGCGACCGCAGGATGTTCGTCCGGCGCCGAGACCGCAGCCACCGTCGACACACTGACTCAGCATCTGAATCTCGCGCGCCGCGACTCGGCGGCCGCGGGTGCCGCAATCGCGACGCTGCCCGATCTCGCAGGCCCGCTCGGGGTCGTGCAGTCCGAACGGGAAGCCCATGCGTCGGCGATTTCCGCGGAGATCGACCGCGTCGCGGGGACCGACCCGAACGAGACCACGACCGCGAGTCCGACGACCACCCAGGCAGCAACTCCCCCACCGACACTGGACGAGTTGAAGAGCCTGCTGAGCGAATCCCAGCGTGCCGCAGCCGGTTCCGCGCGCGAAGAGTCCGGCTACCGCGCAGGCCTTCTCGGATCCGTCAGCGCGGCATGCGCCGTCGAGGTGTCGGTGGTGCTCGCATGAACGAGCTCGGAGAAGAACAGCAGGCTCTCGTCGACGCGCTGAACGCAGAGTACGCGGCAGTATTCGCCTACGGCGTCGTCGGCGCCTTCTCGAATCCGACGCGTGCGGACCTCGTCGCGACGAACGCCGCGGCGCATCGAGCCCGACGCGACGCGACGATCGATGCATTGAAAGCTGCGAGCGTGACTGCGCCGCTTCCCAGTCCGGCCTACTCGATTCCGTTCGCCGTGACCGACCCTGTCTCAGCAGCACAACTCGCAGCCCAAGCCGAGGTCGACACGTCGATCGCGTGGCGGTCGGTGATCGAACGCAGCAATTCCGGTCCCACACGGGAGACCGGAATCGCTGCACTCACGGAAGCGGCACTGCGACTGGCGAATTGGCGCGAGATCCTGGGAGTGTCTCCGTCGTCGGTTCCGTTCCCCGGTCAGCCCTGACCGACTCGGCACCGGTTCTTCCCGGCATGAACAGCGCGGCGACGATTCCGAGCGCGACCGCTCCGGCGCCGACGAGAAGCGCGGGAGCGAGCGCGTCGGTGTAGCCGGTGGGCGTCAGGGCACCGCCTGCCCCGAGGAACACAGCGGTCAGTACCGCGATGCCGAGTGCGACGCCGATCTCGCGAATCGTCGAGTTGGTGCTGCTCGCAGTGGCATGGTCGACCTCGGCCATGTCGGCCAGGACGGCGGTGGCCGAGGGCGCGAAGGTCAACCCCATACCGATGCCTGCCATCGCCAGCGCGGGCACCATGCTCGCGTAGGACGTTCCCGGCTCGAGAATCGCGGCCATCCACACCAGAGATCCGGCTTGGAGCGTCAGGCCCGCGACGAGCAACGCTCGCAGACCGAGCCTCGGCGCGAGAAGCCCGGCCAGCGGCGCGACGACCATCGGTGCCGCTGTCCACGGCAGCGTCCGCAGACCAGCCTGGAACGGGCTGTAGCCCATGACGATCTGCAGATACTGCGACAGCAGGAACACCGCACCGAACATGCCGAGAGTGAACGTCACTCCGATCACGTTCGCGAGCGCGAAGCTGCGCGAGCGGAACAGACGCAACGGCACCACAGGGGACGATGCGCGTCGTTGCCTCGCCACGAAGACGATCATCGCGACGGCGGATCCGGCGAACGTCAGAAGCACCGAGGTCGAGGCCCATCCGTCGTCGTTTCCGTGCACGACAGCCCATACGAGCAGGAACACGCTCGCCCCAGCCGACAGAACTCCGGTGTAGTCGAGCGGCTGTCTGCGCCCGAACGATTCCTTCAACGCGACGAGAGCGAGCGGAACCGCGATCAAGGCGACGGGGACGTTGATCCAGAAAATGCCCTCCCATGCGACGCCGTCGACAACGGCACCACCGACGACGGGACCGAGCGCGACACCGAGCCCGGAGACGCCACCCCAGATTCCGATGGCGAGCGGACGCTTGGCCGCGGGCACGACCGACGCGAGCAGCGTGAGCGACAACGGCATGATCGCTGCCGCGCCCGCACCCTGGACCGCACGAGCCGCGATCAGCATCGCCGGCGTCGTGGCGAGGGCCGACGCGATCGACGCGAGCGTGAAGACGGCGATTCCGCCGAGGAAGACGCGTCGTCGACCCCACCTGTCTCCTAATGTCGCCGCGACGAGCATCAACGTCGCGAAGCTCAGGGTGTACGCGTTCATGAACCACTGCAGTTCCGCGACGGATGCGGAGAGGTCGGCCTGAATCACCGGAAGTGCACTGGTCATCACCAGATTGTCGAGTGTTGCCATGAACATCGGGAGCGACGCGGCCACGATTCCGACCCAGATCGGAATGGTGCGCTCACTCGGTGGAATCGGCGGGGATGTCGTGGTCATCGGAGTCACCTTCGCTGTCACCGGAGTTGTAAGCATCGAATGATTACTTGTGCAGGGACGCTAGTAATCGACTGATAATCTGTCAACATGGCAACGTCGACGAAGACCACACGCATGGATGCATCGGACCGACGTGAGCTCGTGCTCGACGCCGCGATGCGCGCGTTCGCGAGAGGCGGGTTCGCCGGCACCAGCACCGATGCCGTCGCCAAGAAAGCAGGTGTGTCGCAGCCCTACGTGGTACGCATGTTCGGCACCAAGGGCGAATTGTTCCGCCTGGTGTTTCAACGCGCAATCGACGGCATCATGGCCGCGTTCGAGAAAGTCCTGGGCGGCGACGAGCCGTACCCCGACGACGACGTGTGGGCAGCACTCGGGGCCGCCTACACCCAACTCGTCGCAGACCGCGATCTGCTGCTCGTGATGATGCACGGCTTCACCGCCGGCAGCATCCCGGACATCGGAGCTCAGGGCCGCGCCGGGATGGGCGCAATCTTCACCCAGATTCGCGAGGGCACCGGATGCACACCCGACGAGGCACGGGACTTCATCGCCCACGGCATGTTGCTCAACTGTCTGCTCGCAATGCAAGCACCCGAACACACCGACGACCAGGCACTGAGCGAACTCGCGTCATGCTCCTTCGGGCCGACCCTGGAACAGCTTCGGAGCGTTGTGCGAGTGGATAATTCGGGGCCGCAGGCTGCGCACTGACGCTCATTGAGCCGCGGTATATCAGCGGTTCACTACAATCTAGTTCACGAAGTCGTGAGACACAGTTGTCCGCTATCCCCCGAGGCAGCGCTCGCTTACCGAGCGCGCCCCACTCACAGGACGAGCACGATGGACGCTGCTCGCCGATTCGCGGTTCTTGTCGGTGGCATGTGATATTGCTGTTCGATCGTAATGCACTGCGAGACAACCAGTTTCCTTGACATCCCAAACTCCGGTGATATAGTCGAACACAAGTTCGAATCGAGTCGGGGGGCTTGAATCCATGCCGTTCACGGAGCGCAGCGCGTTCGCGAAATACGTCGGACCACAGAAGAAACCGGTCATCGACACCGACCTGTTGGGTGAACTGTCGCAGGTCGCGGTCCTGGAAAATCAGGCCTGCGCGCGCAAAGTCGCTCTCGCAGCCCACATATGGGATTCGTGCATCCACCAAACCATCCAAGTCGGGGACCTGATCACCGATGCCGGTAACTACGCCGCATCCGAAACCGCGAAAATTTTGGGCTGCTCGAAAACCGTCGCAGACACCTTCGCCGAAATCGGCATGGATTTACGCCTACGACTGCCCGCGATCAAAGCCGCATTCGAATTAGGCGAACTCGACCTCGCCCGCGTCCGCGCGATCTACCGCGTCACCTCCCCGCTGTCTTTGGATGCTGCCACCCGGATCGAAGCCGAAGTACTACACGCCGCCAGAAGGCTCTCGCCCGGACCATTGGCCACCGAAATCGCCGCCATCATCCAGCGCACCGCACCCGACGAAGTCGCCGAAACACGGGAAGACCTGAAAAAGCTCACCGGAGTGCGCTACCGCGACAAAGACCTGATCGCCACCATCGAAGCAACCCTCGACGCCGCCGACGCCGCCGCCTGCTGGCAAGCGATCACCGAAATGGCCGCCACCGTATGCCCGCGAGACCCCCGTACCCGCAGCCAACGCCTCGCCGCCGCCTACACCGCATGCATGCGGCGCGAAACCCATCTCGCCTGCACCTGCGAAGTCGACGAAGACCACCCCTGCACCGCCAACCGAACCCTGCCCGACCGGCGAGTACCACTGACCTCGATCACCATCGACCTCGCCACCCTCGCCGCATTGAACGATCTACCCGCCTACCTCGCCGGACACGGCCTCATCGACGCCGCCTACGCCCGCGAACTCGCCGCCAACAGTGACTGGCAGATCGTCATCACCGAAGCCCGCAACATCGCCGACGAACTCCAGATCACCACCACAGCCGACGACACGGCCGACAACGACGAAGTAAGCGACGCGAGCGAGGCTGACGACGAGAGTCGGGCTAGCGACGAGACCTGCAGCGGCGGAGGCGGCGAAAATGAGGCCGACGGCGAGAGGGCGGAGACCGAGACCACCGAGGCCCCCGAGACGGCGGAGAGTGAGAACACTGCCGCCGACACCGACGAGCAGGACGCGAACAGCAAGACCACTGCCGCCGACCAAAACGAACGCGAAGGCGAAGAGAACGACGGCGCGGCCGAAGGAACGGCCGGTCACGAAAGCTCTGAAGGAACGGTCGGCGAACAAAGCGCCGAGCAGGGTGATCCCGGGGACGCCGCGGCTGAATCCGGAAATGGCTCAGCGGCTACCGGACTCCCGGCATCTGTCGATCATCTGACGTTCCACCCACTCGGACGCGGGCGACGCCGACGCGGCCTGAACCTCCCGAAACCCGCAGCAGGCGCCGCTCGCGCACAGACCGTCCCCGCCGACACCGGCCCCTACCGCGGCTCCTACACGCTCATCGCTGCCCTCGAGAAAGCGATCGCCGCCAACCCCGCAGTCGCCCAAGCGCTCTACCCCGACGGCCACGGCGGATTCATCGAACCACCCGCCGGGGCGCTGCAGTACAAGCCCCGCGCACAGCTCGCCGACCTGGTCCGCCACCGCGACCGCACCTGCCGATTCCCCGGCTGCGACGTACCCGCAGCCAGCTGCGAACTCGACCACATCATCCCCTACCTCCACCACGACCCCGCCCGCGGCGGCTGGACAATCCTGACCAACCTGCACTGCCTGTGCCGCTACCACCACTCCCTCAAAACCATGGGCGCCTGGCACACCACCATGCTCGCCGGAGCCATTGAACACTGGACATCGAACTCCGACAGCACCGCCGTCACCCTCCCCGGAAGCAGCGTCGGCGCAACCGATCTCACCGGCCACACACTCACACCACACATACCCCGCAAACGCAGACCCGCATGCGAAAAGACATCACACGAACCGGAATCGACAGCCCCACCGCCCGTCGAGCCCGACAAGACCAGCCAGGCCGAGAAGACCAGCCAGGCCGAGAAGACCAGCGAGACAACCACCCACGAGCAACCCACCGACCCCTGGAACGTCGACATCACCGGCAAAGAAAGGGTAGACGCCGATGACCCAGCACCGTTCTAGGATCAAGGTAGCCGCAGTTTGTACGTTTTCCCGGGTCGAGAGTCGTCGATAACCTCAGGCTTTCATCTCGTAGGCACCGTCGTAGGCAACGACTTCGTTCCACACCGCGTCGAAACGTGCTTTGTCGGCGAAGGGTTTGCGGATCGCACCGAGCGCCCAACGTTGCTGAGCCTCCGTCGACGACGGCTTTCCGTGCAGCGCGACGGCATAGCCGGAGAAGTCGCGAACCTGGAAGTCGAAGATCTGATCCAGCAAGGGCGTCGAAATACGTTCCGCCAGTTCGAGAACGAGATGCCCGTACACGATCAGCGAGAACAAGTGACCGACATTCAGCAGGAAGTCGAGATCCGTCTGCTGGTTCTCGTCGGGTGCCGCCTCGGCCAGGAACTGCTCGAACGCCAGGGCTTGTTCGTGGAAGCGGGCGACATTCGGCACATGAGAGTGCTTCTCGTACACGGGTTTCCAGTCGTGAAATCGCACCTTGCTCGCGCCACGGGCCGGACCTTGCGCGAAGAAGAAGGTGTCGTCGGAGGCGTCGTCGCGCACACCGACTTCCGGGTACTCGGTGGGCGCGAACATGTAGGACGGCATGAACTTGAGCATCAGCGCGACGTTGACGTGCACTGTCCCCTCGAGTTTCGGAAGCGTGCCGATCAACTGCGCCGCCTCCCGGAAGTACGTATCCTTCTCGTAGCCCTTGGCGGCGACGACGTCGTGCAGCAACCGCACGACCGTCTCGCCTTCGGACGTGACCTTGGCTTTCGTCATCGGATTGAACAGCAGATAGCGACGGTCGTCCAGCGTCGCAGACCGGAAGTAGTCGACCGCGCGTGCACTGAACAGTTTCATCGCCGCCAGCCGCGCGTAAGAGTCGACGAAACTCGCTCGCACGTGCGCAAACTCGGTGACGCGGTTGCCGTAGAGAATTCGATTGTGCGCATGTGTGATCGCTTCGTAGAAGGCATGCTCGGTGATGCCGATCGATCCGGTGCACAGATTGAACTTGCCGACGTTGACAGTGTTCAGCGCCGCGGAGAACGCGTCGGCCCCAGTGTGGAGGATGTCCTCCTCACGCACCGGGTAGTTCTCGAGCGCGAACGTGCTGACGTACATCTGACCGTGAACCACGTTGCCGCGCAACACGAAATTCGGGTGGGACGAGTCTGCGACGAAGAAGACATAGGCATCTGGGCCGGCAGGAGCGGAGCCTGCGGAGTGACCGGAGTCGGCAGGAGCGGAGCCTGCGGAGTGACCGGATTCGGCAGGAGCGGAGCCCGCGGAGTGACCGGATTGGGCAGGAGCGGAGCCTGCGGACTGACCAGAAGACACGGTGTCGGTGCGCCGACCGAAGACCGAGACCATGCCTGCGACGTTGCCGTTACCGATGTAGTACTTCTCCCCCGACGCCATGAAACCGTCGTCCGTGGGCGTGAGGAGCATGTCGGTGGAGTAGACGTCGGCGCCGTGCGCGCGCTCGGACAGGCCGAACGCCATGACGCCACCTGCGTCCAACTGCTCGGCGGCACGACGCTTGGCCGCGTCGTTGTCGCTCATCCAGATCGGCCCGAGGCCGAGAACGGTGACCTGCCAGGCGTACCAGTAGGACAGCCCGTAGAACCCGAGGATCTCGCTCAACTGAGCGTTGCGAAACGCATCCCAGCGTTTGTTCGGGTCCCCGTTCGCATACGCCTGCGGGGTGCAGAACGTCGCGAAGATTTTCTCCTCGGCGACGAAATCGAGGAAGTCGGCCGTCCAGACCGCATTGAGGTCGTCGTCGAGCAACCTGGCTTTGCCTCGGTTCTCGAACCAGTCGATCACGGCACGGAGTTGCCGCGCCGTCTCGTCGTCGAACTGTGCACCGTCGAATGTCGTCGGATCGAACAGCGAGAAACCGGCCACGGCGAATCACCTCTCACACTCGGTTACCCCCGAAGCTATCAAGGGGTAACCGAGCCCGAGTGGAAATCAGGCGGTAGGGCGAACTGCCTTCACGATCTCGGCGACGGCGGCATCCCTGTCGACCTCTCGGCTCTCACCGGAGAACCGATCGCGGATCTCGACCTTGCCATCGGCCCATCCGCGACCGACCACGACCACGAGCGGCATGCCGAGCAGCTCGGAATCCTTGAACTTCACGCCAGGCGATGCCTTGCGGTCGTCGAACAGGACCTCCAGGCCCTGCACGTCGAGCGCCGACGCGATGGACTCTGCGCCTTCGCGGGCGGCGTCGTCCTTGTTGGCGATGACGAGGTGCACGTCGTACGGCGAGATCTCGGCAGGCCAGCGCAGGCCCTTGTCGTCGTGCATCTGCTCGGCGACGACCGCGACCAGCCGGGACACGCCGACACCGTACGAACCCTGGACGAGTCGGACCGGCTTGCCGGTCTCGCCGAGAACGTCGACGGAGAACGCGTCGGTGTACTTGTAGCCGAGTTGGAAGATGTGGCCGATCTCGATTCCGCGCGCCGAGACCAGCGTGCCCTGGCCGTCGGGCGACGGGTCGCCGTCTCGCACCTCGGCTGCCTCGATGGTGCCGTCGGGTGTGAAATCACGGCCGGCGACGAGGTTCACGACGTGCTTGCCCCCGATGTCGGCGCCGGTGATCCACGACGTGCCGTCGACGACCCGGGGATCGACGAGGTAGCGAACACCGTTCGCCTGCAGTGCACGCGGACCGATGTAGCCCTTGACCAGGAACGGATTGGCCGCGAAGTCCGCGTCGGTGAGCAGTTCGAACTCCGCGGGTTCGAGCGCTGCCTCGAGCCGCTTCTCGTCGACCTCGCGGTCGCCGGGCAGGCCGATCGCGAGAAGTTCCCACTCCCCTTCCGCGTTCCGTACCTTCAGCAGAATGTTCTTGAGGGTGTCTGCGCCGGTGATCGTGCGGCCGAGGTCGGCCGAGTTGGCCCAGTCGACGAGCGTCGCGATGGTCGGTGTGTCGCCCGTCTCGTGGTCCACCGCGGCGGGCTGACCCTCGATGGGCAGCGGGTCCGGCGCAGGCGTCGTGACGGCTTCGACGTTGGCCGCATAGCCCGATTCGACGCAACGCACGTAGGTGTCCTCGCCGATCTCGCTCTCGGCCAGGAACTCTTCCGACGCGCTTCCGCCCATGGCTCCCGACGTCGCCGCCACGATGACGTACTTGACACCGAGACGTTCGAAGATGCGCTGATACGCCTCGCGATGTGCGTTGTACGACGCCTTCAGACCGTCCTCGTCGAGATCGAACGAGTACGAGTCCTTCATCACGAACTCGCGGCCGCGCAGGATGCCTGCACGCGGACGCTCTTCGTCGCGGTACTTGGTCTGAATCTGGTACAGCGTGACCGGCAAGTCCTTGTACGAGTTGTACTCACCCTTGACCGTCAGCGCGAACAGCTCCTCGTGCGTCGGACCGAGCAGCATGTCGTTGCCCTTGCGGTCCTGCAGTCGGAACAGTGCGTCGCCGTATTCGGTCCAGCGGTTCGTCGCTTCGTAGGGCTCACGCGGTAGCAGTGCGGGCAGCGAGATCTCCTGCGCGCCGATCGCATTCATCTCTTCCCGAACGACCTTCTCGATCTGCCGCAACACCTTGAGCCCCAACGGCAACCAGGAGTAGACGCCGGGCGCGATGCGCCGGACGTATCCGGCGCGAACCAACAGCTTGTGGCTGTCGACTTCGGCGTCCGCGGGGTCGTCGCGGAGAGTGCGGAGAAACAGCTGAGAGAGGCGGGTGATCACGGGGTACGAGAATAGTCGGTGGCCCGGCGCTGACCGGCAGCCGCCCACCTCTTGCCGGCGGTGGGTAACGTTGATGCCCGTGATCGTTCTGCTGCCCCCGTCCGAAACGAAGTCCGACGGTGGCGAGGACTCCCCGCTGGACTTGACCCGCCTGTCGCTGCCCGAGCTCAACCCACTTCGGCAGAAGCTGGCCGACGCGCTCGTCGAACTCGCCGACGATGTCCCCGGCTCGCGCGCGGCACTCGGTCTCGGGCCGACGCAGGACGACGAGATCGAACGCAATGCGTCGTTGTTCACGTCACCGACAGCCCCGGCGCTGAGCCGCTACACCGGTGTTCTCTACGACGCGCTCGACGCGAAATCGTTCACGAAGGCCGGTCGCGCCCGTGCGGCCGCCCGGTTGTGGATCGGCTCGGCGCTGTTCGGTGTCGTCCGCGCGTACGACCCGATCCCGACGTACCGTCTGTCCGGTGGTTCGAAGATCCCCGGGTTCGGAACACTGCGTTCGCATTGGAAGCCGGAGCTGACCGACGCTGTGGTCTCCGCGGCCGACGGCGTCGTCGTCGATCTGCGATCCGGTACGTATCAACAGCTCGGACCGATACCCGGTGCGATCACAGCGACCGTGCTGACCGAGAAGCCCGACGGATCCCGGTCGGTCGTCAGCCATTTCAACAAGCATCACAAGGGACTGCTGGCTCGCGCGTTGACGCTGACGACAGCCGAACCCAAGGACGTGAAGGGACTCGCCAGAGTCGCGTCGAAGGCAGGGCTGCGCGTCGAGGTCGCGTCGTCGACCGAACTGATCGTGGTTACCGAATGAATCCCGTGCCGAAGCTGCTCAGGGCGGGCGCCGACGCGTCGTTCGGGCGCGACAAGGACTTACGCGTCGTCGACGACATCACGGACCGTCTGATCGGGCTGGAAGACTTCGATGCGATGGCGCTGGGGTCGCTCGCGTTGACCAACATGATCCAGACGATGTACGAGGCCGGGTGGCAGCCGTTCGATCTGCTGCACATCGTGCGACGCCAACAGACCGTCGCCGTGTCGTCGCTCGCGGCTGCGGTGATTCTCCATCAGTCGGATCTGACGAACGCGAACGACCGCGCGCCCGAGTTCTGGGTCGACCAGTTGTCGGAGATCTGCGCGCTGTATCCGAAGGCTGCGTCGCGGGTGGAGGCGTCGCCCAGTTTTCTTGCAGCGCTGCTTCGTTCGAGCGGCAAGTCCGACTACATCGCGGCAAGTGATCAGTGGATCGCGGTGCTCGCGCTGCTCGGCCAGTGGCAGACCCTGCCGCGGTGGCCGCAGATCGGCCCGCTGCCATCGCAGTGGCCGAGGAAGCGGGCAACCCCACGCGTCACGGCAACGGCCGGTGCGGATTCTCCGAACGCGAAGGTACTGGGCCGTATTCGTGGCCTGCTCGCCAAGGCCGACGCCACCGACTTCGACGAGGAAGCCGAGATCCTGACGGCCAAGGCGCAGGAATTGATGACCCGGTACTCGATCGACTCGCTTCTTCTGAGCGAAGGAAACGTCGACGTCGACAGCCGCCGCGTCCACGTCGACAATCCGCACGCGCCGGCGAAAGCTCAACTGCTGCACGTGGTCGGCGAGGTCAACCGGGTGAAGTCGATCTGGGATCCCGAGTTCGCCGTAGCGACACTCGTCGGGTCACCGATCGACGTCGAGCAGACCGTCGTGTTGTTCACCTCGCTCCTCATCCAGGCGACACGCGCATTGTCGCACTCTCCGAAAGCCAAGCGGCGCAAGGGTTCCGCGTCGGCCGCGTTCGGCAAGGCGTTCCTGTTCGCGTACGCGGTGCGGATCGGTGAACGCCTCGCCGACGCCGACGCGCACGCCCTCGACGAAGCATCTGGAGAATCCCGCGACCTCCTTCCCGTGCTCGCCGCCAAGACCGTCGCCGTCGAAGAGGCATTCGACCGACTCTTCCCGAGGGTGAAGGCGATGCGCGGACCGAGGCTCGACGCGGAGGGCTGGGAATCGGGTCAGGCAGCGGCGGACAAGGCGGAGTTGCGGTAGCTGGGATCGGGTTTGCCGACGAAATATTCATCTACCGACGGGGTCTCGTGCGTAGATGAACAATCGGTCGGCATACTCATCGCCGCCGCTCGGCCCGTCGACACGCACGCTCGAACTTGTCGCGAACACGAGCGAAAGACCACAGATCGCGCCATCCCCACCGGATGACTTCCAACCCGTGATCGCGCAAGTCGTCCTCCCTCCACTTCTCCTTCACGACATCCTCGTGATCGTCGTACTTACTTTCGCCGTCGATTTCACCGACGACCCGCCATCGCTTCCAATAGAAGTCGACCCGGACGAGAAACCGCCCCTTGACCCTGAGCACCTGTTGAAGAACGGGTTTCGGCATGCCGAGCTCCATCATTCTGAGTCGGCTGAGGGTTTCACCTGGGCTCTCGCTGCCGATGTCCATAGCGGCGAAGGCCCGCCGAGCGGCACCGATTCCGTTCGACCGCGCCGATGCCTCGATGGCCCGACGCAACTGGTCCATGGACACTTTCTTCGATCTCAGAGCCGAATCTCCGATCACCGCAGCGTGATCCAAATCGACTATCCGAGCACAATCACTCACCGTCCGATCGAGAGTGGTCAGCCGGATTCCGTCCGACACCGTCACCGATTCGTTCGACAAGGCTCCCGTGTGTACATGAAGGCCCGACGTGGTGCGGCCACTACCGCCGGGAATCGTCAGATGTACCCGCGTCAGATCGGTGTCCCACATGTCGAGACCGTGCAGAACTGCCGCCGACAGGTGACTCGCGACGGCGTCGGCCGTGTTCACCCGCAGCGTCGCGATGGTTCGGAGCCGGTGTTTCTGTCGCGGATTCAACGAATCGAACAGCTCCGGTCGCACGTAGATCCCAGGGACCATTCGTATCAGTTCGCCGCGCGCACACAGGCGTTGCAGTTCGGTGTCGGTGTATCCGGCCTCCAATGCCGAAGCGCGGGTGATCAAACCGTAAGAGTCGGGGCGCATCACGGAAGTACAGCACGGCGACGGTGTGACAAATCCGCCTACAAGGTTCGTCTGTGGATGAAGCCATCCTGTGGATGGTGGCGCGCCACGAATGTGCCGACCGAATCTTCATCTGCCGACGGGGTCTCGTGCGCAGCTGGTGAACACGTGCGCGAACACGCGTCGACCCCGCCGGGCACAATGGGTTCAGTGCAGAACACTTTCGATGACACGATCGCCCGGGCGACCGAGCTGCTGCAGCGCAAGGATCTGGCTGCGATGTCGGAGCTCGTCGCCGACTTGTCTCCGGCCGATGCGGCTCGGGTCCTCGAACGCGCGGATTCGGCGGAAAGAGCTGTGCTGTACCGACTTCTGCCGAAGGACCAAGCCCTCGACGTGTTCGAGCAGTTCGACGCCTCACTGCGCGGCGAACTGCTCGGCGCTCTGCGCGACGACGACGTCATCACGCTCTTCGAGGAACTCGACCCGGACGATCGCGTCGAACTCGTCGACGAACTGCCGTCGAACGTCGCACACCGGTTGATGCAGGGATTGTCGGCGACCGAACGTGACCTGACGGCACCGATGCTCGGCTACGCGAAGGGTTCGGTCGGCCGACGGATGAGCCCGGAGTACATCCGCGTGCACCCGTCGACCACGGCAGCCCAGGCGCTGCACCAGGTTCGAACCACCGGCGCCGATGCCGAGTCGGTCTACATGCTGCCCGTCACCGACGACCGTCGACGCCTCGTCGGTGTCGCCACTCTGGCCGACGTCGCCACCGCGGCACCGGACACGACGATCGGCGATCTCGCGAGTGCGGGACCCGTCGTCACCGCCGAGATCTCCGCCGAGGACGCCGCACGCATGTGTCTCGGCAATCGCAGCCCGGCGGTGGTCGTCGTCGATTCCGAGCACCGCCTGATCGGAATCGTGACGATCGAACAGGCGTCGCGGATCCTCGAAGAAGCGGAGGACGAGGATGCAGCGAGGGCAGGCGGTACCGAGCCTCTCCGACGGCCCTATCTGTCGACGCCCGTCCTGTCGATCGTGCGCTCCCGAGTCGTGTGGCTGCTCGTGCTGGCATTGTCCGCGATACTGACGGTTCAGGTTCTCGAGATCTTCGAGCATGCGCTCGCTGCCGTCGTCACCCTGGCTCTGTTCATTCCGTTGCTGACCGGCACGGGCGGCAACACCGGGTCACAGGCCGCGACGACGGTGACGCGTGCACTTGCGGTCGGCGACGTCCGACCCCGTGACATCGCGGCGGTGTTGTTCCGCGAAGTGCGCGTGGGCGCGACGATGGGCGCGATGCTGGGCTCGCTGGGATTCGTGATCGCCGGGCTCGTCTACGACTTCCATCTCGGCCTCGTCATCGGCTCGACACTCCTGGCCATCTGCACGCTCGCCGCGACGGTCGGCGGGGCGATGCCGCTGATCGCGAAGAAGATCGGCGTCGATCCCGCCGTGTTCTCGACGCCGTTCATCTCGACGTTCTGCGATGCTTCGGGGCTGATCGTGTATTTCGCGATCGCGAAGCTCGTGCTCGGAGTGTGACCGTCAGCCCTTCTGCGCATCCTCCTGCGCGGCCTGCGCCTGCGCGACCTGCTGTGGGCTGAATCGGATGAAGTACGCCGCGATGCCCGCGACGACGGCCGCGATCGCGCAGCAGAACAACGCGAACATGTAGCCGGAACTGAGCGCGTCGAGCTGCGCTGCGTTCATCAGGTTCGCAGGTCCGGTCGTGCCGCCGAGAGACAAGGTCCGCGACGTCACCAGTGCGCCGATGACGGCCAGGGCGACAGGGCCGCCCAACGTCTGCGCGACGAGTGCGATCGCCGTCAGCGGTCCGATCTCGGTCGGCTGGACACCGGCGATGGCACACAGCGGAAGCGGAATGGACGCCATACCGACGCCGAACCCGATGCCGATGACCGGGAAGAAGATGCCGGGGAAGTACGACGAATCGCCGTCCATCGTCAGCACCGAGAACAGCAGCCAGCCGACCATGATCGCTGCACCGGCCATGACGAGAAAGCGGGGCTGGATTCGGACGGCGAGCTGCGAGGTGATGAACGCAGCGGCACCGAGTCCGAACGCGAACGGAACGAACGCAAGACCGGCCGCCAGCGGGCTGTAGCCCAGCACGTCCTGCACGAACAACGCGACGAACGCCGCAAGCGAGAACATGACGCCACCCGCGAAGAAGATGGCAACGAACGTCGCGACGCGGTCTTTGCTGGAGAAGAGCGAGAACGGTAGCAGCGGATTGTCGGCACGGCGCTCGACGACGAGGAACAGCCCGAGCAGCACGACACCCGCGACGAACGAGCCGATCACCAGCGGACTGGTCCAGCCGAGTTCGGTGCCCTCGCTCAGCGCCAACACCACTCCGGTACATCCGAGCGTGCCGAGTATCGCTCCCGGGAAATCCAAGGCCAGCCGCATTCCGCTGGTTTCGCGAAGCGACACCACCGCGAGGATGACGATGACGATGCCGATCGGGACGTTGATCAGGAAGATCCATCGCCACGACACCTGAGTCAGCGCACCACCGATGATGAGCCCGGCGATCGATCCGACACCCGTCATCGCCGCGTAGATCGCCACGGCCTGATTGCGGACCGGGCCCGGCGCGAACGTGGTCGCAACGAGGGCGAACGCCGTCGGCGACGCGACCGCCGCACCGACGCCCTGCAGTGCGCGAGCGGCAACCAGTGTCGCCTCGTTGACCGCGAGCCCGCACAGCAACGATGCCACCGTGAACAGCACGACGCCGCCGAGGAACATCTTCTTTCGACCGTACGCATCACCGAGCCGCCCACCGAGCAGCATCAGCCCGCCGAACGCGAGTGCGTAGGACGTCAGAACCCAGTTTCGGCCGGCGTCACTCAGCCCGAGGTCGGCCTGCAACGGGGCCAGGGCCAGGTTCGCGACGGTCCCGTCGAGAACCACCATCAGCTGGAGACCACTCAGCACGATGATCGCCAGGCCGAAGGCCCTGGTGGTCACCGGATAGACGATCTGCGTGGAGGCCGCTGCGGGCTGCGAGTGGTCGGGCACGAGAGTTCACGTTACCGAGAGTCCGCCGAAAAACCAGCAACGGTCCCGACGACGACGATCGCCGGAGGCCTGATGCCCTCGGCCTTGACCTTCTCGGCGACGGTCGCCAGATCGGCGCGCACTTCGCGCTGCGTTCGCATCGTTCCCTCCTGAACCACGAGCACCGGCGTCGACGCGGGCCTGCCGCCGTCGATCAGAACCGTCGCGAACTTCTCGATGCGTTCGACGGCCATCAGCAGGACGATCGTGCCCTTCAGTTTCGCCAGGGCGTTCCAGTCGACGAGCGAGTCCGGGTGATCGGGCGCGACGTGACCGCTGACGACGACGAACTCGTGCGTCACACCGCGGTGGGTCACGGGAACCCCGGCAGCCGACGGAACGGAGATCGCGCTCGTGATTCCCGGTACGACCGTGACCGGTACGCCTTCGGCCGCCAGCGCCTCCAACTCTTCGTAGCCGCGCCCGAACACGTACGGGTCGCCGCCCTTGAGCCGGACGACGAACTTGCCTGCCTTCGCATGGTCGATCAAGGCCTGGTTGATGGCCTCCTGCGCCATCGCGCGACCGTACGGAATCTTGGACGCATCGATGACCTCGACGTGCGGTCCGAGCTCGGCGATCAGCTCCGGCGGCGCGAGACGGTCGGTGACGACGACATCCGCGTACGCGAGGAGTTTGCGTCCGCGAACCGTGATGAGATCCGGATCGCCCGGACCACCGCCGACGAGTGCGACGCCGGTATGCGGCGTGTCCGTCGAGTCGGCGATCAGCCCGGAGTGCATGGCTTCGACGACGGCGTTGCGCACCGCCGCGGATCGGCGATGGTCACCGCCGGCCAGAAGACCGAGGGTGAGCCCGTCGTACTCGGCCGATGCCGGGGTGACGGCCGTGCCGTCCCGCGCGATGTCGGCGCGGACGCAGAAGATTCTCGACCGCTCTGCCTCTGCGACGATCGCCGCGTTGGTGCCGGCCTCGTCGGTGCATGCGATCGCGTACCAGGCGCCGTCCAGATCCCCGTCGGCGTACTCGCGCAGTTCCATCGTCATCTGCCCGAACGACGCCATCGCCTCCACCGCGGGCGTCGCCGCGCGCGTGATCACGTGGACCCGAGCACCCGAGCTGATCAACAGCGGCAGCCGTCGCTGCGCCACGGTGCCACCACCGACGACGACGACGCGTCGACCCGACAGATTCAAGCCGACGAGATAGGGAGAGTCGGTCGCATCACCTTCGTTTTCGATCACGGAAGGCAACTTACCGCCCTCGTGTTACGCGCTACCGTGCGCGTGTAACACGCTTCTCGTCCCATACCGGCTCGTCGGATTCGTAGACCTGTCCGTCGGATCCGAAGACCAGGAATCGGTCGAAACTCTTCGCGAACCAGCGGTCGTGCGTGACGGTGATCACGGTTCCCTCGAACGCGGCGATGGCGTCCTGCAGGGAGTCCGCCGACAGCAGATCGAGGTTGTCGGTCGGCTCGTCGAGCAGAAGCATGCTGGCGCCCGACAGTTCGAGGAGCAGAATCTGCACCCGCGCCTGCTGTCCGCCCGACAGGTTGTCGTACACCTGCTCGGACGCCGACGCCAGTCCGTACCGATCGAGTGCGCGACTGGCTGCCTCGCGTCCCATTCCGTCGCGGTGCTCGTTACCCATGTGCAGGATGTCGAGCAGCGTCTTACCTGCGAGGTCGGGTCGTGTGTGCGTTTGCGCGAACAATCCCGGCCGAACCCTCGCGCCGAGAACAGCGGTACCCGTGTGCGGCACCGGGGTGAGTTCGAGTTCCTGGACGGGCAGGTGTTCGCGTTCCGGGTCGGTCCCACCGCCGGCAAGCAATCGGAGGAAGTGCGACTTGCCCGAACCGTTCGAGCCGAGCACCGCAACGCGATCGCCGAACCAGATCTCGGTGTCGAACGGCTTCATCAGTCCGGTCATCTCGAGGTCGGTGCACACGAGCGCGCGCTTCGCGGTGCGGCCGCCGTGCAGACGGACGGTCACCTTCTGCTTCAGCGGCACGGCCTCCGGTGGGCCTGCCTCCTCGAATCGGGCGAGACGCGTCTGCGCCGCGTGATACCGCGCGGCGACGCCGTCGTTGAACTTGGCCTTCTCGCGCAGGCGCAACACGAGCGCACGAAGTTTGACGCGCTCCTCGTCCCATCGACGTCGTAGTTCGTCGAGTCGGGCGTTCCGGTCCTCGCGCGCCCGGTAGTACGTGTCGAACCCGCCGCCGTGCACCCACGACGACGCCCCAGCCGCTCCCGGCTCGAGTGTGACGATGCGCGTCGCGGCGTTCGCGATCAGCTCACGGTCGTGACTGATGAACAGAACCGACTTGGGCGATTCGCGAATCGTCTTCTCCAGCCAGCGTTTTCCCGGTACGTCGAGGTAGTTGTCCGGCTCGTCGAGGAGTAGAAGTTGGTCGGGTCCGCCGAACAACGCTTCGAGCACCAGCCGTTTCTGCTCGCCGCCGCTGAGTGTCGCTGCGGTACGCCATTTCGCCCGATCGAACGGCATGCCGAGGGCTGCCATCGTGACCTCGTCCCAGAACGGTTCGATGTCGTAGCCGCCGACATCGCCCCAATCCGACAGCGCCGAAGCATATTTCAGCTGCGTCTTCTCGTCGTCGGCCTCGATCATCGCGTTCTCGGCGGCATCGAGTGCCTTGCAGCGTGACGAACAGCAGGCGCCGCCACCGACAGCAGCAAGTCCCGCACCGTCGAATCGTCACGGACCTGGCCGACAAATTGACGCATCACACCGAGCGAACCCGACCGCGTCACCGATCCGTCGTCGGGTTCGATGTCGCCGGCGACGATGCGCGTCAACGTCGTCTTGCCGGTTCCGTTCGGCCCGATCAGGGCGGTTTTCGCACCGTCGCCGACCCGGAATCCGACGCCGCCGAGCAGTTGCCGCCCGTCGGGAAGGAAGTAGTCGATGTCGGTCAGTTCGAGATGAGCCACATCGGCCAATCTATGTCAGACGGTCAACTTCTTTTCCGCAGTCTGTTCGAGCGTCTGCCTGCCGACGACGTCGACGTGCGCGTGTTCGACTCTCACCGAGGCAGTTTCGCCGTCGGTGGTGAGCAACATGACGCCGTTGTCGAACCATGGCCCGGCTTCGGCCTCCCAGGCCACGTCGACGGGTGGAACTTTCGCGGATCGCGCGAGGCGGCCGAGCAAGCGCGCGACAGGCTTTCGGATGGCCAGCCGGTTCACCGCGCGAATCGGCAGATCCAGCGGATTGCGGAACGGCGACATCGTCAGCTGATAGGTCACCGGGACGTTCTCACCGCCGACCCCGAAATCGGCGCGCGCCACGTACGAGCAGTGCACGTCGCCCGAGAGCCACAGGATGGAGGCGGGTGGATCGTCCGTTCGACTCAATTCCCGCGTCAGCGTTGACATGTCGACGAACGATTTTCCGAACGCCGCCCAGTGCTCCAGATCCAGCGCGATCCGAAGCTTCTCACCGACCCAGGACATCCGGCGACCCCAACTGCCCTGTGCCACCGCCTCGTTCCACTGTTCCAGGTGATGCAACGCGGGCAACATCAAGAACGGAAGCGACGATCCGAACAGCACGTGACGCGACGGGCTCTCCAGCGCCCGCTCACGCACCCAGGCCCACTCGGCGGCGTCGACCATGCGCCGATCGTCCGGGTCGAGACTCCGCGAACACCGTGAGTCGATCATGATCAACCTCGTCGTGCCGAAGTCGCGATAGAAGCTCCATCGGCCGGTCTCCGGATGCTCGTCGACGCGCAGCGCGAAGTCCGCGAGCAACTTCTCCCGCTCGGCGTCCGAGGTCGCGGAACGAACCTTCTCGTAGAGCTCGTCGCGCGACAACTCGTCGGGCGACAGGTTGCCGAGGTGCTGATAGACCCAGTACGACGAGAACGCGCCCACGACCCGGTCGTGCCACCACGGCCTCGTCTCGATGTCCGCCCGCCACGACGCCGACGAGTTCCAGTCGTCGCGGAGGTCGTGGTCGTCGAGGATCATGCACGACGGCACGCTCGCGAGCAGCGTTCGGACAGGTTCGACACCCCACGACTCGTGGTAAAGCCACGAGTACTCCTCGAAATCGCAGATCTCGTTCTCGGCTTCGGTACCGCGGGCTCCGGCCGGGCCGTCGCCTGCGGCGCGTCGGGCGTGCAGGCGCTCGAGAATCTCCGGTGACGGATCGTCCGCGTAGACCTGGTCGCCCAGGAACAGCAACGCCTGCGGCCACTCGCTCGGGTCCTGGGTGCGCATACGGTTGCCGAGACCGGCGAGCGCGTCGGCGCCGATACGCTGCAGCGATTCGTCGCCGTAGTTGTCCCCGCGTCGGCACGAGCCGAGGGCGAAGGTCACCGGACCCTCGGGGTCGCACGTGTGGATCGCGGCGGTATCGGAGACCGGCCACACCTGGGTGCCGTCGAACAGCACCTCGTAGGTGATCGTGGTGTTCGCGGGCAGGTCGGTGAGCGCGACGAGTGCATAGTGATGGCCGTGCACGCCCCAGGTGGGCACCTCCACGTGTTGCCCCACCGACGTCCGCACCTCGACGGCACCAGGGGTGTCGAATTCGAACCAGAAGGTCGCGTCGTCGGCACCGACGTAGCGAACCAGCGGGCCGAGAACGAGGGGCGAGGATTTCATCTTTCACACAGTGCACCGACGCGGCGAATTGCGCCAGTCAGTGCAGGACAGGAAGCTTGTTCGCAAGCCGATCGAGGTAGGCCAGCACCTCGGCTTCGGACTTGTCGGGCATGCCGTAGACGACCTCGGTGACGCCGAGCTCGCCCCATCGCGCGAGCTTGGCGACGTCGGGCTTGACATCGAGCACCACGATCTCCGGGTTGCCGACGCGTCCGCCGTCCCGCCACATCTGCTGCAGCCGCACGACACGGGACTCGATGTCCTGCTCACCCGGCGTCGTGATCCACCCGTCCGCCGACTGCACGATCCACGCGAAGTTCTTGTCCGTGCCTGCTGCTCCGACGTAGGTCGGAATCGCGTCGCCTCGAATCGGTTTCGGCCACGCCCAACTCGGCCCGAACTCGGCGAACTCGCCCGAGTACTCGGCCTGCTCGTCGGACCACAACGTGCGCATGGCGGCAAGATATTCGCGCAGCATCGTCCGTCGACGCTTCGGCGGCACGCCGTGGTCGGTCAACTCGTCGACGTTCCAGCCGAATCCGACACCGAGCACGACCCGTCCGCCACTGAGATGATCCAGCGACGCAATCGATTTCGCGAGAGTGATCGGATCGTGCTCGACGGGTATCGCGACGGCTGTGCCCAGCCGTATCCGCGAGGTCACCGCAGCTGCCGTCGCGAGCGACACCCAGGGGTCGAGGGTGCGCGCGTACCGATCGTCGGGAAGCGACGCGTCACCGGTCAGTGGATGAGGCGCCTCTCGTCTCACCGGGATGTGCGTGTGTTCGGGTACGTAGAACGAGTCGAACCCCAGGTGTTCCCCGGCCGCTGCAGCGGCGGCAGGGGTGATCCCGCGGTCGGAGGTGAACAGGACGAGGCCGAAGCGCATGCTCGCATTAGAACGTGTTCTAGTCTACTGCGCAAGCAAGTGCGATACTGACCGCTCCGATGTTCGTCTTCGGGGTGACGACGCGTCCGCCGCCGCTTCCGAGAGTCGCGGCAGCCTCGGCAACGCTGGCGGTCCCGGTTTCGCGCCGCACACGGGCCGACGGGTTCGGCACGGAGACCCGGTTCAGCTGCTCCGCGGTCCACGACGTCGACGAGACCCCCAGCGCAGCCGCGACGGGCGCCAGGACGTCCGCCTTGGTGTCGATCGTCGCGACGGACACCAAGGTCCGATCCGCTCCGACGACGGCGAGAATCGCGTCGACGATGCCGTCGATCGGGGCGTTGCTGGACGCCCCGACTCCCGCGACGACGCGGTCAGTCACGGGACGCGAACCGCGCGCAGGCAGCGACGAAACGCGCAACCGATTCGGGCACACCCGCCGGATGAGTGTGCAGATACGACGCGTGCACGTTGCCGTGCACGAAGCCCTCCCGCACGACGTTCTTCCTGGCGGCACGGCTCGGGTTGCGCCATCCCCAAGCAGCCGTCGGATTCTCGTCCGCGACGTCGACGAGCATCGTGCGGTGGAATTCGTGTCCGGTCACCCGTGCGCCCGCAGGGAACAGCACCGAGTCGTGCAGTGCAGCGGCGTCGCGGTAGCCGAGTGTCAACGACGCCGAGAAGCGGGCATCGACGTCGATCACCCCGGCCATCGCATGACCGTCCAGACTGCGCGAAAGATACAGCAGCCCAGCACATTCCGCATGAATCGGCATTCCGGCGGCCGCGGTACGGCGAATGTCCGCCAACAGGAGCTCGTTCGACGCCAGCTGCTCGGCATGCTCCTCCGGAAAGCCACCGGGAACGACGACACCGGCCGTGCCGGCGGGGAGCCCGTCGGTCAACGGGTCGAACACCGTCACGTCGGCGCCGGCTGCCCGCAGTAGTTCGACATGCTCGGCGTAACCGAACGTGAACGCCGGACCACCGGCTATGGCGACGACAGGAGCCTGCGACACGGGCGTGCCCACCTCGTCGGCCGGGTTCCACGCGGCCGTCGAGACCGACGAGGCAGCCAACGCACGGAGTGCGTCGAGATCGACGTGTTCGGCTACGAGCGTCGCCATGGCATCGACCGCCGCGCCTGCGGACTGCCCGTGTTCGACGGCGGTGATCAACCCGAGATGCCGTGAGGGCACGGCCAATTCGGACATTCGCGGCAGCACGCCGAGTACCGGAATGCCGACGCGGTCGCACGCATGTCGCAGCACTTCCTCGTGACGCGGACTTCCGACGCGATTCAGGATCACCCCGCCGATGCGCACCGAGGAGTCGAACGTCGAAAAACCGTGCAGCACTGCGGCGAGACTCTGGCTGTGTCCCCGCGCGTCGACGACGAGCACGACGGGTGCACCCAGCATCGAGGCCACGGATGCCGTCGATCCCTCGGCCGACGCGTCACCCGCGCCGCTGGGGTCGATCTTGCCGTCGAACAGTCCCATCACGCCCTCGACGACGGCGATGTCGCACCCGTCACTTCCGTGCCGGAACAGCGCTCCGATGCGGTCGGCGCCGACCATGACGGCGTCGAGGTTACGTCCGGGCAATCCCGTCGCAAGCGAGTGATATCCGGGGTCGATGTAGTCGGGTCCGACCTTGAACGGGGCGACGCGATGGCCTGCGGCGCGCAGTGCACCCATCAATCCCGTTGCGACCGTCGTCTTTCCGCTTCCCGACGCCGGGGCCGCGATCACGACCGCGGGGACACTCACCACTCGATCCCCCGCTGGCCTTTGCGGCCCGCGTCCATCGGATGCTTGACCTTGGTCATCTCCGTGACGAGGTCGGCTGCGTCGATCAGTGCCTGCGGGGCGTCGCGGCCGGTGATGACGACATGCTGGTTGCCCGGCCGATGCGTCAGCACCTCGACGACCTCGTCGACGTCGACCCATCCCCACTTCAGCGGATACGTGAATTCGTCGAGGACGTAGAAGCGGTGCGTCTGCTCGCCCAACCGGCGGGCGATTTCGCGCCAGCCATCGGCTGCTGCCGCCGCGTGGTCGACGTCCGAACCCTTCTTGCGGGTCCACGACCAGCCCTCGCCCATCTTGTGCCATTCGACGCCGCCGCCGACACCGGACTGCTCGTGCAGTTCGCCGAGCGTCCGGAACGCAGCTTCCTCGCCGACCTTCCACTTCGCACTCTTCACGAACTGGAAGACACCGACATCGAATCCCTGGTTCCACGCGCGCAGAGCCATGCCGAAGGCAGCGGTGGATTTGCCCTTCCCGGGCCCGGTATGGACCGCGAGGACCGGCTGATTGCGGCGCTGCCGCGTCGTCAAGCCGTCGGCAGGCACGGTTCCTGGCAGTGGTACTCCCTGTGGCATGTCGCGCCCCCTACGCCGCGGCGCGGACGACGGCCGCGACCTGCTCCGCCGACAGGTCGGCGAGTCGCACGTATCCCCCGGCAAGATGCTCGGCGAATTCGCGCGCGAGATCGAGCCGGACCATGCCCGTCTCGCAGTCGACGACGACCGAGGCGGTGCCGTCCGCCGCAATCCGTGATGCGGCGATGCGCGCTCGCTCGACGGGGTCGACTCCCCCGGTCGCACGACCGTCGGTCAGCGCGACCACGAGTGCGCGGCGCAGCGGGTCACGTACCTTCTCCCGCTGGACCACCTCGCGCGCTGTCAGAAACCCCTGTGCCAGCGGCGATCTGCCGCCGGTCTTCATGCGACGCAGGCGGGTGACCGCGACGTCGACGCTCGACGTCGGCGGCAGCACGACCTCGGCGTCGCGTCCACGCACCGTGATGACGGCAACCTTGTCTCGCCGCTGGTACGCGTCGCGCAGCAGGGACAGGACCGCGCCCGTCACCGCCGACAGCCGATCACGCGCAGCCATCGAGCCGGAGGCGTCGACGACGAAGACGATGAGGTTGCCTTCCCTCCCCTCGCGAAGCGCGCACCGCAGATCGGCCGGCTCCAACCGGAACCGTCCAGCAGTCCGACCGCGAGCGACCTGCTGCTCGGCGGCAGCGAACAGGGTACCCAGGAGGTGAATTCCCTTGTCGCGCTCCGTCGTTGCGCGCACGACACGACCCTGCGAGGACCGAGAACGCGACCGACGCCCCGGAGCGCCTTCCCCGACGCCGGGGACCTGCATCAACCGCGCACGGAACTGCGACCCGGGAGCCGCCGCCTGCTTGTCACGCGAGTTGTCGCCGCTCTGTTGCCGTTCAGGCGCGTCCGAGCCGTTCGACTCGGGAGATTCGCCGGCAGGGGGCGGCGGCGCGCCTCCCCCGTCGGGATCCGGATCGGGCTCGGGTTCGGGCTGCTGCTCCGCCTGCTCGGCTGCGTCACGCATGGCGTCGTCGAGGGCGCTCTCGTCGATTCCCGGTTCGTCGAACGGATCTCGCCTGCGACGGTGCGGCAGCGCGAGTTCCGCAGCAACGCGGACGTCCGATTCTTCGACGGCCGCCGACCCTCGCCACGCCGCGTGGGCCGTCGCCGTGCGTGCGACGACCAGATCCGCGCGCATGCCGTCGACGTCGAAGGACGCACACAGCGCTGCGATCCGTCGTAGTTCGGTGTCGCTCAACACGACGTCGTCGATGGCCGCCCGGGCAGCGACGATACGAGCGGCGAGATCGGCGTCCTCGTCGGCGTATCGACCTGCGAACTCGGACGGATTCCGTTCGTAGTCCAGACGTCGTCGGATGACGTCCATGCGGGTGTCGACGTCTCGCGAGGCCGTCACGTCGACCGCGAGACCGAAACGGTCCAGCAACTGCGGTCGCAACTCGCCCTCTTCGGGGTTCATCGTGCCGACGAGCACGAATTGTGCTGCGTGAGAATGGGATACACCGTCGCGCTCGATGTGGACGCGCCCCATCGCGGCCGCGTCGAGCAGCACGTCGACGAGGTGGTCGTGCAGCAGGTTCACTTCGTCGACGTAGAGCACGCCTCGGTGAGCCGCGGCCAGCAGACCGGGTTGGAACGCGCGTTCGCCGTCGCGCAGCACCTTCTCGAGATCCAGCGAGCCGACGACGCGATCCTCGGTGGCGCCCACCGGTAGTTCGACGAGACGGGCCGGACGGCTACCGCCCTCGTCCTCGACGGCGGGCAGAAGCGTCGCGAGTGCGCGCACCACCGTCGACTTCGCGGTGCCCTTCTCACCGCGCACCAGCACACCGCCGATGCCGGGGTGCACGGCGCAGAGAATCAAGGACAGCCGGAGCTGATCCTGACCGACCACCGCACTGAACGGATATCCGGGCTGCACGACACACTCTCCTTCATCCCTCGGACTCCTCGCCGAGGACTGGGACGGCCCACCGGGATCGGTGGGCCATGACGCGCCGCGCGGTGATCTGACTTCCGAGTGCCCACGGGCCTTCGGTACACAGTGGCGGGACCGCGCCTGAATCACACAGGACTTCCCCGCATCGGCGTGTCGATCGGTTACTGCACGACTCCAGGCTTCGCTCCAGAGTCTTCAGGCTTCGCTCCAGAAACTTCAGGCTTCGCTCCACGGCGAACCGCCACCACGACGCATCGGGGTGTGCGGAATGCCGTCTTCGAGCACTTCCTCGCCATCGGGAAGGAAGCCGTGCTTGGCGTACATGTCGACGAGGTAGCTCTGCGCGTTGATGCGGCACGGAGCCGAGCCGACCTCGGCGAGAGCGGCCCGCAGAATACGCGTCGTATGCCCCTGCCCTCGGGCCGAGCGCTGCGTGCACAGACGCCCGATCCGGAAGGACTTCTCGCCGTCGTCGTGTTCCTCGAGCAGGCGCAGCGTGCAGACGACGTCGCCGTCACGCTCGAGCCAGAAGTGACGGGTCTCGGCGAGCAGATCTCTGCCGTCGAGCTCCGGGTACGCGCACGCCTGCTCGACGACGAACACCTCGACACGCAGCTTGAGCAAGTCGTACAGGGTCTTGTTGGACAGATCCAAGGCCCAGGATCGCTTGAGGGCAGCCGCTTGCGTAGTCATCTGCTGTTGCTATCACACACCGGTGGGCTGTGCGAGCCGGGTGGTCTCGTCGAGCTGCAACGTCTTGGACGTCCAGTCGAAGACCTCACGGAACAGCGCAGGCTCCTCGGCGAGCTTCTTCCCGAGCGACGGAACCATCTGCGTGAGCTTGGGCTGCCAGGCCGTGTAACGGTCGCCGAAGCAGCGCTTGAGCACGTCGAGCATCGCGGGCACGGCGGTCGACGCACCGGGCGACGCACCGAGCAGACCGGCGATGGATCCGTCCGCAGCGTTGATGACGGCGGTGCCGAACTCGAGCACGCCGCCGCGCCCCTTCTTGCGGATGACCTGCACGCGCTGTCCGGCGGTGACGAGCTCCCAGTCCTTGCCGATCACCTGGGGCGCGAACTCGCGCAGCGTCTCCACGCGGTCGGCCTGCGACTGCGCGAGCTCGCCCACGAGGTACTTGACCAGACCGAGCTCGGTGACGCCGACGCCGAGCATCGACATCAAGTTGCCGGGCTTGACCGAGCCGGGAAGATCGGTGAACTTGCCCTGCTTGAGGAACTTCGGCGACCAGCCTGCGTACGGTCCGAACAGCAGTCCCGGCTTGCCACCGATGACGCGAGTGTCGAGGTGCGGAACCGACATCGGAGGTGCACCGACCGACGCCTTGCCGTACACCTTCGCCGAGTGCTGGGCGATGAGGTCGGGGTTGGTGCACCGCAGCCACTCGCCGCTGACGGGGAATCCGCCGAAGCCCTTGATCTCGGCGATGCCGGACTTCTGCAGCAGGTGCAGCGCCCCGCCGCCCGCGCCGACGAAGACGAACTTCGCGTTGACGGTCTTCTTCGCGCCGGTACGCAGGTTCGTGATCTTGACGTCCCACGTGCCGTCGGACTGCTTCGAGATGTTCTTGACGTCGGTGCCGAAGTGGACGGTGCCGCCGGACTCGGACACGTAGTTCAACAGCTGACGCGTCAGAGCGCCGAAATCGACGTCGGTACCCTCGTCGCTCCAGTTCAGGGCGACGGGATCGGAGAAGTCACGACCCTTGCCCATCAACGGCAGACGACGGGTGAACTCGTCGGGGCTGTCGATGTACTCCATGCCCTCGAAGAGCGGGTTCGACGCCAGAGCGTCGTACCGAGCGCGCAGGTACTTCACGTTGGATTCGCCGTGCACGAAGCTGACGTGCGGAATCGGGTTGATGAAGTTCTTCGGATCGGACAGGACACCGGATTCGATGCTGTGGGCCCAGAACTGTCGCGACACCTGGAACTGCTCGTTGACGTTCAACGCCTTGGCGATGTCGACCGAGCCGTCCTTGTTCTGCGGCGTGTAATTGAGCTCACACAGGGCCGAGTGGCCGGTGCCCGCGTTGTTCCATGCGTCACTGCTCTCGGCTGCCGCCGCGTCGAGCCGCTCGTACACGTCGATCGACCATTCCGGCTCCAGCTGCCGCAGCAGCGCACCCAGAGTGGCACTCATGATTCCGGCGCCGACCAGGACCACGTCGGTCTTCACGTTCGTGACCTGCTGTTGATTCGACCGCTGTTCATTTGACACTGGAGTTTCGACTTCCTTTGTCCGTGAGTTCTCGGCTACCGAGTGGTGTACGAATGGCGGTTACGTTACCCGTCCGTACGACACCGTTCCGACGCCCTTTGCGCAATACCTCGATTGTGCTCCTCGTGACGCCCCTGCCGTGACCACTACAGTTGTGATCTGTGACTACCTGGATGCCCGATGTCCTCGGCGACGGCTACGAGCAGACGACCATTCCCCTCGGTGACGACCCGGACGGCGAAGGCCAGGTCGAGGCCACCCTCGTCCGCTATCAACCGGCCGATTCCCCGCCGTTCGAAAAGGCGGTCGTCTACGTTCACGGATTCACGGACTACTTCTTCCAGCAGCACGTGGCCGAGTTCTTCGCCGCGCAGGGCTACGCGTTCTACGCGCTGGACCTGCGTAAGTGCGGCCGCTCGCTGCGCGACGGGCAGACCCCGCACTTCGTGACCGACCTGTCCTTCTACGACGCCGAACTGAACGCCGCGCTCGGCATCGTGTCCGCGGAGCCGAGCGGTCGGTCCATCGTGCTGGTCGCGCATTCCACCGGCGGATTGATCCTGCCGCTGTGGCTCGACCGGCTGAACCGTCGGGAAGGCGGAAGCGCGGGCCTGGGGATCGCGGGCGTCGTTCTCAACAGCCCGTGGTTCGACCTGCAGGGACCTGCCGCGATCCGCAGCGTCGGCACGACCGCCATCGACGTCATCGGACGATTCAGGGCCAAGACTCCGGTGCCGGGCCAAGGGCTCGACACCTACGGCCGTTCACTCGCCAGCTCACACGAGGGCGAGTGGACCTACAACCTCGAATGGAAGCCTCTGACCGGCTTCCCCGTCAGGTTCGGGTGGATCCGCGCGATCCGGCACGGACACGCCGCACTGCACCACGGACTCGACATCGGAGTACCGTCGCTGATCCTGCGCTCGAAGGTGACGCATTTCTCACGGAAGTACAGCTCGAGGACCGACGTCGCCGACGCCGTCCTCGACGTGCAGCAGATCGCGCGCTGGGCAGGCTGCCTGGGCGACCGAACGACCGTCGTTCCGATCGAAGGCGCGCGCCACGACGTGTTTCTCTCGCAGGAGGAGCCGCGCGCACGAGCATTCGCCGAAGTCGACGAATGGTTGGGCTGGCTCGACCGCAGCCGCGTCGAACACCCGTCGGGCAAGAACCACACCGAGATCGGAGCCATTTCGTGAGCGACCGGAAACACTTCGACCTCGTCGTCATCGGATCCGGTTCCGGCAATTCCATCGCCGACGAACGCTTCTCCGACATGAAGATCGCCCTGTTCGAAGAACATTCGCCGTTCGGCGGCACGTGCCTCAACGTCGGATGCATCCCGACGAAGATGTTCGTCTACGCCGCCGAGGTCGCCCAGACCATCCGTGACTCCGCGCGCTACGGGATCGACGCGTCGATCGACAAGGTTCGATGGGAGGACATCGTCGATCGCGTCTTCGGTCGCATCGATCCGATCTCCGAGGGCGGCAAGCACTATCGCGAGAACGGCAGCCCGAACGTCACGCTGTACTCCAGCCATGCGACGTTCGTCGGACCGCGCACCATCGACACCGGAACCGGCGAGATCATCACCGCCGACCAGATCGTCGTCGCAGCAGGTTCGCGCCCGATCATCCCGCAGCAGGTGCGTGACAGCGGCGTGCCGTACCACACGAACGACGACATCATGCGGTTGCCGACGCTGCCGAAACATCTCGTCATTCTCGGATCCGGTTACATCGCAGCAGAATTCGCGCACGTCTTCGGTGCACTGGGATCCGAGGTGTCGATCATCGCTCGCAAGGACAACCTGCTGCGCGGACTCGACCCGGACATCTCCGACCGGTTCACCGAGCTGGCACAGAAGTACTGGGACGTCCACCTCAATGTCGGCGAGTCCACGGCGATCTCGGAAGACGGCCAGGTCGGCGTCCAGCTTCGCGACGGGGACAAGGTACTCGGCGACGCGTTGCTCGTCGCCATCGGTCGTGAGTCCAACGGCGACCGCATCGGCGCCGAGGCAGGCGGCATCGAACTCGACGACGGCCGCATCGTCGTCGACGAGTTCGGACGCACCAGCGCCGAGGGCGTCTTCGCGATCGGCGACGTCTCGTCGCCGTTCCAGCTCAAGCACGTCGCCAACCACGAGGGTCGCGTCGTGCAGCACAACCTACTGCAGCGCACGTGGGACGACACCGCGAAGTTCCAGGCGTTCGATCATCGCTTCGTCCCCGCCGCGGTGTTCACGCACCCGCAGATCGCCGCGGTCGGCATGACCGAGCTCGAAGCCCACAAAGCCGGTCTCGAGATCACGGTGAAGATCCAGAATTACGGCGACGTCGCCTACGGCTGGGCGATGGAGGACCGCGAGGGATTCGTCAAGATCATCGCCGAGAAGAAGACGGGACGCATTCTCGGTGCCCACATCATCGGCGATCAAGCTCCGACGGTCATCCAGCCGCTGATCCAGGCGATGAGCTTCGGGCTCACGGCGCCCGAGATGGCCCGAGGTCAGTACTGGATTCACCCGGGTCTGCCGGAGGTCGTCGAGAACGCTCTGCTGGGCCTGTAGTGCCGCTGCGCGGCTCGTGCGTGGATAGTCGGCCATGGGCCGACTATCCACGCACGGCGCGTCACCAGGGGCTGGTGCGTAGCGTGATCTCCGTCGCGAGTTCCGCAGTGGCGCCGGCCGGAATCGAATCGACTCCATCCAGCTGCACTACACGGAAATCCGAGTACACGACGCGGCCGCTGGCGTCGGCACTGCCGCGCCTCAGCGAACTCGAGATGACGAGCGTCGTCGGCAGTTCGACCGGCGGGCAGTCCGCGGCGCGGACGACACCCTGATCGTCGGCGACGGCGGGATGCCCCCGATCGCACACGACGAGACTCGCGAAACGGCCGAACGTCCGCGCGGCGAGACTCCACGCCAGTTCCGCCCCTTCCCCACTGCCCACGAGATGCACCCACGGGAGCGACAGCTCGTCGAGAACGGCAAGAACCGTTTCGTGGTCGAGACCCGTTACATCTTCCACCGCAACGGTTTTCAGGTCCGAGTTGTGCAGCTTCTCGGCCACCTCGTCGTACACGTCGGGGGCGTCGCCCACCGCGGGAAGCAGCAATACGGTGTGCCTCGACTCCGGGCCCGCCACGCGCACCGAACAGCGTCCGCCGAGGGCAGTCACTTGCTTGTAATCCATGGGTCACGACGCTACTGCACCGCACGCGGGTGGATTCGCATTCGGTTCGCGAACGCAGCGCTCGGTGCCGTCGACACTGACCGCCGAACCAGGACGACGTCAGAGGTGCACGACGCCGCGCTCGATGACCTCGAGCACGGCGTCGACGTCGAGTCCGTCGGCGACGAGATCGGCCAACAGATCCAGCTGCTGCTCGCGCATCGCTGCGACGACGGTGTCGTCCGCCACCTCGAAGCCCGTCCGTCCAGCGCGACGCGCGGCCCAGCGCAGGAAAGCCCGTCGAAAGACATCCGACTCGAGCACACCATGCCAATGAGTACCGAGGACCGAACCGCGCACACTGCCCTCGGGGCGACCGTCGTCGTGGACCAACAGGTTCGCATCGTTGGAGTGCACGACCCGTCCATGATGGATCTCGTACCCGGATGCGCCGTCGGCGTCGAAGAACGAAGATCGACCCGACACGCGATCCAGCACTTTGTCGGCATGGAATTCGATTGCGAGGTCGAGCAATCCGAGCCCGTCGACCCGGCCAGTGGACGACTCGACTCCGTCGACGATGGTCTTCCCGAGCATCTGATAGCCGCCGCACACACCCAGGACGGGTTTGCCTGCCCCGGCGTGCGCGAGGACGGCGTCGGCCATTCCGGTCCGGCGCAGCCATTCCAGGTCGGAGACCGTCGACTTGCTACCGGGGACGACCACGAGATCGGCGTCGACGACGCGGGACGGCTCGGTCACCCACTGCACCGACACACCGGGTTCGCACGCCAGCGCCTCCACGTCCGTGGTGTTCGAGATACGGGGCAATCTGACGGCAGCGACGCGTAACCACGTGGCACCGACGGGAGGTCGCGGCCTCCCCACCGGCGCATCGGCGACGGTGCCCAACGAATCCTCGGCGTCCATCCACAGACCGTCGGCGTACGGGATGACGCCGAGAGTCGGCTTGCCGGTGAGGCGTTCGAGTTGGTCGAGCCCCGGCGCCAGCAGCGCCTGATCGCCGCGGAACTTGTTGATGACGAAGCCTTCGATGTGCGCCTGATCCTCGGGCGACAGCACCGCGACCGTGCCGTACAGATGCGCCAGCACTCCACCGCGGTCGATGTCGCCGACGATGATCACCGGAAGCGACGCCGCGGTGGCCAATCCCATGTTCGCGAGATCCGTTGCACGCAGATTGATCTCGGCGGGCGAGCCCGCACCCTCGCAGATGACATAGTCGAATTCCTCACGCAGCGAGGCGAGTTCGTCGGCGACGACCGCGCGCAGAGCCTGCCGATGTTCGATGTAGTTCGACGCCGACACCTGAGCCGTCGCCCGGCCACGAACCACCAATTGCGACGTACGGTCGCTTCCGGGTTTCAGCAGAACAGGATTGAACCGGACGCTGGGCTCGAGGCCGCACGCGCGCGCCTGCAACGCCTGCGCGCGACCGATCTCACCGCCGTCGAGCGTGACCACGGAATTGTTCGACATGTTCTGCGCCTTGAACGGGGCGACCGACAGACCCTTACGCGTCAGCAGGCGGCAGATCCCGGCGACGAGAACACTCTTTCCCGCATCCGACGTCGTCCCCGCAACCAGCAGGGCTCCACTCACGGCCGTTCTTCTCGATTCATTCCGCAGGCTCCACTCACGGCAGTGTCAGGATTTCGGCACCGGTTTCGGTGACGACGAGAGTGTGCTCGAATTGCGCCGTCCACTTCCGGTCGCGAGTCACGACGGTCCAGCCGTCGTCCCACATCTCGGCCTCGATGCCGCCGAGGTTGATCATCGGCTCGATCGTGAAGGTCATGCCCGGCTCGATGATCGTCTCGACCGACGGCTGGTCGTAGTGCAGCACGACGAGACCGTTGTGGAACGTCGTGCCGATGCCGTGTCCCGTGAAATCTTCGACGACGCCGTAGCCGAACCGGTGGGCGTACGACTCGATGACACGGCCGACGACGTTGAGCGCACGGCCTGGCTTGACGGCCTTCACAGCCCGCATCGTGGCCTCGTGTGTGCGCTCGACGAGAAGTCGCACGTCCTCGGAGACATCGCCGGCGAGGAACGTCGCATTGGTATCTCCATGCACGCCGTCGATGTACGCGGTGACGTCGATGTTGACGATGTCACCGTCCTGAATCACCGTCGAATCCGGAATGCCGTGGCAGATGACCTCGTTCAGAGACGTGCAGCAGGACTTCGGAAAATCCTTGTAGCCCAACGTCGAAGGGTAGGCACCGTGGTCGATCATGTACTCGTGCGCGATGCGATCGAGCTCGTCCGTCGTCACTCCCGGTGCGACGGCTCTACCTGCCTCCTGCAGGGCCTGCGCCGCGATCTTCGACGCAACACGCATCTTCTCGATGACCTCGGGCGTCTGCACCCACGGCTCGTTGCCCTCGACGGCCGTCGGCTTCCATGCGTACTCCGGCCGTTCGATCGCCTTCGGCACGGAACGGATGGGCGATACGACACCCGGCACGAGTGGCTGACGGGGCTTGCTCTCGGCGGTCACAGACATGGGGATTAGGGTAGTCCGTGCGCCTGCAGCACCCGTGCGTGCGTGGTAACAGCGTAGGCAAACCTGCACGCACGGGTACCGCAGACGCTTACAGTGGACCCGTGCCGACCACCGATCTGCTCCGCCCCCGCGATGGGGACGCGCTCCGCGCCGAACTTCGTCACGTCGTGAAGGCCTCGGGCGTGCCGGTGGTGTTCGGCGGTGAGGTGTCCGCGACGACGCTGCATCTGACCGAGTTCCACGGCACCCGCACCCGCGGCCTGGACGGGCTGACTATTCCGAGCATGTTCGGGCTCGGTGGCCGGGTCATGGATCAGCTTCGCCCGGCCGCGGTCAGCGATTACGGAAGCTCGGAATACATCACCCACGACTTCGACCAGCCCGTGCTCGGAGAGGGCCTTCGGTCCATCCTGGCGGTGCCCGTCGTCGTCGCCGGCACCTCGCGCGCTGTCATGTACGCGGCCGTGAGGGAACGTGGGCCGATCGGCGATCGCGTCGCGACGTCGATGGTGCAGGCGTCGCGACGGCTCTCCCGGGAGATCGAGGTACGCGACGAGGTGGATCGACGGATACGCATGCTCGCCGCGAGGACCGTCGACACCGAATCCACGGTTGCCGGTGAGATCCTGCGAGATGTACACGCCGAACTTCGTACGCTGACACCGAAAGCCGACGACGCGTCCCTGCGGTCGTCGCTGACGCAGCTGTCGGAGCGCATCGCTCGCGCCTTGCATCAGGACGCACCCGACGGCACGGTGACGCTGTCCGCGCGGGAGATCGACGTGCTGGCGCAGATCGCGCTCGGGTGCACCAATGCGCAAGCGGCCGAACGGTTGTCGCTCGGGCCCGAGACGGTGAAGTCCTATCTGCGGTCTGCGATGGGCAAGCTCGGCACGCGGTCGCGTCACGAAGCGGTCGTCGCGGCTCGACGTCACGGCCTGCTGCCGTAGGACTTCAGGCGTAATAGCCGGGGGGCAGCTGCTCGAACATCTCTCGGGTCACCGCGACGGCATTGTCCGAACTACCGCCGCGCACCACGAGCGTCGCGAAGGCCAGGTCACCTCGGTAGCCGACGAACCAGGCATGTGATCCGCCTTCGACCTCGGCCTCACCGGTCTTGCCGTACACCTCGCCCTGGTCGGCGATGCGTTCGGCCGTGCCGCTCGTGACCACCGACCGCATCATGCCGCGAAGGCCGTCGACCATCTCGGGCGTGATGGGCGGATGGTCGCCCTCGACCTTGGTCTCTCGACCCACGATCAGGTTCGGCACCGGCGTCGAACCGTGAGCGACCGTCGCCGCCGCGAGGGCCATACCGAACGTGGAGACGACGACCTTGCCCTGACCGAACCCGTCCTCGGTGCGCTGCACCAATTCCTCTGCGGGAGGAACGGATCCGCTGTCGGTCGGCAGTCCCACGACCTCGTAGTCGGTTCCGATGCCGAACTGCGACGCGGCCACCGTCAACGCGTCGGGCTGCATCTCGCTGGCGAGCTTCGCGAACGAGGTGTTGCACGACCGAGTGAACGCCGTGCCCATCGACACGTTGCCGAGCGAGAACTCGTTGTAGTTGGGGACGCTCCGCTCGCCGATCGTGATTCGGCCCGGGCACGGCACGATGGTGTCAGGACCGGCCAGACCGTTCGAGATCGCCGCACCGGCGGTGACCATCTTGAACGTCGATCCGGGCGGATACAGACCTGCCGATGCCACCGGCCCGTCTCGATCGGCTTCCTTGTTCTGAGCCACGGCGAGCACGGCGCCTGTCGACGGCTGGATGACGACCGTCATCGCCTGCTCGACGCGAGCATTCACGGCGTTCTGGGCGGCAACCTGGACGTTGCGGTCGAGACTGATCGAGAACGACGGGGCAGGCTCGGGCGGCGTATCGGTGAGCACGTCGATCTCGACGCCGTTGCGATTCACCGTCACCACGCTCCAGCCGGCTTTGCCGTCGACCTCGTCGATGACCGTCTTCTTCACCTGCGACACCAGATCCGGCGCGAACGTCCGGTCGGTGGAGATCAGGTCGGATTCGTCCGACGCGGTGACCCCCGGCAGCGCCGTCAGCGCTGCGGCGACGGTCTTGTAGTCCTCGTCACGCAGCAAGGCGACGGGATAGTCACCCTTGGTCGACGTCGCCGACTCGACGATGCTCTGCGCCGAGATCGTGTTGTCGAACGGCGCCAGGAGTCTCGCCAATCCCGTGGCTGCCGAGACGATGTCGCTCGACTCGGACGCATCGATCTTGATGCGGTGCACAGTTCCGGGAACGAGAACATCGGATCCGGATCGTTCGTTGACACGAGCCCGAGGAGGAGCCGTCGAACGCAGCGCCATCGTCTGCGTGTCGCCGAGGCCGGGGTGAATGTTCGTCGACGACCACCGGACACCCCACTGGCCGTCGGTGCGGCCCATCCGAAGTTGGCCGTCGTAGGTCCAGACCCGGTCCTTCGGCAGATGCCAGTCGTAGGTGAATCCCACGGTCGCCGTGTCGCCGTTCACCTCCACGGAAGTGGTTCGCGCGTCCAGTGATTGGGCCTGCAGGTTGTTCCACGCGTCGTTCAGGGCCGTAGCGGCCGCGTCCGGACGGTCGGTGTCGGCCGACGCGGTGTCGATGTCGCGTTCGGAGAACGCCGCGAGAAACGCCTGAGCCGCGGGTTCCGGACCGTCGGGACCCGGTGTGCAGGCGGAGATCGAACCGACGAGGACGACGCCCACCACCACAGTTGTTGCACACCGGCGAACGCGCCGAACATCGGAGAATCTCATCGCGCTCATCGTAGATCGCCGGTGCCCCACCGTCGCCGAACGAATCGCGGTCAGTCGAGGAGAACTGTCGTGAACGTGGCCACCTGTGTCAGACCGATGCGTTCGTATGCGCGTCGTGCGGCGTAGTTGTAACTGTTGACGTACAGGCTCGCGACGCGTCCGCTCCGCACGACCGCGTCGACGACTGCGGCGGTGCCCGCGGATCCGAGGCCGTTCCCTCGGTGCACCGGATCGACCCAGACGCCTTGAATCTGCCCGACCGACGCGGACTGCGACCCCACCTCGGCCTTGTAGACGACTGCACCGTCCTCGAACCGCGCCCAGGCGCGTCCTGCCGCGATCAAGCTGGCGATGCGACGACGGTAACCGCGGCCACCGTCGTTGGCACGAGGGTCGACGCCGACCTCTTCGATGAACATGGCAACCGCGGCCGCGAGGTACACGTCGAGTTCGTCCGCGCGCACGAGACGCACGTGCGGATCCGCGGGATACGACGAGTACTGCGACGTCGCCAACAGCGGTTGATCGCTGCGAAGTTCGCGAGCCGCACCCCAATCCGCCTCGAGCATCTCCCATAGCGGCAGCGTCAGCTCCGCCCGCCCGACGAGCGACGAACACATGCGCGGACCGCGACATGCGCGGTCCGCGAACGATCGAAGGTCGTCCGTCGACCCGAGAAGGGGCACGAGATTCGCGCCGTAGAAACACAACGACTCGTCGGGGCCGCCCCGGCTCCACAGCTCACCGTGGAACGATCGAGGATCCAGACCGGACTCCTGGACGCGTGCGGCGATCATGCAGGACGCGATCGGGTCGGCGTCCAGCACACGCAGCACATGGGCAGTGTCCTTGCTGCCCAATGGCTTCGCGCCGAGGAGCTTGAGCACCGATGGTCACCTCCAGATCAACGCGTGCCTCGTCCGTCGATGACAGCGTGCCAGACGCAGGCCGAGAAGTGGGCGATTCAGCTCACTGTCACGACCGGCGCGCCTGCCTCGGCGCTTCCGTCTTCGTCGAATTTGTCGGCGATGCGCATAGCTTCCTCGATCAGGGTCTCTACGATCTGAGCTTCGGGGACGGTCTTGATGACCTTGCCCTTGACGAAGATCTGGCCCTTGCCGTTACCGCTCGCCACACCGAGGTCGGCGTCGCGCGCCTCACCCGGACCGTTGACGACGCATCCCATGACGGCGACGCGCAGCGGAATTTCCATGCCTTCGAGACCTGCGGTCACCTCGTCGGCCAGTGTGTAGACGTCGACCTGCGCACGGCCGCACGACGGGCAGGACACGATCTCCAGCTTGCGCGGACGCAGGTTGAGCGACTGCAGAATCTGGTTGCCGACCTTGATCTCCTCGGCCGGCGGAGCCGACAGAGAGACACGAATCGTGTCGCCGATGCCCCGTGACAGCAACGCGCCGAACGCGACGGCCGACTTGATGGTGCCCTGGAACGCGGGACCGGCCTCGGTGACACCGAGGTGCAACGGATAGTCGCACTGCGCCGCCAACTGTTCGTACGCCTCGACCATGACGACGGGGTCGTTGTGCTTGACCGAGATCTTGATGTCGCCGAAGCCGTGTTCCTCGAACAGCCCCGCTTCCCACAGCGCGGACTCGACGAGCGCCTCGGGCGTCGCCTTGCCGTACTTCTGCATCATGCGCTTGTCGAGCGAACCGGCGTTGACACCGATACGGATCGGAATGCCCGCATCGCCCGCAGCCTTTGCGACCTCCTTGACCCGCCCGTCGAACTCCTTGATGTTGCCCGGGTTGACGCGCACCGCAGCGCACCCGGCATCGATCGCGGCGAAGATGTACTTGGGCTGGAAGTGAATATCTGCGATGACCGGGATCTGGCTCTTCTTCGCGATGGTCGCCAGCGCGTCGGCGTCGTCCTGCGTGGGGCACGCCACCCGAACGATGTCACAGCCCGACGCCGTCAACTCGGCGATCTGCTGCAACGTGGCGTTGATGTCGTGAGTCTTGGTGGTGCACATCGACTGAACCGAGATGGGATGGTCACTGCCCACCCCGACCGAACCGACCTGCAGCTGACGAGTCTTGCGACGAGGGGCGAGCACGGGTACCGGCGGTGCCGGCATGCCGAGTCCGACGGGAACAGTCACTTCGATGCCTTCTTTCCTAGCTCTGTCCGTGAGTTTAGCTAGAACAGCTTGATGGGGTTCACTATGTCCGCCGTCAGCGTGAGCAACATGTATGCCCCGCCGATGACGATCACGACGTACGTGACGGGCATGAGCTTCATGTAGTCGACGGGTCCGCCGTTGGGCAGACCCCGACGGTGACGGAAGAAGTTGCGGATCCGCTCGTAGATCGTCACTGCCATGTGCCCGCCGTCCAACGGAAGCAACGGCAGGAGGTTGAAGATTCCCAGGAAGAAGTTGAGGCTCGCGAGCAGCAGCACGAACACCGGCCACAGCGAACGCTCGACGAGCTGGCCACCGATGACGCTTGCCCCGACGACACTGATCGGTGTCTCCGGATCGCGTTCGCCGCCGGTGACGGACGTCCACAGGTCCGCGACCTTGCTCGGCATTTGCACCAGGCGATGCGCCGTCTCGACGAACATGTCCCCGGTGAACGCGACCGACGCCGGAATCGCCGCGAGCGGGTTGTACTTCGTGGGGCCGAACGTCTCCATCTGGACGCCGACGGCGCCGACGGTCGCGGACTTCCTGCCGGTCTCTGTTCCGTCGGACACCCAGCGTTGAACCTGCTGCACCTGGACCGGGAAGGTCAGTTCCCGGCCGTCTCGCTCGACGACGAAGTCGACCGTTCCGGACAACGGTTGGGTCGCGGCGACGACGTCGGCGAAGGTTGCCGTCTCGGTGTCACCGACCTTCGTAATGACGTCGCCCTGACGGATGCCCGCGTCGTACGCCGGGCTCGTGCCGGTGCAGTCGGGGTAGGTCAGGTCGTCGTTCTGTGTCGCGGTGACGCACGGCATGTTGCCGACCATCGCACCGCTCGGCGGGTTCAGGTTCGGCAGCCCCCATCCGACGGCGAGGATGAAGATCAGCAGGAATCCCAGGACGAAGTTCATCCCGATTCCGCCCATCATGACGACGAGACGCTTCCAGGTCTTCTGCCGATACATCGCGCGGTCGACTTCGTCCGGCGCCAGTTCGTCGATGGCCGTCATGCCCGCGATGTCGCAGAACCCGCCTGCCGGAATCGCTTTCAGCCCGTACTCGGTCTCTCCCCGTCGGAACGAGAAGACCTTGGGACCGAACCCGACGAAGAACCGTCGCACTTTCATGCCGGTGGCCCGGGCCGTCCACATGTGCCCCGCCTCGTGCAGGGCGATCGACACCGTGATCCCCAACGCGAAGAGGATGACGCCGAACACGAACACCATCGCGACTAGTCCTTCCGATCCAGGAGTGTGCGGGCCTGCCGACGAGCCCAGGAATCGGCTGCCAGTACGTCGTCGACACTCGTCGGAGTCGACGTCCATTCCGAACTACCGGACTGGACGACCTCGGCGACGGTCCGGACGATCTGCGGAAAATCGATACGCCCGGCCAGGAACGCCTCGGCCGCAACCTCGTTCGACGCGTTGTAGACCGCCGTCATGCATCCGCCGAGGATGCCGGCCTCGCGGGCGAGCTGGACCGCGGGGAACACACGGTCGTCGAGCGGCTCGAAGTCCCAGGTGAACGTCGTCGTGAAGTCGAGGGGGCGGGCCGCGTCACGGACGCGGTCGGGCCATCCGAGGGCCAGTGCGATGGGCAGACGCATGTCGGGCGGGCTCGCTTGCGCAATGGTCGAGCCGTCGAAGAACGTGACCATCGAGTGCACGATCGACTGTCGATGCACCGTGACGTCGATCCGGTCGTAGGGGACGCCGAACAGCAGATGAGTCTCGATGAGCTCGAGGCCCTTGTTCACCAACGTCGCCGAATTCAGCGTGTTCATCGGACCCATCGACCAGGTGGGATGCGCGGCCGCCTGCTCGGGCGTCACCGACTTCAACTCGGTCTCGGACCAGCCGCGGAACGGCCCGCCGGACGCGGTGAGGACCAATCGCTCGACTTCGTCCGCACGGCCGCCGCGCAGACACTGCGCCAGCGCCGAGTGCTCCGAGTCGACCGGCACGATCTGGCCGGGCGCTGCTGCGGCCTGGACGAGCTCGCCGCCGGCGACCAGCGACTCCTTGTTGGCGAGCGCGAGTGTCGCACCGGTCTTCAGCGCGGCGAGTGTCGGCTCGAGGCCGAGCGACCCGACAAGTGCGTTGAGCACGATGTCCGCCGACGTCGATTCGACGAGTTCGGTGACCGCGCGGTCACCGGTCAGGACGTTCGGGCAGTGCAGCTCCCCTGCCGACCGCGCGACGGCGACCGACTCGACACCGGTCTCCCTGATCTGACGGTTGAGCAGGTCGATGTTGCCGCCGCCCGCGGCAAGACCGACCACCTCGAAGAGAGACGGATTCGCCGCGATGACGTCGAGCGCTTGGGTACCGATCGATCCGGTGCTGCCGAGGAGAAGGACCCGTTTCGGGGTGTCCGACGACGGTTCGCGTGGCGCTCTGGGCTCTGGCACCCGTCCATTGTTCCTGATCGCGCCTGAGAGTCTGCTGTGCGGTTTGGTTACGCATGGCACGCTGGCCGACATGGACCTCTCCTACGCCGAGATCGGCGCAACCCGGGGCCGTCTGCCGAGTGGTTATCACCACGTCGAACGGCGCGTACGGATCGGCGACGGCCGCGCCTCGTTCGATTCCGTCGCGGCTGCGCTCCGAAGTTGGGAGGTACACCGCCGAGCCGGGTTACGCGCCGAGGCGTCGTCGCCGACAGCGGACGACGGGACGACCGTCGTGCTGCATCTCGGGCCCGTGCGCATTCCGTGCCGCGTCGTGTACGTCGTCGACGAACCGCAGCGTGCCGGGTTCGCCTACGGAACCCTTCCCGGTCATCCCGAGCGGGGTGAGGAATGCTTCCTCGTCGAGATCGACGACGACGGCGAGGTGTACGCCCACATCAGAGCCTTCTCGCGACCGGGCACCTGGTACACGAAGCTCGGCGGGCCGATCGGCCGTGCGGTGCAGCGCTGGTTCACCGACCGATACGTGGCAGCTATGCGGGCCGCGGCGTAGGGGCATGGTTCTCCAGCCAGTGCCGGGCGATGTCGATCCGACGGGTGACCCACACCTTGTCGTGCGACTGCACGTGGTCCAGGAATCGTTCGAGCGCGGCAGTGCGTGCGGGCCTGCCCACCAACCTGCAGTGCAACCCGATCGACAGCATCTTCGGCGCTCCGGCTTCCCCCTCGGCATACAGGACGTCGAACGCGTCGCGTAGATGCGCGAAGAACTCCTCCCCCGTCGAGAAACCGCCAGGCGACGAGAAGCGCATGTCGTTGGTATCGAGCGTGTACGGCACGACGAGATGGTCGACGGTCCTCGAACCACGACCGACGCGGAGGAAGTACGGCAGATCGTCGGCGTACGAGTCCGAGTCGTAGACGAAGCCGCCGTGCTCGACGACGAGCGAACGCGTGGTGGGCGAGTCGCGTCCGGTGTACCACCCCAGAGGTGCGCTGCCGGTGAGTTCGGTCAGAATCTCGACGGCCTCGGCCATGTGCTCGCGTTCGACGTGCTCGTCGACCTGCTGATAGCTCAGCCACCGCAGACCGTGGCATGCGATCTCGTGCCCGAGTTCGACGAACGCCGCTGCCGCGTCCGGATTGCGTTGCATCGCGCGCGCGACGGCGAAAATCGTCAGCGGCAGACCCCGGCGCTCGAACACGCGTAGCACCCGCCACACTCCGGCCCGAGATCCGTACTCGTACAACGACTCCATGCTCATGTGGCGGTTCGGAAAGGCCTGAGCGCCGATCATCTCGGACAGAAAGGTCTCGGACGTCGCGTCGCCGTCGAGAACGTTGCTTTCGGCGCCTTCCTCGTAGTTCAGAACGAACTGAACGGCGACGTTCGCCCCACCCGGCCACTTCGGGTCCGGCGGGTGTGCGCCGTAACCGACCATGTCTCGCGGGTACGGGACGAGTGGGTGCGAGAGTCGTTCCGAGGTCACGAATCAGGAGTCTCCCAGCAATGACGACCTCATGCCCGGCGAAGGGCACGCCGACCGTCGCACCCACCTCGCTACGACGGACGGTCGTATGCAAATATTGTGACCACACACGCGCCGAGCATGTCGGCGCGCCTTTGACCCGAGAGGATCGACCGGTGGCACAAACCGAGCTGAACCCCGCTTCGTACGACCCGGTCGAGTACACGCACGAGGACATCGCCGAGGTCCCGTCGGCCAAGTGGGGTTGGAGCGGTGAATCGCCCAAGGCGATGCGCGTCGCAGCCCTGGTCGTCGCGGCGATGCTGCTGTTCATGATGCACGGCAACCACCACGGCTTCGTCGAGGACCTGTGGCTCATCGGCTTTGCGATCGCCCTGGTCGGTCTCGTGGTCCGCGACGTCATCGTCAAGCGCAAGCCTCGGTAACACCCGTCACGCCACGAAGCCCGGTACGAGAATCTCGTACCGGGCTTCGTCGTGTGTGCTCAGTTCTCGGCGGCGAGCTGCCCGCATGCCGCGGCGATCTCCTGACCGCGCGTGTCACGAACGGTGCAGGACACGCCCTGCGCGATGACGCGACGCACGAATTCGCGCTCGACGTCCTTCGGACTCGCATCCCATTCGCTGCCGGGCGTCGGATTCAACGGAATCAGGTTGACGTGCACGCGTGACCCGAGCGCCTTGTGCAGCTTCTTGCCGAGCATGTCCGCTCGCCACGGCTGGTCGTTGACGTTCTTGATCATCGCGTACTCGATCGACACCCGTCGGCCCGTCTGGTCCGCGTAGTACCGCGCAGCCGCCAGCACCTCGGCCACCGACCACCGGTTGTTGACCGGCACCAGGGTGTCGCGCAGTTCGTCGTCCGGTGTGTGCAGCGACACGGCCAGCGTGACCGACAGGCCTTCGTCGGCCAGCTTCCGAATCGCGGGCGCGAGACCGACGGTCGAGACCGTGACCGATCGCTGCGACAGACCGAGCCCTTCCGGCGCAGGCGAGGTGATCTTGCGCACGGCAGCGACGACACGCTTGTAATTGGCCAGCGGTTCGCCCATACCCATGAAGACGACGTTCGAGAGTCTTCCCTCTCCCCCGTGCACGACGCCGTCCCGCAGGTCGGCAGCTGCCGCTCGGACCTGGTCGACGATCTCCGCCGTCGTGAGGTTCCGATCGAGACCACCCTGTCCCGTCGCGCAGAACGGGCACGCCATACCGCAGCCCGCCTGGCTCGAGATGCACAGCGTCGCTCGGTCCGGGTACCGCATCAGCACGCTTTCCAGCAGTGTGCCGTCGTTCGCCTTCCACAGGGTCTTCCGAGTGTCCCCGTCGTCACATGCGAGGTGTTTCAGCGGCGTGAGCAGCGGCGGAAACAGATCGGCACCGACCTTCTCGCGGACCGCAGCCGGAAGATCGGTCATCTTCGAGGTGTCCGCTTCGAGGCGACCGTAGTAGTGCCGCGCGAGCTGGTCGGCACGGAAAGCGGGCAACCCGAGCTCCTTGACCGCAGCCTGCAGACCCTCCTTGTCGAGGTCCGCGAGATGCCGCGGCGGCATCCCTCGACGTCGATCCGCGAACACCAACGGCAGCGACGGCCTCGTCTGCGTGCGGGGGTTCGGTGTTGCGGAATCGTCGGTTGTCGTGGCGGAGTCACTCATAGTGCTCCCAGTGTCCCACTAGTGCGCGTTTCCGCATATTCTGCTCGGTTTCGGGAGGTGACCGACGGGTAAGCGAACCGTCAGCGAAGAGAGTGCATCCAGTTCCGGTGTGCGAAAGGATCCGATCATGTCCACAGCATCAGGTGACCGCAACGACCGAATTCACGAGACCACCCCGGTCCCCGATACGTTCGACGACCGCACGCCCGCCCCGATCACGAACCCGGACTCCGACGACCACAGCGCACCGGACCCCGAGGCGGTTCGCGACACGCGCCGACCCGTCGGGAAGTCGCCGGAAGGTATCGCCCACACCAAGGCCGCGGCTACCTGGACCGGACTGGTGGTCGGCGCGATCGTTCTGGTGATACTGCTGATCTTCATCCTGCAGAATCTCGGCTCCGTGCCGGTGAACATCTTCGTCTGGACGTTCGAACTTCCGCTCGGCGTCAGCATGCTTCTCGCGGCGATCGCAGGCGCGTTGGTCATGGCTCTCGCCGGCGGCGTCCGGATCCTGCAGATTCGTCGGGCGGCGAAGCGAAAATGATCACAGCTCGCTGAACACTATGCACGCAAGCTGGCACCTGCGGACTGAATCGATAAGGTTGGTCGTGCCCGATTTCACCGCAAGGAGCCTTACGTGACCACTTTCATGGAGACCCCCGTGACGTCCGGCGTCGCGCCCGACCGCGCCCGTTCGTGGCTCTTGGTTCCCGCTACCAAGCCCGAGGCGTTCTCTGCCGCAGTCGAATCCGAGGTCGACGCCGTCATCCTCGACATCGAGGACGCTGTCGCACCCGCCGCGAAGCCCGCAGCGCGTCGAGCCGTCGTCGAGTGGCTCGAAGCCGGCAACTCTGCCTGGGTTCGCATCAACGACGCGACCACGTCGTTCTGGGCCGATGATCTCGCCGCACTATCCGGCCTGAAGGGTCTCGCCGGCGTCATGCTTGCCAAGACCGAGAGCGGCAGCCAGGTCGAGGCAACTGCTGCTCGCCTCCCCGAGGGCACCCGTGTGCTCGCGCTCATCGAGTCTGCCATGGGTCTCGAGGCGACGCCCGAAATCGCACGAGCCGACGCCACGTTCCGACTTGCATTCGGAAGCGGCGACTTCCGGCGTGACACCGGCATGAGCGACGAGCCCCTGGCGATGGCGTACCCGCGCTCGCGCCTCGTCGTGGCGTCACGTGCGGCACGCCTGCCTGGCCCGATCGACGGACCGACGCTCGCCGCCGACGAGGCCATCCTCAGCCGGGATTCTGCGCTGACACTGTCGATGGGCATGAGCGGCAAGCTCTGCATGCGCTCCGAGCAGGCGCCGACCGTCAACCGCGAACTCGCGCCGACCCCCGGCGATGTCAGTTGGTCCAACGAGGTCATCGAGGATCTCGGAGTCGACGGTGCCGGTGTTCGCGACGGCAGCGATCTGCCGCGACTCGCGAAAGCGATGAAGATCCGCGAGGCCGCCGAGGTCTTCGGAATCTCCGCGGACTGATCGACCCTAGGTGACGAGGCCCGCGGGCCTTCGTCGCCAATGAATGCGATATCGAACGTCGAATCCGAGGCCAGGGATGCTCCGCGCAGCCCTGGCCGCGGTGCGTTCGGTGAACTCGATTCCCAGCACCGCACGCATCGTCTGGCGGCTGTCGAACTGCCACCGCGTGTCGACGCGTTCGAGGGAGAATCCTTCCGCGTCGAAGAACGCTTCCACGGCAGCGCAGTCGTATTTCGGCAGATCCGCGCGCATCCAGTCTCCGTACGGCGACGCCGACACATCCAGATCGACGACGACGAGGATCCCACCGGGCCGCAGCACACGCATGGCCTCGGTGATGCCGGGACCGCAACCGGCCCCGAAGAAGTAGGCCGTCCTCGCGTGCACGACGTCCGCCGACGCGTCGTCGAGCGGAAGCGATTCCGCGTTGCCGTCGACGATCTCGACATTGTCGAGCGACGCGGTACGTGCACGAGCGGCCCTCACCAGCGGAGCATGAGGTTCGACGCCGACGACCCGGGCAGCCGTCGCCGCGAACTCCGGAAGGTGGAACCCGCTGCCGCATCCGACGTCGACGACGGTCGCGCCCTCCCATGGCGCGATGCGTTTCAGTGCTGCGGGAATGCGGCCGTCGATGTCCTGCGCCCGATTCTCGGCCTCGTACACCCTGGGCCAGTGCCAGATGTTCGGGCTGGGAATGATGCGTGGACTACTCACAGAAGGACCGTGAAGACCAACCACGCGACGAAGGCCGACGGGAGCAACGAGTCGAGACGGTCCATGATGCCGCCGTGGCCGGGCAGCAACGTGCCCATGTCCTTGATTCGAAGGTCGCGCTTGACCTGTGATTCGATCAGGTCACCCAGCGTGCCCGTCACCACCAGCACGACGCCGAGCAGAACGCCGATCATCGAGTTGGCGTCCAGAATGAGCGTGACGGTGAGCAGACAGCCGATGACGCAGAAGAGCAGAGAGCCGATCAGCCCTTCCCAGGACTTCTTCGGACTGATCGCAGGAGCCATCGGGTGCTTGCCGAACAGGACGCCCGCGATGTACCCACCGACGTCCGAGCACACCACCGCGATGAGGAACACGAGTACGCGGCCTGCACCGTCGTCGTCGAGCACCATCAGAACGGCGAACGAGGCCAGCAGCGGTAGCCAGCACGCGACCATGATGGTGACCGCGAGTTCTCGAAGGTAGTTCTTGGGAGCAGAGCCCAACCCCTGCTGCAACAGCAACCAGACCATGCACACGAGCACCGTGCCTGCCGTCGCGGTCAGTACACCGGTCGTGCCCCACGGCCAGGCGAACCAGATGATTGCTTGACCACCGAGAATCAGCGGAACACGCGGAACCAGCACTCCTGCTTCACGAAGCCGCTTGGATACCTCGTAGGTCGCGACCGCGAGCGCGACGGCGACGACTGCGATCCACACCAGCGGCGCGAAGACCATGACAGCGATGAGGCCGATACCGAGTCCGCCGCCGACGGCGATCGCGGCGGGAAGGTTACGTCCGGCGCGTCCCGGCGACTTCCGGTCGGACCCGGCTGGACTCGCGACCGCGCCGGTGGCCGACCCGTTCTCGCCGGCCATGGGTTCGCCGTCCGGGTCGGGCGTGGCCGGCCCTCGCGGTCGTTCCGATCCCACCACGCCGCCATCTCCTTGCATCGAAAAACTCTCCGGTCCCTGGTCGAACGAGGCGTCAGACCTCCATCAACTCGGCTTCCTTGCGCTTGACCAGCTCGTCGATCGACGCGGTGTACTTGGACGTGGTCTTGTCGAGCTCGTTCTCGGCGCGCACGACCTCGTCCTCGCCTGCTTCGCCGTCCTTCTGGATGCGCTTGAGCTCTTCCATGGTCTTGCGACGAACGTTGCGGATGGACACCTTCGCGTCCTCGCCCTTGCCCTTCGCCTGCTTCACAAACTCGCGGCGGCGCTCCTCCGTCAGCTGCGGCACACCGATACGGATCAGGTTGCCGTCGTTGGTCGGGTTGACGCCGAGATCGGAGTTCCTGATGGCCGTCTCGATCGGTCCGAGCTGCGCCTGCTCGTACGGCTTGATGACGACGAGGCGAGCCTCGGGAACGTTGATGCTCGCGAGCTGCGTGATGGGTGTCGGCGCGCCGTAGTAGTCGACGACGATGCGGTTGAACATGCCGGGGTTCGCACGACCGGTACGGATGGTCGACAGGTCGTCCCGGGCTACGGTGACCGCCTTCTCCATTCGTTCCTCGGCGTCGAAGAGCGCTTCGTCGATCACGATCTGTCCTCCATCGTCTTCGTTCGTGTTGCTGGCAAGTCTGTGTCCGTGGTCAGCCCGGTCACGACTGGACCAGTGTTCCGATCTTCTCACCCGCGACCGCGCGAGCGATGTTGCCCTGAGTCAGCAGATTGAACACCATGATCGGCATCTGGTTGTCCATGCAGAGGCTGAAAGCAGTCGCGTCGGCGACCTTCAGCCCTTTCTCGATGACCTGACGGTGCGTGATCGAGTCGTACATCGTCGCGTCGGGATCGATACGGGGATCGGCCGAGTACACACCGTCGACGGCCTTCGCCATCAGGAGTACCTCGGCGCCGATCTCGAGCGCGCGCTGCGCTGCGGTGGTGTCGGTCGAGAAGTACGGCATACCCATGCCTGCACCGAAGATGACGACTCGGCCCTTCTCGAGGTGCCTGCGGGCACGCAACGGCAGGTACGGTTCGGCGACCTGGCCCATCGTGATGGCGGTCTGCACGCGAGTGGCGACGCCCTGCTTTTCGAGGAAGTCCTGTAGCGCAAGGCAGTTCATGACCGTTCCGAGCATGCCCATGTAGTCCGACCTGGACCGGTCCATGCCTCGCACCTGCAGTTCGGCGCCGCGGAAGAAGTTGCCACCGCCGATGACGACGGCTACCTGAACGCCGGTGCCGACGACCTCGGCGATCTGCTCTGCGACGTTGTTGACGACGTCCGGGTCGAGGCCGACTTGCCCTCCGCCGAACATTTCACCACCCAGCTTGAGCATCACACGCTTGAATCCGGGGCGGTCGGTGGCGGGATCGGTCATTGCTCTCCTCGGTACTCGCCTGTCGAATGCGCACGGTGAACACGGCGCGTTCACCTACGCCGTCACCCTTATCCTGCCTTATTCGGGACACGACCGACGCATCCGCCATGCGTGACGTGACGCGCCCGCGGGGAATGTCCCCACACAGCGATGCCGCTCGCCCGGCTGTTCGGCCGGGCGAGCGGCATCGCGCGTGTTACTGGTGTGAAGCCGGGATCAGTTGGAGCCGACCTCGAAGCGAGCGAAACGAACCAGGGTGACGCCTGCCTCGTCGAGGATCGCCTTCACGGTCTTCTTCGAGTCCTGGACCGAAGACTGCTCGGTCAGCACGACGTCCTTGAAGAAGCCGTTGACGCGGCCTTCGATGATCTTCGGCAGTGCCTGCTCGGGCTTGCCCTCTTCGCGAGCGGTCTCCTCGGCGATGCGACGCTCCGACGCGACGATCTCCTCGGGGACCTCGTCGCGCGTGACGTACTTGGCCTTGAGCGCGGCAACCTGCATGGCAGCACCGCGAGCGGCCTCGGCTGCCGCCTCGCCCTCTCCGGTGTACTCGACGAGCACGCCGACGGCGGGCGGCAGGTCTGCGCTGCGCTTGTGCAGGTACGTGGCGACCGGTCCGTCGAAGGACACGACGCGACGGATCTCGAGCTTCTCGCCGATCTTGGCCGAGAGCTCCTGCAGAGCGGTGTCGACGGTCTTGCCGTTCAGATCGAGCGCCTTCAGAGCGTCGACGTCGGCGGGCTTGCCGGCCTCGGCAACAGCGGCGACCGAGTCGGCGAACGCCTGGAACTCTTCGTTCTTCGCGACGAAGTCGGTCTCCGAGTTGATCTCGACCAGAACGCCGCCCTTGGCGACGACGAGGCCCTCGGCGGTGGAACGCTCGGCACGCTTGCCGACGTCCTTCGCGCCCTTGATGCGAAGCTGCTCGACGGCCTTGTCGAAGTCGCCGTCGGTCTCCGCGAGTGCGTTCTTGCAGTCCATCATTCCGGAGCCGGTGAGCTCGCGGAGCCGCTTGACGTCAGCGGCGGTGTAGTTCGCCATGTTGGGCGACCCTCCTCGAATGCTGTGGGTGGGCAGAGCTTGAATCTCGGTGATCCGCAAGAAAGGTCCCGAGCGGCGTGGTCACGCCGTTCGGGACCTTCGAAGATCATGCCTGAGTTGCGGACGCTTCTCCGGCCGGAGCATCGGCGACCGGCGCCTCGGCAGCAGCTTCCTGCGTGGCCTCGGCTGCGGGCGACGCCTGTGCCAGCTGCTCGAGCTCCCACTCGGCGAGCGGCTCGCCTGCGCCGACCTCGGGCTTGGCGTCGGACGAGGTGTTCAGTCCGGCGCGAGCCTGGACACCCTCGGCGACAGCCGAAGCGACGACCTTGGTCAGCAGTGCAGCGGAACGGATCGCATCGTCGTTGCCCGGGATCGGGTAGTCGACGACGTCGGGGTCGCAGTTGGTGTCCAGGATCGCGATGACCGGGATCTTCAGCTTGCGAGCCTCGCCGACGGCGATGTGCTCCTTGTTGGTGTCGACGATCCAGATGGCCGACGGAACCTTGGCCATGTCGCGGATACCACCGAGGGTGCGATCCAGCTTGGTCATCTCACGCGTGAGCATGAGGATTTCCTTCTTGGTGCGTCCCTCGAAGCCACCGGTCTGCTCCATGGCCTCGAGCTCCTTGAGGCGGAGAAGACGCTTGTGAACCGTCTGGAAGTTGGTGAGCATGCCACCGAGCCAGCGCTGGTTCACGTAGGGCATTCCCACGCGAGTGGCCTCGGCTGCGATGGACTCCTGAGCCTGCTTCTTCGTGCCGACGAACAGGACCGTGCCGCCGTGAGCGACAGTCTCCTTGACGAACTCGTAGGCCTTGTCGATGAAGGTCAGCGTCTGCTGCAAGTCGATGATGTAGATGCCGTTGCGGTCGGTGAAGATGAAACGCTTCATCTTCGGGTTCCAGCGACGGGTCTGATGTCCGAAGTGTGTGCCGCTGTCGAGCAGCTGCTTCATGGTTACTACAGCCATGGCTGAAGAACTCTCTTTCGATTGCCGGTTGATGCAGGGTGTCGTTCGACCCCTGCCCTGGCGACCGCTGACTGTCGGACCCACTTCGAGAAGCAGGACCGCCCGACAGCCGGGTCGTGCGACGATGCCACGGAAACGATGGCTGCCACATGACGCGGACGCGCGAAGTCGACCCATGCATGCACAGGCCGCTCGACAAGTGTAGACCTCGCGCGCCCGACTACATAACCAGGCCCGATGGTCAAGGGCGAACGACATCTGTGGACGGATTTCTCGTTCGTCCACAGATATCGATTCGACGCTGGGACGGCATCGATCTCGGGTGACCCTGGACTGTATGAAACGCCTGCTCACGGTCTTCGTGGCCGCCGCCGTCATCACGCACTGCACGACGGACGCCGACGCGTCTCCCGGCGACCGCTTCGTCTGGCCGCTCGCCCCGCGGCCCGCGGTGGTCGGCCCGTTCGACCCACCCGAGCACGACTGGCTTCCTGGCCACCGCGGAGTCGATCTCGCCGGCGCGGCGGGGCAGACCGTTCGGGCGGCGGGCGACGGAACCGTCGTGTTCGCCGGATCCGTCGCGGGCAAACCCGTCGTGTCGATCGACCATCCGAACGGACTGCGGACGACGTACGAACCGGTGCTCGCGGTCGTCTCCCCCGGTGACCGCGTCCGACCCGGCACGACGATCGGGACGGTGGAACCGGGACACCCGGGGTGCGCGGACAGTTGTCTGCACTGGGGTGTCCGGCGAGGGCGTGAGTATCTGGATCCGCTGCGGCTGGTCGGCGCGTCGAGGATCGTGCTCAAACCCCTTGCGCCGGCGGACGGGAATTAACGCCAGCTCGGGCCGGAGTGCCGACCCGTGGCGGCCGGGAAGTCGTCGGCCACCATGGCAGCCAGTTCGACGAACGCCGCACGCGTCTGTGGACGCATCGAATTCAAGTCGACGACGGCACCCTCGGCGAGATGTTCGTCGAACGGAACCACGAGCACTGCGCGGCAGCGCTCGAGGAAGTGTTGGGTGAGCAGGTTCATGTCGACCGCCGACGAGCCCGGCCGTACCGAGCTGATGACGACGACCGTGCGCTCGACCAGATGACCGTAGCCGTGCAACTGCAGCCAATCCAGGGTGGCCGCGGCGCTGCGCGCCCCGTCCACCGCGGGTGACGAGACCAGCACGAGCGCGTTGGCCAACTGCAGAACGCCGTTCATCGCCGAGTGCATGATGCCGGTGCCGCAGTCCGTCAGAATCAGGTTGTAGTACACCTGCAGCATCTCGATGACGGACCGGTAGTCCTTCTCGTCGAACGCCTCGGACGCAGCCGGATCCCGTTCTCCCGCAAGCACTTCGAGTCGACTCGGCGCCTGCGACGTGTGCGCCCTGATGTCCGAGTAGCGCTTGATGTTCGGTGCGTCGGCGAGGAGGTCCCGCACCGTCGACGACGTCTGGCGCGGCACCCGCTCGCCGAGTGTGCCGAAATCCGGATTGGCGTCGACGGCGATGACGCAGTCCCCCCGGAGCGACGCGAAGGTGGACCCGAGACCGAGCGTCGTCGTGGTCTTGCCGACCCCACCCTTCAAGGACAGGAACGCGATCCGGTAATCCCCCATGACCGGTTGCCGAATGCGATCCACCTGGTTGCGGTAACGCTCCTCGGCCGTCGATTCACCGGGGTTGATGACACCGCCGGTGAGGCGGTGCACTCCGCGACGCCACCCCGACGCCGACGTCCGACGCGGCCGCTTGAGCAGCGAATCGGGAGCGAGATCCTGGCTCGTCGGCTGATGGTGCGGGACGCCGGGAAACGAGTTCGTGTGCGGCTGACCGGGCGCAGCGGCCGGGTCGGCCCACGGCGGAGTCCAGTTCCGCGGGCTGTGCGATCGCGAGTCCTCGGATCGCGCCTGACCCTGCGGCCCGGACGGCTGAGCAGGTTCCGGGTTCGCCGCCGAATTCTCCGTCGGAGGCGTGTACCGCGGTGGACGGCGATCCGGACGTGGGGTCTGCCACGGCGGGGCCTGGCGGTCGCCGTTCATCGGCGGTTCTCCAGCCTGGAACGAGGTGGACCCGGCAGGTGCGGGATCGATGGGCACCGGGTTGGAACGAAACGGCCGCCCCGGCCTGATCTGGTCACGGATCGACCACGCGGCTGACGTGCCTTGTGGTTCTTCGCGGTCCACGGTGCCCCCCGGTATACGAATTGCGGGTCGAAATCTGACGTCGATACGTATGCGCCCGACAATACTGTGCACGCGGTTTGTTTCGCTACGACGCTACCAAATCCCGGCAGCCCGGCCGGTGACGTCACCCCCGCGGATGCGCTCGGTCGTGGACGGTGCGTAGTCGTTCCACGGACACGTGGGTGTAGATCTGTGTCGTCGCCAGGGATGCGTGACCGAGCAATTCCTGCACCACGCGTAGATCGGCGCCACCTTCCAGCAGGTGCGTCGCCGCGGAGTGCCGGAGGCCGTGCGGGCCCATGTCGGGCGCACCGGGCACCGAGTCCAGGACGTCGTGCACCGCCGTTCGAGCTTGGCGAGGGTCGATTCGCCCGCCGCGCTTGCCCAGCAGCAGCGCCGAACCCGACCGCTCGGTGGCCAGCGCCGGTCGCCCGAACGCGATCCACGCGTCGAGTGCCTGGTGCGCAGGCAGCCCGTACGGCGCCGATCGCTCCTTGTCCCCCTTGCCGATAACGCGTACCAGTCGACGCCCGGTGTCGACGTCGTCCACGTCGAGTCCGCACAGTTCGCTGACTCGAATTCCCGTGGCGTACAACATCTCGACGATCAGTCTGTCCCGCAGGGCGATCGGATCTCGTTCGGCTGCACCCGATTCCGCAGCCGACAACGCGTCCGACGCCTGCGACTTCTTCAGCACGGCAGGCAGCGCTCGTTTCGCCGACGGGGAGGACAGACGAAGCGCAGGATCGGTGTCGAGGTAACCGGTTCGCGTCAGCCACGCGGTGAATGCCCTCGCGGACGATGTTCGACGCGCCATCGACGATCGCGCCGAACCGGCCCGCGACTGGTGTGCGAGCCATGCGCGAAGCACGCGGAGACTCAGGTCGGACACCTCGTCCGAGTCCTCTTCGTGCACCAGATAGGCCAGGAGCGACTCGGCGTCGGCGACATACGCGCGAATCGTGTTGGCCGACCGACTTCGTCCGAGCCGGAGGTGCTCGGCGTAGTCGTCGAGGAGCGCTCGAAACGTCGGTGTCAGCTCGTCGGACATCGGTTCAGCGTGGCCCCTCGGAGCCGACCGAGCAACCGGGCGCGCCGGGGAGCCGTCGCCTCGCCGGTCGCCCGATCGGGTCGACGATCAGCTCGACGATCAGCTCGACGCGCCGGCCTCGGCCTCGGCCAGCTCGCGCTTCCACACGCGGAACGTCTCCTCGGTGCGGCCGCGACGCCAGTACCCGGAGATCGACGCCCACTCGGCCGACACGCCGCGCTCTTTTCGGATGTAGCCGCGCAGATTGTGCATGACGGCCTGCGCCTCACCGTGGATGAAGACCTGAGCCTGGCCGGGCAACCATTCGGTGTTCCGTACCGCCTCGATCAGCGGCGCGTTGTCGCCTGCCTTGTCGTCGGTGATCTCGTTGGAACCCGCACCACGATGGATCCACGTGACGTCGACGAGGGCGAGCGTCTCCATGTAGATCTCGTCCTTACGATCCGCGACCTCGACGAAGACCTTGGCGATCGCGTCCTCGGGGAGCGCCTCGACGGCCGCCGAGATCGCGGGGATCGCGGACTCGTCACCGGCGAACAGATGCCAGTCGGCGTCCGCGCGTGGTGTGTACGCGCCCGCGGGGCCGTACAGGCTGATCGTGTCTCCCGGTTGCGCGTGGGCAGCCCACGGACCCGCGACACCCTCGTCGCCGTGCACGACGAAATCGATCGCGATCTCACGCGCATCGGTATTAACCGACCGAATCGTGTACGTGCGCTTGATCTCGTCGTCCTCGGTTCCGAAGATCAATTTGACGTACGAATCGGTGTAGTCGACCGGCTCGAAGTCGTCGAATCCGGGATCGCCCAGGTAGACCCGCTGCATGTGGGGGGTCAGCGCCTCCGTCCGGAGGACGGTCAGGGTGGTCTTGCGTCGTGCCACGTGTTCAGCCTTTCCGAGCTGCTCCAGCGCTACCAGATAGCTATTCGAGTAAGCATTGCCTAATCAGGCTACCGGTACCGATATGCGTCCGGGTCGTTCACGTCCCGACCACGCGGTACCAGCCGGTGTCGTCGCTAGCGACGAAGCCGTCGAGTTCCAGGAGCGGTAGGACCGAACGCACCTTCGCGATCGGCAGGGACGACCGCTCGGACAGTTCACGCGGAGACAACGTGCCCGACGCCGGAAGCGCTTCGTAGACCAGCAGCGCCGGTTCCGACAGCGCGTCGATATCGCGGAACATCGACGGTCGACCCTCGTCGGTTTCACCGACGACGCCTGCTTCGGCGACGACGTCGTGCGCGTCGGCGACGAGCCGAGCCTCCCCCTCGCGGATCATGCGGTGGCAGCCTTTCGACGACGCCGAGGTCACCGGACCCGGCACCGCCAACACCGGCCTTCCGAGCTTTCGCGCCCACGCCGCGGTGTTGCGTGCACCGCTACGCCACCCCGCTTCGACGACGACGACCGCCGAGCCGAGACTGGCGACGAGCCGGTTTCGCGCGAGAAACCGATGCTTCGCCGGCGTCGTTCCGGGCGCGTATTCGCTGATCACTGCGCCGGATTCCTTGATGCGGCCGAGCAGCCGCGCATGTCCCGACGGGTATGCCCGGTCGATTCCGCACGCCAGCACGGCCACCGTCGCACCTCCCACACCGAGGGCCGCACGGTGGGCGGCCGCGTCGATCCCGAACGCCCCGCCGGAGACGATCGTCCACCCGTCGACCGCCAGGTCACCCGAGATCTCCGCGGTCACATGTTCGCCGTAGGCGCTCGCCGCTCTCGTACCGACGATGGACACCGCTCGTTCCCCCAGCGTGTCGAGCGGTCCTCGCCCGAGCACCCACAGCGCGAACGGCGCGCAGTGGTCCGACGACGTCGGCATTCCTGCACCGTCGAACGACAGGAACTGCCATGTGGGCCATTCGTCGTCGTCCGGTGTGACGAGTCGACCGCCGAGCGACGCAACCAGATTCAGGTCGTCTTCGGCGGTGTCGATGTGCGCACGAACCTGTAGGCGCTCGCCGAATCGGCCGCGGGCCAGTTCGGCTCGCGCCTCCTGCGGCCCCGCCGCGACTGCGAACTCTGCCAGTTGTCGATGCGGCCCCTGCGCGACACGTGACAGATACGCCCACGCCAGCCTGCGATCGTCGTGTCCCGTCACGACATTCCCCTGTCTCGAAAATCGAGCGCCGCGCCGACCTCGTCGATGCCGGGCACGGTGCCGCCCGCCAGATCGCACAGGGTCCACGACACCCGCAGAGCGCGGTCCGCCCCTCGCGCGGTCAGCGATCCGTTCCGGAGCGCCCGCTCGATCGGTCTCACCGATTCCCGGGGCAGCGTGAACTTCTGGCGCAGTGCAGGACCCGGCACCTCTGCGTTGGTGCGCCATCCGTAGTCGCGCCAGCGTTCGGCTGCTGCATCACGTGCACCGGTGACCCGTGCCCTCACCACCTCGGTGGTCTCGCCCACGTCGTCCGTCAGAGCTCCTGTGGCGACCGCTTTCATCGCAATTCGGAGGTCGACGCGATCGAGCAGAGGCCCGGATAGTTTTCCGAGATATTTCCGTCGCACCGTCGGCGTGCAGACGCAGTCGACGTCGCGTGCGGGAGCGCACGGGCACGGATTGGCAGCGAGAACCAACTGGAATCGAGCCGGGTACCGCGCCACACCGTCGCGGCGCGCGATGCGAATCTCCCCGTCTTCCAACGGTGTTCGCAACGACTCGAGCACCTTCACGCCGATCTCGGCGCATTCGTCGAGAAACAGGACACCACGATGCGCCCGGCTGACGGCGCCGGGTTTCGCCATTCCGGATCCGCCTCCGACCATGGCACTGACCGACGTCGAATGGTGCGGCGCGATGAACGGCGGCGAACCGATCAACGGCCGGTCGTCGGGCAACGTCCCGGCGACCGAATGGATCGCCGTCACTTCCAACGCCTCCTGCTCGGTCAACGGGGGAAGTATTCCCGGGAGACGCTGGGCCAGCATCGTCTTCCCGATGCCCGGCGGCCCGGTCAACATGACGTGATGCGCACCCGCGGCCGCGACCTCCAGAGCCCACCGTGCCTCCGGTTGCCCGACGACCTCGCTCATGTCCGGGTACGACACCCCGTCGTCCCACACACCGGGCGCCGGGCGAACGAGATCGTCCTCGCCGCGCAGCCAGGCCACCACGTCCTTCAGCGACCGCGCCCCGAACACGTCGATTCCGTCGACCAGACCTGCCTCGGCCAACGCAGCCGTCGGCACCACCACCGAGGACCATCCCGCGTTCTTCGCCGCCAGTACCGCGGGCAGAACTCCGCGAATTCTCCGCAGTCGACCATCGAGAGCCAACTCCCCCAGAAACACCGTCCGCCGCATCGACGCACGGGGAATCTGCTTGTCGGCGTGCAGTACCGCCAACGCGAGCGCGAGGTCGTACACCGATCCCATCTTCGGCAGGGTCGCCGGCGACAACGCGAGCACCACGCGCGAATCGGGCCAACTACCACCCGAATTCGACACCGCAGCCTTGATGCGGTCGCGTGATTCGTGCAAGGCGGTATCCGGCAATCCCACCAGATGTGTTCCTGGCAATCCTCTGCCTATATCCGCCTCGATCTCGACGACCTGACCGTCGACACCGGTGACCGCGACCGAGAAGGCTTTTCCGAGCGCCATCAGAACACCGCCCGCAAGTGCGACACCACTGGATCGCCGTCTCGGGTCACCAGGATTGCTACGACGTCGAAACGCATTCGCACCCAGGGATAATCGTGTTCCGCGAGCCACATCAGCGCCAACTTGCGAATTCGATCGCGTTTGACGGGCGTCACGGCCTCCGCCGGAGTTCCGTACCCGGTGCCCGACCGCGTCTTCACCTCGACGAACACCATCGTCTCGCCGTCACGAGCGACGATGTCCAACTCGCCGTGTCTGCACCGCCAATTCCGGTCGACCAATTCCATTCCGGACTCCACCAGGTGCAGCGCGGCGAACGCTTCGCCCCGAGCCCCCAACTCCGCATTCGACATCCATTCCCCCACTGATCGTCGGTCCGCCGACTGCCGAACCACTGCACGACCATGCACTGTCGTGCCGCCGGTGACATCGGAGAAACCGCAGGTCGAGAATTGCCCTGTGGACGAAGCGAAGCTGTGGATGAACGGGGTGAGAAAGGCCGCCCGAAACGATTCGATGCCCCGGCCGAATCGGCCGGGGCATCGAGAGTCGAGCTTTGTGAACTATCGCGGTTTCAGTGTGCTGCCTCGTAGGCTGCCTGCACGTCCTGGCTGATTCTTCCGCGAGCACTGACCTCGTAGCCGTTCTCGCGAGCCCACGCGCGAACATCCTGCAAATCGACTTTCCCGCGGGACGGCGCCGACGCGACTTTCTTGCTCCGGCGGCCGGAAACCTTCTCCGCGTGTTCGATCCAGAACGCCAATTGCTCGTGTAATTCGTTCGCGTGCTTCAGATTCAGGTCGATGCGATACAGATTGCCGTCGATACCGAATTCGACGGTTTCGCCCTGCCCCTCCTTGATGACCGACCCATCGACATCATCGATCATTTGGACGAGTGTCTTACGCGCCATGTCCGAACCTCTAACCGTCAAGGAATGATGTATGCATGTTTCTACCACTCATTCCTCCGATCGGACAAAACAATCGCTGAATCCACAGTTTCTTTTCAGCAACAATGACCCCGTTTATATGAGCCATTTCACCCGACCCGAATGCGTCGACTCATCGAAATACGGTGTGTCGCAACGATTCACACTACAGTGATCATTGCGCAAGAATTTGCCAGCCGACTTGCCCCACCACGAGGCACACCGCGACCAGACCGATCAATTGGCCGCACATCACGAGGTTTCGACGCGAGCGCCGACGTCCGAACAGATAGATCGCTGCCGCGACGAGCAACAACCACAGCGTCACCGACATACTTCTACTCCGGAAGCCGCAGATCCGGTTTGTCGAGCTCCTCGATGTTGACGTCCTTGAAGGTGATGACGCGGACATGCTTGACGAACCGCGCGGGCCGGTACATGTCCCAGACCCATGCGTCCGACATGCGAAGCTCGAAATAGATCTCGCCGTCGGCGTTGTGCGGTATGAGTTCTACGGAGTTCGCGAGGTAGAAACGCCGTTCGGTTTCCACGACATAGTTGAACTGACCGACAATGTCCCGATACTCGCGATACAGCGAGAGCTCCATCTCGGTTTCGTACTTTTCGAGATCCTCGGCACTCATCGGTTTCTACTCATCCTCCGTCTGTTTGCATGAACGTCAATCATCGCGCACCGGTGTCCGTGCAGTCCATCCGCCCCAACACCGCGGCCACCGAATCGGGACGACCGGCCGCCGCTGCAGACACGTTGGCGTAGGACATCCGGTGTTCCTCGCACGGGCCCAGCTCGACCATGGCGGCTGCGTGCGCCTTGGTGCTGTATCCCTTGTGTATCGCGAAGCCGTATCCGGGAATCGAGGAATCCATCTCGACCATGACGCGGTCCCGCGACACCTTGGCCAGCACGCTGGCCGCGGCGATGCATGCGGCAGTCGCGTCGCCGCCGATGACGGGTAGCGACGGCGCGGGCAGCCCAGGGACGCGAAATCCGTCGGTCAACACGTACCCCGGCGCGACGCCGAGGCCCGCAACGGCACGTCTCATCCCCTCGATGTTCGCGACGTGCAGACCGATGCGGTCGATCTCTTCGGCTTCGATGAACACGATGCTCCACGCGAGCGCGAGCCGCTGGATCTTCGGGAACAGCAGTTCACGACGCTTCTCCGTCAGCTTCTTCGAGTCGTCGAGGTCCGCCAACGACTCGTACCGTTTCGGCCCCAGCACGCACGCGGCAACCGTCAGTGGTCCGGCGCACGCACCTCGACCCGCCTCGTCCACCCCGGCGACGGGGCCCAACCCGTGTCGATCCAGGGCGGACTCCATGGTCCGCAGACCCGAGGACCGGCGGATGACCGGCCGCGGTGGCCACGGTGGCCGGCCGCGGGACCGGCTCGTACTCGTTCTAGCCATCTGTTCTGCTCGGTTTCACTGTCCTTGGATGTCGGGCGAGTCGAGTGTGCCCCAGCGCGACGGCGGCAGCGCGATGACGAATGCGCGCCCGATGACGTTGTCGACTGGAACGGTGCCCTTCAGTTCGTCGGACACATGGAACCTCGAGTCCGCCGAATTGCTGCGGTTGTCCCCCATGACCCACAGGTTTCCTTCGGGAACCGTGACCGCGGAGAAACAGCGACCCGACTTGATCTCGGTGTCGCACGTCAGAACGCCGGGCGTGAAGGGGAAGTCCATCTGAATGTACGGCTCGTCGAGCGGCTTGCCGTCCACGAGCACCCGCCCCTGATCGTCGCAGCATTCGACGGTCTGGCCTCCGGTCGCGATGACTCGCTTGACCAAGTCGTTCTCGTCGGGCGCGACGATGCCGATCAACGATCCGACTTCCTGCGCACCACGCACGACCGGGTTGGACGACCGCGTCGACACGTATTCGCCGTTCCACGAGTCGGGACCGCGGAAGACGATGACGTCGCCGGGCTTCGGATCGCCGAACCGATAGCCGATCTTCTCGACGACGATGCGGTCACCGGTGCATCCGGGACACCCGTGCAGCGTCGGCTCCATCGATTCGGACGGGATCAGATAGACCCGTGCGATGAACGTCTGCAGCAGGAAACTGAGGACAAGGGCGACGAGGATGAGGATCGGCAGCTCGCGCCAGAACGAGCGAGGCTTCTTCTCGCGCTTCCTGGTCGCGGGTTCGTCGGCGTCGGAATCCGAAGTGCCGTTCGGATCGTACGAGGAATCAGCCACCGCACCAGATTAGCCGTAGCGCTGCCGTGGACGAGAGCTGCGTCGAACCCACTCGCCAAGTGTCGTGACAGGTCACACAACGACCGACGCCGCACCACCCAGTTGGGTGATGCGGCGTCGGAAAGAATGTAGCCGTCTGTCGACGAGCTGGTGTCAGCGCTTTTCCTTGATCTTGGCGGCCTTGCCACGCAGATCGCGAAGGTAGTACAGCTTCGCGCGACGAACGTCACCGCGGGTCAGAACATCGATCTGAGCGATGTTGGGGCTGTGCACCGGGAAAGTACGCTCGACGCCGACGCCGAACGAGACCTTGCGCACGGTGAACGTCTCGCGGACGCCACCACCCTGGCGACGAATGACGACGCCCTTGAAGATCTGCACGCGCTCCTTCGAGCCTTCGATAACCTTGACGTGCACGTTGAGCGTGTCGCCGGGGCGGAAGTCAGGAACGTCGCTGCGCAGCGACTTGTTGTCCAAGAAGTCCAAAGTGTTCATCGGTGGGGCCATCCTTGCGTTCTTCGCGCGAGTAGAGGAACCGAGCGGTACCGCGACGACAGAAAACACTGTCGACACGGAACTCGGCTGGTTCGTACTCCGATTAGGTCTGTGCCTGGTACAGGCAACCCCACTATTGTGCCAGACGTCGCTCCGCCCACGAAATCGTGGTCACCCACGCGGCGGTGCGGCCGGCTGTACGGTCCGGTCCAGCTCGTCCTCGGTCGCAGAGACGGCGTGCTCCACGCTCGGTTTGCCCGCGATCAGGTCCTGGCAGTAGATCTTGGCTCGAATGGCCGGTCGCCTGATCGTGCGTTCACGGCGCAACGCACGCTCCATCTTCCTCGGACGTCTCGTGTACCGCCATCGGGCCCACGGCGCGGACGGCCTGCTGAGCCGCAGCGAGGCGACCACCAGAATCGGAACGAAGAACAGCCCGATCAGACCGGTCCAGATCTTCCCCTTCAGCACGACAACGGCACAGAGTCCGAGATTGACGACGGCCAACACCACGTAACCGACGCGAACCCATGTGTCCGGGCTTCGTCGAATGTCGGTGACGTTCAACAGTTCGAGTGGGTGGAATCCGAGGAGTAGCAAGCCGGTGCCCGCGACAGCGACGAACACGGCGTCGACCGAGGTCCGTCCCTGCTCCGCCCAGTAGACGTCCTGCAGATAGAAGATCAGCGCGAACTCGTCGAGGACGAGCGCGGCACCCACGCCGAACAAGGTGGCGAGCACTGCCCCGGTCTCCTGGGTGGCGTCCTCGAAGACGGCGATCAACGAGACGCCGGACACCAGCATCAAGACGATGCCGAACACGACGTGATGGATGTGCTGTCCGCCGGGCGTGATGTTTCCGGGCCACCACCTGACCTGCGCGCGAATCATCCTGACGCTCAAGCGAATCAACAGGAAACCCACGACGAAGCCGAGGAGGAAACACAGAAGAGGCAGGCGGCCGTGCGCGATGATCTCACGATCCAACCACTTCACGGCCGCCGCATCTCCCTTCACACGTGAAACGAGATGTTACTTCCCGAATCCGGCCTTCCGTAGCGCGTCGGCCATCGATCCACTCGCCGGTGCGCTCGCTTGGCGACTCCCCCCGCGATTGTCGCGACGGCCCGCCTGGGACCTGCGATCCTGCTGGCCATTACGCGGCCCGCCTCCGTTCCCCCCGCGCTGTCCCCCGCCGGACCCGCCACGAGGCTTGTCCTTGGCGGCCGCGCCCGGTTCGTCGTCGAGGCGCAGACTCAAGCCGATGCGCTGACGTGGGACGTCGACCTCCATGACCTTGACCTTGACGACGTCACCCGACTTGACGACCTCGCGCGGATCCTTGACGAAGTTGTGCGACATCGCGGAGACGTGGACGAGTCCGTCCTGGTGCACACCGACGTCGACGAAGGCCCCGAACGCTGCCACGTTGGTGACGACGCCTTCCAGCGTCATGCCCGGCTTCAGGTCGGCGACCTTCTCGATCCCGGCGGCGAACGTCGCCGTCTTGAATTCCGGTCGCGGGTCGCGGCCCGGCTTCTCGAGTTCGGCGATGATGTCGGTGACCGTCGGGATACCGAAGCGCTCGTCGGCGAACTGCTGCGGCTGCAGACCGCGCAGCAGCGACGTGTTGCCGATGACCTCGAGCACCCCGACGCCCGCCGAATCCACGATGCGGCGAACCACCGGGTACGCCTCGGGGTGCACGCTCGACCGGTCGAGCGGATCGTCGCCGTCCTGGATCCGCAGGAAGCCGGCACACTGCTCGAATGCCTTCGGCCCGAGACGCGCGACGTCCTTCAGCTTGGAGCGCGAGGTGAAGGGACCGTTCTGATCACGGTGCGCGACAATGCTTTCCGCAAGCGAACCGGCGATGCCCGACACACGCGACAGCAACGGGACCGACGCGGTGTTGACGTCGACGCCGACAGCGTTCACCGCGTCCTCGACGACCGCACCGAGCGAACGCGCCAGCAGGGATTCGGAGATGTCGTGCTGGTACTGGCCGACGCCGATGGACTTGGGATCGATCTTCACGAGCTCGGCGAGCGGATCCTGCAGCCGACGCGCGATGGAGACGGCGCCTCGGATCGAGACGTCGAGCTCGGGAAGTTCGCTCGACGCGTATGCCGACGCCGAGTACACCGAAGCGCCTGCCTCGGACACGACGACCTTGGTCAGACCCGCTTCCGGGAACTTCGAGATCAGGTCGGCAGCAAGCGCATCGGTCTCGCGGGACGCCGTGCCGTTGCCGATGGCGATGAGCTGGACCGAATGCTTCGCGGCAAGCGCGGCCAACGTCGCGACAGCCTGATCCCATTTGCCCTGGGGCTTGTGCGGGTAGATCGTGTCGTGGTCGACGACCTTGCCGGTCGAATCGACGACCGCGACCTTCGTCCCGGTGCGGAACCCGGGGTCCAGGCCCATCGTCGCGCGATTGCCCGCGGGCGCAGCGAGCAGCAGGTCCTTCAGGTTGGTAGCGAAGACGTCGACGGCATCCTGCTCCGCGGACTGGCGAAGCCGCATCCGAACGTCGATGGCGAGGGTCACGAGCAGTTTGGTACGCCAAGCCCATCGCACCGTGTCGAGCAACCACCGATCCGCGGCCCTGCCCTGGTCGGCGATACCGAACGCGGTGGCGATGCGTCCCTCGTACACCGTCCGCTCACCGGGAGGCGTCTCGTCCTGCTCCGGTTCGAACCCCAGGGACAGAACTTCTTCCTTCTCGCCGCGCAGCGTCGCCAGAATGCGGTGCGACGGCAACGACGTGAACGGTTCGGAGAATTCGAAGTAGTCGGCGAACTTGGCGCCTCCTTCTTCCTTGCCCTTGCGCACGGTCGAGACCAGTTTTCCACGGGTCCACATCAATTCACGCAGTTCGCCCACCAGGTCGGCGTCCTCGGCGAAGCGCTCGACGAGGATGGCGCGCGCGCCGTCGAGCTGCTCGGAGTCGTACGACGCGGGATCGGTGGTGGGATCGGTGATGAGGGCGTCGGCGACGGGTTCGTGGCCCGCCTCGCGCGCGATCTGCGCCTTGGTCCGACGCTTGGGCTTGAACGGCAGGTAGATGTCCTCGACGCGGGCCTTGGTCTCGGCCAGCATCAGTGATTGTTCGAGAGCCTCGTCGAGCTTGCCCTGCGAGCGAATCGATTCGATGACCGCGTCGCGTCGCTCGTCGAGCTCACGGAGGTACCGGAGCCGTTCTTCGAGCTGACGGAGCTGCGCGTCGTCGAGCATGCCGGTGACTTCCTTGCGGTACCGAGCGATGAACGGCACGGTCGATCCGCTGTCCAGCAGATCCACGGCAGCGCTGACCTGACCTTCGGATACGTCGAGTTCCTCGGCTATGCGCTTGTTCACAGTTTTCAGAGCAGTCGTCACGGCGCACGACCCTACAGCTAGTGTGGGACACGTTCATCAGTGACCAGTGCAGGAGACCGAGGATGTCCAGGCCCATGCAAGTCCTGGCGCTCTCGTGCACGGCACTGTTCGCCGCGATCGCCGTTCTCGTCACCGGCTGCGACGTTCCTGCCGATTCCGCGTCGGGCGCGTCGTCCGCGACGTCGTCGTCACCGTTCCCGGACACCGAGACGGTCCAGGATCTCGATCTCGATTCGCGCATCCCGGCGGCCATCGCGTCGGCGGCGGGTCGAGGCGCGGAGGTGTCGTTCGCCGTTCTCGACCGACGAACCGGATCCTATTTCTCGAACGGTGACACCATACAGAGCGAAACCGCTTCGGTCTCCAAGCTTTTCATCGCCGACGAGGTTCTCCACGAGGCCGACGTCGCGCAGGTTCCCCTCGCCGAGGACGAGATGACCTTGCTGAAGGTGATGTTGAAGTCGTCCAGCGACGACGCCGCCAACTATCTCTGGGACGAGTACGGCGGCAACGACATCGTCGTACGGGTGGCCGAACGCTACGGCCTCGCGGCTACGTCGCCTCCGTGGGACGGACTGTGGTGGAACACGATGACGACGGCAGCCGACATCGTCACGTATTACGCGCAACTCGTCGACGGCACCGGCGGCCTGTCCGCGACGTCGACGTCGACGATCGAGGATCTCCTCCGCGAGTCGACTCCGGTGGCGACGGACGGCTATCACCAGCACTTCGGAATCGTCGACGGCCTTCCGTCCGAACCGGTCTGGGCCGTCAAGCAGGGCTGGATGTGCTGCATCGCCGGCCGGTGGGTGCACCTGTCGACGGGCACGGTGGGGAGCAACGACGACTACGTCATCGCCGTGATCTCACGCGAAGAGGTCCATTACGACGACGACTGGGAGCACTACCCCGACACCGCCGTCGTCGACGTCACGGACGACAGCAGCGCCCAGCATGCGCGCGACACCATCACGGGCGTCGTGTCGATGCTCTTCCCGGACGGCCGGGTCGACTAGTCGGCGAGCAGATCAGGACGGCGTTCACGCGTCCGCTGCAGTGATTGCTCCGCGCGCCACGCGGCGACCTTCGCGTGATCGCCCGACAACAGGACGTCCGGGACGTCGAGCCCACGCCACCGGACGGGCCGGGTGTAGCTGGGGCCTTCGAGGAGCCCGTCGGAGAACGAATCCTCTTGGTGCGACTGCTGATTCCCGAGCACGCCGGGCAGCAACCGCACGACGGCTTCGCCCATGACGAGAACGGCGGCCTCTCCCCCGATGAGGACGTAGTCGCCGATACTCACCTCTTCGACGCGCACACGGGTGGCCGCGTCGTCGAACACGCGCTGATCGATGCCCTCGTAGCGTCCGCATGCAAAGACGATGTGCTTCTCCTGTGACCATCGCTCGGCGGTGCGCTGCGTGAACGGCACACCGGCCGGAGTCGGGACGACGAGAAGAGAGTCCTCGGTGAGGACGTCGTCGAGCGCGTCGCCCCACACGGTGGGCTTCATGACCATTCCGGGTCCGCCGCCGTACGGCGAATCGTCGACGGCCTTGTGCACGTCGTGGGTCCAGCTACGCAGATCGTGTACGTCCACCGACACCAGGCCCTTGTCGATCGCCTTGCCCAGCAAGGCAGTTCGCAACGGGTCCAGGTATTCGGGAAAGATCGTGACGACGTCGAGTTTCACGATGTCTACTCCGGATCCAGGAGACCTTCGGGCGGATCGATCACGACCGTGCCGTCGGCCAGGGACACCGACGTGACGATGGCAGCCACGAACGGCACGAGCACTTCGGATCGGCTTCCGTCGGCGGGACGGATGGACAGCAATTCGCCTGCCGCGGAATGCAGTACCTCACGAACCGTTCCGACGACCGTACCGTCGGCGAGCTGCACGGTCAGACCTTCGAGCTCGTGATCGTAGAACTCGTCCGGGTCGTCGGAGGATTCGAGATCGTCCGACTCGACCATGAACAGTGTGCCGCGGAGGGCGTCGGCGGCGTCCCGGGAATCGATTCCCTTCAGGCGCAGCAAAAGCCGCCCGGAGTGTTCCCGGGCGGCTTCCACCGTGTAGTCGACCTCGCCGGTGGTATCGCGTGGCTTACGCCCGCGAATCACCGACCCCACGGCGAAGCGATCGTCGGGTTCGTCGGTGCGAACCTCGACGACGACCTCGCCGCGGATGCCGTGTGACTTCACCACACGGCCGGTTACCAGCTCCATGTGTGCTGCGCTACTGATCCGTGTCGACGACGTCGACGCGAATTCCGCGGCCTCCGATACCGGAGACCAGCGTGCGCAGAGCTGTTGCCGTCCGACCTCCGCGACCGATGACCTTGCCGAGATCGTCGGGATGCACGTGAACTTCCACGGTGCGTCCGCGACGGCCGGTGATCAATTCGACGCGAACGTCGTCAGGGTTGGCGACGATGCCACGAACGAGATGCTCGACGGCGTCGGCGACCACGGCACTCACTTCTCAGCAGCCTCGGCGGCCGGTGCTTCTGCGGTCTCGGCTGCGGCGTCGTCGGCCGAAGCAGCCTCGTCGGCCTTCGGAGCCTTCTTCTTCTTGGCCGTGGTGGCGTCACCGAGCGGCTCGGCGTCGGCCTGAGCGAGCGCAGCGTTGAACAGGTCCAGCTTGGACGGCTTGGGCTCGGCAACGCGGAGGGTGCCCTCGGCGCCGGGGAGGCCCTTGAACTTCTGCCAGTCACCGGTGATCTTCAGCAGAGCCTCGACGGGCTCGGTGGGCTGAGCGCCGACGCCGAGCCAGTACTGAGCACGCTCGGAATCGATGTCGATGACGCTCGGCTCCTGCTTGGGCTCGTACGTGCCGATGGTCTCGATCGCACGGCCGCTGCGGCGGGTGCGAGAGTCGGCGATGACGACGCGGTAGTGCGGGGTGCGGATCTTACCGATGCGCATGAGCTTGATCTTGACAGCCATGAAAAGTAGAGCCTTTCGAGTTGGTCACTCCGCAATTCAGCGGTGCGCGTGGACCGCGCACCCGGTTTTGCGTTGATGGGGTGTCGTGACCGCCGTGCGGTACGTAACCGGAGACGGGCGAACAGCAGTCCATTGTGCCAGACGAGCGCCGCCGGAAGTTAATCGACCTGTCGGCGACGCTGCGGCACACCGCGCAGAACGATGACGTCGGGATGTGACAGCACCGCCGGTGACGTCCGGGGATCGACGTCGTAGACCAGAAGGTCCGCGGGAGCGCCGTGTTCCAGACCCGGCCATCCGAGCCACGATCTGGCACTCCAGCTCGCGGCGCCGAGCGCCTCGGTCGGCGTCATTCCGACTTCGGTCAGCGCCTGCACCTCGTCGGCGATACGCCCGTGCCGGATGGATCCGCCCGCGTCGGTACCCGCGTAGATCGACACGCCCGCATCGTGCGCTCGACCGATGGTCGAGCTGACCCGCGCGTGCAGGTCGCGCATGTGACGTGCGTAGATCGGGTACTTCGACGCCGACGCGGCGATGTCGGGAAAGGTCGCGATGTTCACGAGAGTCGGCACCAGCGCGGTGTCGTGCCGGACCATCATCTCGATGGTCTCGTCGGTCAAGCCGGTGCCGTGCTCGATGCAGTCGATGCCCGCCGAGATCAACCCGGGCAGGGCGTCCTCACCGAAGACGTGCGCCGTGACGCGAGCGCCCTCGGCGTGGGCGGCGTCGATCGATGCTCGCAGGATCTTCTCGTCCCACAGGGGCCTCAGGTCGCCGACGCTGCGATCGATCCAGTCGCCGACGAGTTTGACCCAGCCGTCACCGAAACGTGCTTGTCGCGCAACGACTTCCGGTAGTTGCGACTCGTCCTCGACGTCGATCGCGAGGCCTTGGATGTACCGCTTGGGCGACGCGATGTGCCGACCCGCGCGGATGATGCGGGGCAGGTCGTCGTGATCGTCGAGGGCGCGTGTGTCGACGGGCGAGCCTGCATCGCGCAGCAGCAGCACGCCGACGTCCCGTTCGGCCCTCGCCTGTTCGACGGCGCCGTCGACATCCTCGTGGCCGCCGCCGTACTTGATGCCCACGTGGCAGTGCGCGTCGACGAGGCCGGGAAGAATCCACCCGTCGTCGCACAAGATGTCCGCGTGCGTGACCGGGTCGAGCGAGATGCGGCCGTCGACGATCCAGAAATCGACCGGATCCTCCGACGGCACCGGCCGACCCCGAACCCGGAAGGCGGGCACGGTCGGTCCGCTACTTCTTCGGCAGTTTCAACTGCGACAGGTCGATGCCCTCGAGTCCCGGGGGTAGCTGGTCGAGACCCTTGGGCATGCCCGACAGATCCGGCATTCCCGCGGGCATTCCACCGGGCATGCCGGGGAAACCGCCCCTGATCTTGGGCTGAGTCGGCCCGCGTCCGCCCTTCTTGCCCTTCTTGCCCTTCTTGCTGCGGACCTGCTTGCGCGCGCCGGGCATGCCCATGCGGCCTGCCATCGCCGACATCATCTTGCGCGCTTCGAAGAACCGGTCCACGAGCTGGTTGACGTCCGACACCTTGACGCCCGATCCGTTCGCGATGCGTAGACGCCGCGACGCGTTGATGATCTTCGGATCGTTGCGTTCCTGCGGCGTCATGCCACGAATGATCGCCTGCACACGGTCGAGCTGCTTCTCGTCGATGTTGGCCAGTTCTTTCATCTGGCCTGCACCCGGGAGCATGCCCAACAGGTTGCCGATCGGGCCCATCTTGCGGACGGCCATCATCTGCTCGAGGAAGTCGTCGAGCGTGAGCTGACCGGAACCGATCTTGTTGGCGGTCGCCTCGGCCTGCTCGGCGTCGAAGTGCTGCTCCGCCTGCTCGATGAGGCTGAGGACGTCACCCATGCCGAGAATTCGACTGGCCATACGGTCCGGGTGGAAGACGTCGAAGTCTTCGAGCTTTTCACCGGTCGACGCGAACATGATGGGCTCGCCCGTCACCTCGCGCACGCTGAGCGCCGCACCACCTCGGGCGTCGCCGTCGAGCTTGGTGAGCACGACGCCGGTGAACCCGACGCCGTCCCGGAAGGCCTGCGCGGTGCTGACCGCGTCCTGACCGACCATCGCGTCGAGCACGAACAGCGTCTCGTCGGGCTGCACGGCGTCTCGGATGCCCGCGGCCTGATTCATCAGTTCGGTGTCGATACCGAGACGGCCTGCGGTGTCAACGATGACGATGTCGTACTGCTTGGTGCGTGCTTCGGCGACACCGGCACGTGCGACCTCGATCGGGTCGGCAGCCGAGATGCCGAGCTCGTTCTCGCCGCCACCGATCGACGTGCCGGGGTGCGGAGCAAACACCGTGGCGCCCGCACGCTCACCGACGATCTGGAGCTGGCTGACAGCACCGGGGCGCTGGAGGTCACACGCGACCAGAAGCGGTGTGTGTCCCTGCTCCTTGAGCCATTTGGCGAGCTTGCCGGCGAGCGTCGTCTTACCGGAACCCTGCAGACCGGCCAGCATGATGACCGTCGGCGCCGTCTTGGCGAACGTCAGCCGGCGCGTCTCGCCGCCGAGAATGCCGACGAGTTCCTCGTTGACGATCTTGACGACCTGCTGGGCCGGGTTGAGAGCGCCCGAGACCTCGGCGCCCTTGGCGCGCGTCTTGATGCGCGTGATGAACTCACGCACGACGGGCAGAGCGACGTCGGCTTCGAGCAGCGCGAGCCTGATTTCACGGGCTGTGGCATCGATGTCGGCCCCCGAGAGTCGACCCTTGCCACGCAGGTCCTTGAGGGTCCCGGTCAACCTGTCGGATAGGGATTCGAACACCGATTGCACTCCTGAGCCAATTGCGAATGGGGCCTGAACAGACGAGTAGAGCAGGCTCCAGACTAGCGCCCGCTACCGCGCCCCGTCGTCATCGAGGCCGACAGAGCGCGGTCCGCAGGATTGCCTACGCGTTTAGTGCTGCGTCGTTCCAGGTCACCGACACCCCGCGGGTGGCCAACCACTGCGCCGGGTCGACCTTGACCCCACTCGGGTCGTGGACCTCGAAGTGCAGGTGCGGGCCGGTGGACTGACCTCGGTTGCCGACCGTCGCGATCTGTTGGCCCGCCGAGACCTGCTGTCCTTCGGCCACCGAGTAGTTGCCGACATGGCCGTAGATGGTTTCGGTGCCGTCGGCGTGCATGACCTTGACCCACAAGCCGAACCCCGATGCAGGCCCTGCCGCGGTGACGACGCCGTCGGCAGCGGCAAGAACGGGCGTTCCGATGGGGGCCGCGACGTCGAGCCCACCGTGGTGCGTTCCCCATCGCGAACCGAAGCTCGACGTCAGAACACCCGAAACCGGTTGCACGGCCTTCTCTTTCAGCGGCTGCAGTCCCTGCAACAGATCCTGAGCCGCTTTGCCGACGTCCGGCAGCCCGAGTGCGGGAAGGTCGGAGGTGTCGGGAATCTCGATGCCGGGCGGCAGCTGGATGTTCTCCGGCAACTGGATGCCCGCGGGGAGTTCGAACCCGGCCGGGAGCAGGTTCGGCGGGATCTGGAACGGCACAGCCGCCGCGGGGGCCTGCGGCGCGGGAGCAGGTGCCGCCGACGCGGTACCCGTTCCCATCTGAGCCGCACCCGCGACGATCGCACCGGTGGCGGCGACGATGGTCGCCGCCTTCAACCCCGAATCCTTGGAGTCCTCCGTCGCCCTGTGGCGCCCACGTGGTGTCGTCGAATCTGTATCGGCCGGAACGTAAATGTTCGACCGCCGGTGGGATCCCACAGTGTCTACCTCATCAGTCGTCGGCGTGCGCCCCCGAGCAGTCACTGCTCGGACCCGCTTTTCGTCTGCTGGCGGGAAACGTAACAAAACGATCTCGCGCGCAAACACCGTAACCGAATCTTTATGAGATCTCACTACGAACGATGGGAATTCGACGCCTGGCCGACACCGTACCTAGGTTCCTTCGGGCTTTTCCGGTGGTCTCGGCGGTTCCGGGGCGGGAACCACACCGAGAATCGCTTCTTCGATCTCCTCGCGTGTCGCACGAGTGTCCGATCCGGTCAGGTCGATGCAGAAGGCGTCGACGACGGACGTACCGAGAGTCGCCACCCGCGCCCACCGCACGTCGGCACCGAGCTTCTCCAGCGCGCTCGCGAGTCGACAGAGCAGGCCGAGCCGGTCCTCGGCCCGCAGTTCGAGCACGACCTGTCCCGGTTCGGTCCCGTCGAACCACAACACGCGCGGAGGAGCCTGGGCGTACAGCACCGGCACCGCCGAGTCCTCCCCGTCGAGAACCGGAGGGCGAGCATTCCGTTCCTTCTCGTTCAGCACCGCCACCAGATCGAGCTCACCGGCCTGTGCGCGAATGAGTTCCTGACGCAGCAGCCCCGCTTGAGGCGGAGCTCCGAACAACGGCGTGACGGCGAACGAGTTGACCGCCGAACCGTCGTGACTGCCGAGGGACGCCGACAACACGCGCAGCGAATGCAGCGCGAGAACACCCGCGGCGTCCGACAACAAACCGGGGGTGTCCGGCGCGACGACCGTCACGACGAACGTGTGCGACCCCTCGGTCGGCTGCAGATCGACGTGTACGCCACCCTTCTCGGCCAACTCGACGTGAGCCGGGTCGAGCGGATCGGGCGTGGGCAACGACTCCCCTGCCATCACCAGCCTGCACCGCCGCACGAGCTCCCGGATCAGCGACGCCTTCCAATCACCCCACACTCCCGGACCCGTCGCGAGCGAGTCGGCCTCGGCGAGCGCGTGCAACAGCTCCAGAAGAACCGGATCGGCGCCCAGGGCGTCGACGACGGTCTGCACCGTCACGGGATCGTCCAGATCGCGTCGTGTCGCTGTCTCGGGCAACAACAGATGGTGACGCACCATCGCGGTCAGGAGTGCCACGTCCGACGGCCAGAGCCCGAGCCGGTTACCGATCTGCGTCGCCAACTCGGCGCCGACGACGCTGTGGTCTCCCCCGCGACCCTTGCCGATGTCGTGGATCAAAGCCCCGAGGATCAGCAGATCGGGTCGAGCGACGCGCGTCGTCAGCGCCGACGCGTACGCCGCGGTCTCGACGAGATGCCGGTCGACAGTCCAGGTGTGCACCGCGTCGCGCGGCGGAAGGTCGCGGACGGCACCCCACTCGGGCAGCAAGCGCCCCCACAGGCCGGTGCGGTCCAGTGCCTCGATCGCCGGGATCGAGCGTCGACCGGAGCCGAGCAGGACCAACAGATCGTTCACCGCTTCCTTGGGCCACGGTTCACGCAGTTCGGGTGCGCTGTCGGAGAGTCTGCTCAACGTGGACGCCGACATCGGCATCCCGTACTGCGCCGACGCGGCCGCCACGCGGGTGATGAGTCCCGGATCCTTGCTCGGACGGGCATCTCGGGCGAGCACGACCTCTCCTGCATGCTCGACGACGCCTTCGTCGAGCGGCCGACGTACGGGCACTCGGCGCAGACGCGACAGCCCGCGTCGTGGAAGCGAATTCCCGGCGGTGCGTAGCCCGACGTCCACCGAGTAGCTGATGGTGCGTGCCGAGTCGCTGAGAACGCGGGCGAGGTCGAACCGGTCTCCTATGCGCAGTGCTGCACCGATCTCGTCGGCATCCTGCGCACGCAGTTGGTCGCGGGCGCGGCCGGCAACACGATGCAGTTCGGTTCGGACGTCGAGCATGCGCGTGTGGGCGAAGGCGAGTCCTCCTCCCGGAGACTGCGGACCGAGTCCCGGCATGCCGTCGGTCAGCTGGGCGATGGACAGCGCGTCGAGAAGCTGGACGTCCCGCAGTCCACCACGACCGCTCTTGAGGTCCGGTTCGGCGCGATGTGCGATTTCGCCGCTCCGCGACCACCGCGACTGCGTCTGGGTGATCAGTTCGTCGAACCGCGACCGGATGCCGGTACGCCACTCGCGCCGCACTCCGCCGATCAGCAGATTGCTGAGCTCGACGTCTCCCGCGATGTGACGGGCTTCGAGCATGCCGAGCGCTGCAGTCAGATCCGTCGACGCCACCTGCAGAGCCTGCGGCACCGTGCGCACACTGTGGTCGAGTTTGATGTGGGCGTCCCACAGCGGATACCACAGCTTGTCGGCCACCTCCGACACCAACTCGGGGTCCATGTCGTCGTGGAGCAGTACGAGATCGAGATCGGAGTACGGAAGCAATTCGCGGCGCGCGAGGCCTCCGACTGCAACGATCGCGAATCCCGAATCGGGTTTGATCCCGAGTTCGGCACCCTTCGTGGTGAGCCAGAACTCGTGAAGGTCCACGAGCGCCTGCCTCAGCGCGGGCGCGTCGAGACGGCGTCCGCGTGTTCCGCCGTCGAGCAATTGTTTCCTGGCGCGCGCCAGGTCTGCCGCCGCATCGGAACTCTTGGTAGCGGACGGCCCAGAGGCCGAAGGCCCCGACCCTGCAGCTTTCGCTGCAGAGCCGGGGCCGCCTGCCCGCGACCCAGTGGGGTCAGAGCGCATCGGCACCACGTTCCCCGGTACGTACCCGGATGACCGAGTCGACCGGCGAAACCCACACCTTGCCGTCGCCGATCTTGCCGGTGCGAGCGGCTTCGACGATGACCTCGACGACCTTCTCCACCGCGGCGTCGTCGACGACGACCTCGACGCGCACCTTCGGCACGAAGTCGACCGAGTACTCGGCGCCTCGGTATACCTCGGTGTGGCCCTTCTGACGTCCGTATCCCTGGACTTCACTGACCGTCATGCCAAGCACACCGGCCTGTTCGAGACCCGTCTTGACGTCCTCCAACGTGAACGGCTTGACGATTGCCGTGATCAGCTTCATTTTCTGCTTCCCTTCACAAGCTCTGGAGTGCCCGGTTGCGTGCGGAGCTTCGATTCGCTCCTATCTCTACCTTGTCAGGCGAAGTCGTACGCCGTCTCGGCGTGTTCGGCTTCGTCGATTCCCTTGGCTTCGTCTTCCTTCGACACACGCCAACCGAGCGGCTTCAGCGCGAATGCAATGACGGTCGTGATGATGCCGGTGAAGATCAGTGCGACGAGAGCGATGACGATCTGGACGACGAGTTGCTTGTAGTCACCGCCGTAGAACAGGCCGGTCTCGGATCCGAAGAAGCCGATGGCGACGGTTCCCCACAGGCCTGCGACGAGGTGGACACCGACGACGTCGAGCGAGTCGTCGTAGCCGAACTTGAACTTCAGGCCGACTGCGAGAGCGGAGAGAACACCGGCGATGGCGCCGAGGAAGATCGAGCCGATCGGCGTGAGAGCACCGGCGGCAGGCGTGATGGCGACGAGACCGGCGACGATGCCCGACGCAGCGCCGAGGCTGGTGGCCTTGCCGTCGCGAATGCGCTCGACGACGAGCCATCCTGCGATGGCAGCAGCGGTGGCCGTGGTGGTGTTGACCCAGGCGAGACCGGCGACACCGTCGGCGGCGAATGCAGATCCACCGTTGAAGCCGAACCAACCGAACCACAGAAGTGCAGCGCCGAGCATGACGAACGGCAGGTTGTGCGGGCGGAATGCGACGCGGCCGAATCCGGCGCGCTTACCTACGATCAGCGCCAACACGAGGCCGGCCATACCGGCGTTGATGTGAACGACGGTGCCACCGGCGAAGTCGATCGGTGCGACGGAGGCGACCAGGCCGCCCTCACCGTCGTCGGTTGTGCCGAACAGCTTGGCCGCGAGTCCGTCCTCGGAGCCCGAGAGGAGTCCACCGCCCCACACCATGTGTGCCAGCGGGAAGTAGGCCAGCGTGACCCAGATACCTGCGAACGCGAGCCACGTTCCGTACTTGACGCGGCCTGCGATGGAACCGCTGATGAGGGCGACGGTGATGATCGCGAAGGTCACCTGGAACGCGATGTCGATCACGTTGGCGTAGCCCCAGGCACCGGCGATGAAGTTGCCGTCCGCGTCGGTGATCGAATCCTTCAGTCCGAAGAACTCGAACGGGTTCGCGAAGATCCCGCCGATGTTCTCGGTGCCATAGGACATGGACCAACCCCACAGAACGTAGATGATGGCGACGACGAACATCGAGCCGAACGACATCATCATCATGTTCAGCACGGACTTCTGCTGCGACATGCCGCCGTAGAAGAACGCCAGGCCTGGCGTCATCAGCAGCACCAGCGATGCGGCCACCAGCATCCAGGCGGCATTGCCGGAGTTGGCCAACAAATCCTCGGGACTCACGTACACCCTCCTTATCTGACGCACCGGTTGGCGCGTGGTCTGGACAAAGAGTGGTTTCACTAGGTTTCATCGGTGACACTCCGGTGTTTCGCGCATGTGAACGGACAGACGGAATGTGTTGCTAGTACGTTTCGTCCAGGCGTTTCGTTCTTTCGCCGGTTTTGCTTCGAGCACGAAACCGGGGAAAAGCGGTCGAAACCGGACACCCTCGAACGACCCCGTCCGCAACGACGAAACACGCCCCGCCGACGGTTCGGCGGGGCGTGTTTCGTGTGGCTTCGTGCGGCGGACGGCCGCACCTGATGTCAGCCGAGCAGTGCGTCGACGAACGCCCCCGGCTCGAACGGCGCCAGGTCGTCGGCGCCCTCTCCGAGCCCGACGAGCTTCACCGGAACACCGAGTTCGCGTTGGACCTGGAACACGATGCCGCCCTTCGCGGTGCCGTCGAGCTTGGTCAGTACGACGCCGCTGATGTCCACGACCTCGGCGAACACACGTGCCTGCATCAGACCGTTCTGTCCGACCGTCGCGTCGAGAACCAACAGCACGTCGTCGACGCGCGCTCGCTTCTCGATGACGCGCTTGACCTTTCCGAGCTCGTCCATCAGGCCCGACTTGGTGTGCAGACGCCCGGCCGTGTCCACGACGACGACGTCGACACCCTGCTCGATGCCCTTGGACACCGCGTCGAATCCGACGGCGGCCGGATCGGCGCCTTCCTTGCCGCGCACGACGTCCGCACCGACGCGCTCGGCCCACGTCTGCAACTGGTCCGCTGCTGCGGCGCGGAACGTGTCGGCCGCGCCGAGCAGAACCCGGCGGCCGTCGGCGACGAGCACGCGGGCGAGCTTGCCGGTGGTCGTCGTCTTGCCGGTGCCGTTGACACCGACGACGAGCAGCACTGCAGGCGTACCTTCGTGCGGCAGCGCCTTGATCGACCGATCGAACTCGGGGTGCAGTTGCGCGACGAGGACCTCGCGCAGCAGTGCTCGCGCATCCGCTTCGGTGCGGATGCTGCGCGCCGCCATCTGTTCACGCAGCGTCGACATGATCTCCGCCGTGGTCGACGACCCGATGTCGGCGATCAGCAGCGTGTCCTCGACTTCCTCCCACGAATCCTCGTCGAGATCGCCACCACCGAGCAGTCCCAGCAAGCTCTTCCCGACCGCGGACTGCGACCGGGACAACCGGCCACGCAGTCGGTCGATCCGGCCCTCGGTGGGTGCGATCTCCTCGATGACAGGACGCTCGGGCTCGGGCGGCGGGACAGGAGCAGGTTCCGGCGCGGGCTCGGGCGTCGGAGCGGGCTCGGGAGCAGGCGCGGGCTCGGGCGTCGGAGCGGGCTCAGGTGTAGGCGCAGGCTCGGGCGTCCGAGCGGGCTCCGGTGTCGGCGCGGGTTCGGGAGCAGGCGCGGGCTCTGGCGTCGGAGCGGGCTCGGGTGTGGGCGTCGGTTCCGGCCGCGGAGTCGGCTCGGGGCGCGGCTTGGGTTTCGGGGCGAGCTCCGGCTCGGCGGTGGCGGTGCCCTGGCTGAACGAGAAGCCACCGCCCGCCTTGTAACCACCCGATCTGTCCTTCGGAGTTTCCTCGACGGCCTTGGTGTCCTTGGACTGGAAGGACACGCGGCGGCGACGGGACAGAACGAATCCCGCGACGAGCACGACGACAAGAATGGCCAGAACGGCCGCGACGACGATCCACGCTTCGGTACTCACGGGGACCATCCTGTCACGATGCGCTACAGCGCCCGCGTCAGCCGTGTCATGCCGGCGGCGCCGGCGCGGGATCCACCACGGAATCCTCGTCGATCGTTGCGCTGCCGATGGTTTCGACGCGATCCCGGTTCAACCGTTGCGAGATGACCGTCGTGATGCCGTCGCCGCGCATCGAGACGCCGTACAACGCGTCGGCGACCTCCATCGTCGGCTTCTGGTGAGTGATGACGATGAGCTGCGACTTCTCCCGTAGCTGCTCGAACAGCCCGATCAGCCGCCGCAGGTTGGTGTCGTCGAGCGCGGCCTCGACCTCGTCCATGACGTAGAACGGGGACGGCCGCGCACGGAAGATGGCCACGAGCATCGCGACCGCGGTCAGTGATTTCTCACCGCCGGACAGCAGCGACAACCGCTTGACCTTCTTGCCGGGCGGTCGCGCTTCCACCTCGATACCGGTGGTCAGCATGTCGCCGGGTTCGGTGAGAATCAGTCGACCCTCCCCGCCGGGGAACAGTTTCGCGAACACCTGCGTGAATTCGCGCTCGACGTCGAGCCAGGCATCGGTGAACAGCTGAAGGATGCGGTCGTCGACGTCGGCGACGACCTCGAGCAGATCCTTGCGCGCCGATTTGACGTCTTCGAGCTGCGTCGAGAGGAAGTTGTAGCGCTCCTCGAGCGCGGCGAACTCTTCGAGCGCGAGCGGGTTGACCTTGCCGAGTGTCGCGAGATCGCGTTCGGCCTTCTTGGCGCGCTTCTCCTGCGTCACACGATCGAACGGCATCGGTGCGGGGGCGACGACCTGTTCGCCGCGTTCCTTCGCTGCTTCGTACTCGGCCATCTCCAGGTCGGTCGGCGGCAACGCGATGTCCGGCCCGTACTCGGCGATCAAATCGTCGAGACCGATGCCGTGCTGCTCGAGAATGCTCGCTTCCAGCTGTTCGATGCGCAGTGCCGCCTGGGCGCGGGCTACCTCGTCGCGGTGCACGGCGTCGGTGATCGACGCGAGCTGCGCCTGCAACGCGCGCACCTGTTCCTTGACGCGTTCGAGCTCGGCCGTCGTCGTCGCTTTGCGTTCGGCGAGCTCGTCGCGACGGGACGCGGCCTCGTCGACGACCATCGCCAACCGCTCGGCGACGCGCTCTCCCGCGGACGCCACGGCCTCGGCGACGGCAGCTGCATGCCGTCGCGATGCCATCTCGCGTTCGGCACGGGCACGGGCCTCGCGCTCGGCGCGAGCCGCTCGGCGCAACGAGTCGGCGCGTCCACGCAGCGACTGCGCACGTTCCTCGGCGGTGCGCACGTTCAGGCGTGCTTCGACCTCGACGGCACGGACCTCCGCCAACGCGGCCGCGGCTGTCTCGCGGGCGATGGTGGACTCGGTGGAGTCGCTGGTGCCCTCCAACCCGGATTGTTCGTCCTCGGCGAGTCGAAGCCGTTCCTCGAGTTCCGCCAGCGCCCCCAGAGCTTCCTCTCGACCGGTCTCCGCGGCCGCTCGCTGCTCGGACAGACGCGTCGACTCGGCGTGGGCGGATCGCGCCAATTGGCCGAGGCGGCCCAGCTGTTCGTAGACCGCAGCCATGGCCGCATCCGACTCGTTGAGGGCGGCCAATGCCTGCTCGGCCGATTCCTTGCGGTCGGACTGCTCGGCGAGCGCGCCCGACAACGCAGCTTCCAGCTCGGCCGAACGGCGTTCGGCCGCAGCGAGTTCGACCATGGACGTATCGATCGCGGCCTGTACCTCCAGCGTGCTGGGCCGACGATCCGAACCACCGGTGACCAGGCCCGCGTCGACGAGATCGCCCGCCGTCGTCACCGCACGCACGCCACGCGCCGACGCCACCAGCGACGCTGCGTCGTCGAGCGACGGGACGACTGCGACGTCACCGAGCAGGGCGAGCATCGACTCGGCCAACGAATCCGGGTACGACACGACGTCGAGAGCCCACCGTGCCCCGTCGGGCAGGGTGACCGACCGATGCTGCGCCTCGACGGCGGTGCCGTCGAACACGATCGCTGCTCGGCCTCCGTCGGCTTCGCGGAGTGCCCGTACGGCCTCGCGCGCGCTCGCGAACGAGTCGGCATGTGCCGCGTCGGCGACCGGACCCATGGCCACCGCGATGGCGACGTCGAATCCGGGCTCGATCGTGATCCGCTCGGCCAGCAGGCCGGACAGACCGGACTGGCCGTTCTCGATGAGCCAGCCCGCGCCGTCCTTGCGTTCGAGGCCCATCGTCAGTGCTTCGATGCGCGCCTGGAACGACGCGACCTTCTTGCCCGCGGTTCGATCCTCGTTCTGCAACTCGGTGACGCGAGCATCGGCGCTGCGCAGTGCGGCGACCGCACGCTCGTAGTGCGTGTCGAGGCTGAGTTCGCTTGCATCGAGCCCTGAAATCTGGTCCTGGACGCTGTCGAACTCCGATTGCGCGACGTCGCCGCGCTGACGGGCTTCGTCGATGGCGACCGACAACCGAGCTACCTCGGCATCGATGGACTCGACCTTCGTTCGATACGTGTCGACCTGCCCGGACAGCCGGGCGAATCCCTCACGACGATCGGCGACGGCGCGCACGGCGGCCATGTGGGCGCGTTCGGCCTCGGCTGCGGCCGACTCACGTTCCATCAGCTGCTCGCGCGCTGCTTCGAGCGTCTCGCGGGCGATCTCGACGGCCTCGACGAGCTCCATCTCTTCCTCGGCGACGCGTTCGGCCTGCTGCTCGAGCTCGTCGGGATCCTGACCGCGGCCCGTCGACGGCGCACTGTCGAGGTGACGTGCGCGTTCCTTCGCGATCCTGATGGTGGCGTTCACGCGTTCGGCGAGCGCGGACAGCTGGAACCAGGTCTGGCTCGCCGCCTCGGCACTGGGTGTCAGACGGGCGACCGACTGCTCGAGCTCGCCGAGCGCGACGTTTCCGGCTTCGAGGGTGTCCTGAACGACGGCGTACTGCTCGCGTTGCGCCGCTTCGTCCTGTTCCTGGCTGGCGAATGCCTCACGACGCGTCACGAGATCGTCGGCGGCCAGGCGCAGCTTCGCATCGCGCAGATCGGCCTGGACGGTCTGTGCACGCCGCGCGACTTCGGCCTGCCTGCCGAGCGGCTTGAGCTGACGCCGGAGCTCGGCGGTGAGGTCGGTCAGACGCGCGAGGTTGGCCTGCATCGCGTCGAGTTTGCGGACGGCCTTTTCCTTGCGCTTGCGGTGTTTGAGAACACCCGCGGCCTCCTCGATGAAGGCGCGTCGGTCCTCGGGCCGCGATTCGAGAATGGCGGCGAGGCGTCCCTGTCCGACGATGACGTGCATCTCGCGTCCGATACCGGAGTCGCTGAGCAGTTCCTGCACGTCCATCAACCGACACGAGTTGCCGTTGATCTCGTACTCGCCCGCACCGTCGCGGAACATGCGCCGGGTGATCGAGACCTCGGTGTAATCGATGGGCAGTGCACCGTCGGCGTTGTCGATGGTCAGCGTCACTTCCGCCCGGCCGAGCGGCGCCCGGCCGGACGTGCCGGCGAAGATGACGTCTTCCATCTTCCCGCCGCGCAGCGCTTTCGCGCCCTGCTCCCCCATGACCCAGGTGAGCGCGTCGACGACGTTGGACTTACCCGACCCGTTGGGTCCGACGACGCAGGTGATTCCCGGTTCGAAACGAAGAGTCGTCGCCGAGGCGAAGGACTTGAAGCCCTTCAGCGTCAGACTCTTGAGATGCATGACGAGTCAGATTACCGGGTAGGTCCGACCTGTTCGGTCGACACTCCAGTCGCCGACGTCAGGCCTCAACGCTCGACGAACCCGGAGAGTCCGCCGCGTGCTGGATCCCAGGATTCCACGACGAGCGACACGACGCCGGGAGTCGTCCCGCCGCGCAACAAGTCGAGAAGTCGTTCCAGCCGCTCGCGCGAGCCCTCGGCGACGACGAGAACACGGCCGTCGGCATGGTTGGTGGCGTGCCCGACGATACCGAGTTCGAGCGCCCGAGACCGCGTCCACCATCGAAAACCCACACCCTGCACGGTTCCGTGGACCCACGCAGTCAGTCGTTCGTCGCTCATGCGGGGGCCAGCCGGCGGACCGAGCCGTCGAAACTCGTGGCGTACAGCGAATCCGGGTCCCATCCGACACCACCGAACTCGACCGCCGAGGTCGCCGGCAGGCCGGTTCCGATGACGCACGACGCACCGGACTCGGGGTCGATGCGCAGTACTCGACCGGCGAGGTTCTGGGCGAGGTAGATCTGTCCGTCCGGCCCGACGGTCAAGTCGTCCGACGCGGTGACAGGTCCGAATCCGTCGACCGGAATGCGACGAGCATCCCCACCGAGGTTCGACGCGTCGAGAACGGTGATCGCCAGTTCGGGCTCGAACGTGTTCGACACGTACACCGTTCCGTCGTCCACGGCCAGACCGTTGGCGCTCCCGACGTCCGTGCGCACGTATCGAGCCGAGTTGGGATCGCCCGCGTCGACCCGTGTGACGCCGCTCGGCGTGCCGAGATTGCGTGTGACCAGGAGGTCACCGTCGTCGAGCACGGCAAGGCCGTTGGGCATGACGACGTCGCGCGCCACCACCGTGCGCGCACCGGTGTCGAGGTCGACGGCCTCGACCGTGCCGTCGTGAACGTCGAGAAGTCCCGACGAGAAGCCGTTGCCGGTCGTGAAATACAGGGTGTCGCCGCGCACGACGAGCCCACCGGGTGCGGTCACGTCCGGAACGACGACCGACCGAGTCCCGTCCGGCGTCAGACCGGCGATGGCGCCGGGACCGGTGAGCGACGTCCGGGACAGCAGCATGGTTCCTCGGTCGTCGAACGTCACGTTCTCGAGCAGGCCGAGCCCCGACGCGACCGTGCTGACGGTCCACGGTGCGCACGCGGGGGCTGCCGCTGCCGTGGGAGCGACGGCCACCACTGCCCCGCACGTCGTCGCCAGTACCCCCAGAGCCGCCCCCCATCTCATGTCAGGCGTCCGTGACGACGTCGAGGGATATCTTCGTGCCCGCCTTCAGCGTGCGGCCGACGGTGCAGACCTTGTCGATCGCCCGCTCGACGACGGTCAGCAACCGCTGCTGCGCCTCGGGGTCGAGCTCGCTGAGGTCGAGTTCGAGAATCTCGTGGAGGTCCGGGTACAGCTCGTTCTCGCGGTCCGCGGCGCCCGAGACTCGGACGGTGGCGTCGTAGTTGTCTCCGAGCCTGCGTGACAGAGGCAGGTCCGAGCTCATACCGGTGCATGCCGCCAGTGCGATCTTCAGCAGTTCACCGGGAGTGAAGACTCCGTCCACCGACTCGGAACCGATCGACACCTCGGCCCCTCGCGAACTCTTGCCGGTGTACCGGCGGGTGCCCGTGCGTTCGACCCACAGCTCTGTCGGTGTGCTCTCGTCAGCCATGACAGCAGATTCTAGACAGTGCCACCGACGTCGTGATCGACGCGGATGGTCCCCGAGGCGCGGACCGGATCGTGCTTCGTCAGTCGTCGACGGGGTGCCAGGTCGCCCGGTTGTCTTCGATGCGAACTCGTCCGAACGGTACGTCGGCGAAGTGGATACCGAAGCCGATGGCGTCGGACCCGGCCAGTTCGAGCACGAGGCGGTGGCGCAGGGCGGTTGCCTGCCGGTGATCGTGGTCGAATGTGTTCTCCCACAACGGATGAGTGATCTGAACCGGAGAGTGGAACGCGTCGCCGAAGGCGATCACCCGCTGCCCGTCCGCTTCGATGACGAACCCGGAATGGCCAGGACTGTGGCCGGGAGCGGACATGACCCGAACGCCGGGGAAGACTTCCTCGTTCTCCACCACGGTCCGGACGTGCGGCGCGAGAGCCTTGATCATGTCGGCCTGCCCCTGCTCTTCGGCGACGTGACGGTTGGCCCATTCCGTCTCGGCGACAAGGTAATCGGCTTCGGTGAAGGCGGGGCGGGTGCTGCCGGGAGCCGGATGCCATGCCCAACCGAAGTGGTCGGTGTGCAGGTGCGTCAATGCGACCGCGTCGATATCGGCTGGGCTGCAACCGATTCTCGCCAGGTTGTCCAGCAACGCACCGCCGGACAGAACGCCGAACGGGTTCATCGGCGGGCCGATCGTCAACGGTCCGACGCCCGCGTCGATCAGTAGTGCGTGCCCGTCGCGCTCGACCAGCAGTCCGCCGACGCCCGCCACCAGGTGACCGTCCTCGTCCAGATACTCGGCGTTCTGCGCCCAGTCCTCTTCCGACGGTTCCGGCAGCAACATTCGGGCGTCGAGTCTGGCCACGCCATCGGGAACATAGGTGAGCTTGGTCTCGCCGAGAGTCAGCGAACGGACACCGGACGGGCGGCGAAGGCGCTCCCGTGTGTCAATTTCGTTCGTCATGATCGAACCTCCATTTAGATATGAACTGAACTATTCAGATCATATCTATCATGGTCTGAAGGGTATTGCTAGAGTGTGATCATGACGTCGACGGATTCGATGGTGGCGGCGGACTGGGAGCTGGCCAAGCTCGTGCACGAGGTCGACACCCAGAGCACGGCCCGCCAGCGCGCGCGCGTCGGCGCGCACGGACTCACCGTTTCCCAGGCCTCCGCCCTCAGGGAGCTGACCGGCCCGATGACGATGCGTGAATTGGCCGAGCAAATGGGCTGTGAGCCGTCCAACGCCACCGCTGTCATCGACTACCTGGAAAGCCAGGGCTTGCTCGAGCGCCGCCCACACCCCACCGACCGACGGGCCAAGCAGATACTTCTCACCGCCGAGGGGGCCGAGCGCCGAAGGACACTGCTCGCGGGGCTGCGGGGAGCGTCGCCGCTGATTTCCGGGCTCACCCCGGCCGAGCTGGAGACGCTCGGGGACTTACTGCGTCGGGCCGTCGCGCCGGAGCGTCGCGGCAGCGCAGTACCGGATTGAACGCCTCTACCGTTTACGCTGACATTTCGGGCAGCTGTACGACGACCGGTTCATGAACTTCTCACGCCTGATCGGCGCACCGCAACGCGAACACGGACGACCCTCTTGTCCGTATGCGTCGAGCGATCGATCGAAATAACCGGATTCGCCGTTGACGTTGACGTACAGCGCGTCGAACGACGTACCGCCTTGTGCGAGGGCCTCGCCCATCACCGCGTGCGCCGACGTCAGAAGACGCCGAAGCGCAGGTCGCGTCAGGGTGTCGGCGATGCGGTTGCCGTGAATCTTGGCTCGCCACAATGCTTCGTCGGCGTAGATGTTGCCGACACCGGACACGACGGTTTGGTCGAGCAGTGCCCGTTTGATCTCGGTGTGCTTGCCGCGCAACACTTCCACGACCTTTTCGGCGTCGAAGAGCGGGTCGATGGGGTCACGTGCGATGTGTGCCACGGGTTCGGGAACTTCGGTGCCGTCGACCACTTCGAGTCGGGCGACGGCCCACCCCCCGAACGTGCGCTGGTCCACGAATCGTAGATCGGCGCCGGAATCGAGGTGTGCCCTGATCCGCAAGTGTTTCTCGTCGGGAACGGTCGGCGGCTGGACGAGCATCTGCCCACTCATGCCCAGATGCACGACGATCGCCATGTCGCCGGGGTCGAGTGGCAACCACAGATATTTTCCGCGCCGCTGCGCCGACGCGATTCGACGACCACGCAACTGGGCCACCAGATCTCGCTCGCCCGCGAAGTGGCGGCGCACAGCACGCGGATGCAGGACGTCGACCGAGTCGATGCGCGACCCGACGACGTGCGCCTCGAGACCGAGGCGCACGACCTCGACTTCGGGAAGCTCAGGCATCCACGCTGCCCGACGCCACGTCGGTGCCGCCGTCGGATTCTTCTTCGCTGTCCGACAACGCATTCCACGCGGTGCTTGCGGCCTTCTGCTCCGCTTCCTTCTTCGACCGCCCGATACCGACACCGAACGCGTGACCGCCGACGAGAACCGTCGCGGTGAACTCCTTGTCGTGATCGGGGCCCGTCGACGAGATCTCGTACACGGGGACGCCGAGCGTCTTGCCCGCCGTCAGTTCCTGAAGGCTGGTCTTCCAGTCGAGCCCTGCGCCGAGTCGGGGTGCACGATCGAGCAGGTCCGCGAACAGTCGGGACACGACCTCGCGCGCGACGTCGATTCCGTGCTGCAGATGGATCGCACCGAGGAGCGATTCCATACCGTCGGCGAGGATGCTCGGCTTGTCACGCCCGCCGGTCTGCTCTTCGCCTTTACCGAGCAGCAGATGACGACCGAGTCCGCCCTCGCCGAGGCCGCGTGCCACTTCGGCCAGAGCGTGCATGTTCACGACGCTGGCGCGGATCTTGGCGAGCTCGCCCTCGGACTTGTCCGGGTGCACCGCATACAGCCGTTCGGTGATCGCGAGTCCGAGCACCGAGTCTCCGAGGAACTCGAGGCGCTCGTTCGTCGGCAGCCCGCCCTGCTCGTACGCGTACGAGCGGTGCGTCAACGCCAACGTCAGCAGTGATTCGTCCAGTACAACGCCAAGAGCGGCGAGGAGCGACTCTCGGTCGTCCCCGCCGCTGCCGGCTGTCGAGCTGTTCCTGTAGGTAGAACTGCCCTTGTTCGTCACAATTCGTCCGATCCTGGGATCAGACCGCTGCTGCTACCTGGCGACCCTTGTAGGTGCCGCACGAGGGGCACGCGATGTGGGGCAGGGTCTTCTCGCCGCAACCGCGGTTGGGGCAGGTGACGAGGGTGGGCGCAGTGGTCTTCCACTGTGCACGACGCGACCTCGTGTTGGAACGCGACATTTTGCGCTTCGGGACAGCCACTTCTACTTCTCCTCGGCTTCGTTGTTCACAAGTTCTGTGCTCGGTTCTGAGCCCACGCCAAATTTGGCTGCAAGACCAGCCCAGCGAGGATCCAGTATGTCATGACTGTGGCCGGATTCAGCAATCGCCAGGCGAACGCCACATTCGGGGCACAATCCCTCGCAGTCTTCGCGGCACAGCGGATAGAGCGGAAGCTCCAGTCCGACCGAGTCCACGATGACCGGTTCGAGGTCGATCCGATCGTCGACGACGCGATGAATCTCGTCCTCGTCGGTCGTTTCTTCCGTCACGCTGTCCGGGTAGGCGAACAGCTCGGTGAGGTAGACGTCGACGTCACCTGTCACCGGTTCGAGGCAGCGAGAGCACTCCCCCGTCGTGTCGGCACGCACGGTGCCGGTGACGAGAACGCCCTCGGACACTGCTTCCAACCGAAGGTCGAGCTCGACGGGCGATCCTTCGCTGATCGCGATCGAGTCGAGCCCGATGCGCGACGGCGCGGCGACCGTCCGCTGGATCTGTTTCATCGACCCGGGCCTGCGACCCAGATTGTCGACGTCCAGCACGAAACCCGCGTCCGCGTCGGGACGGGGGGTACTACGACCGGTTGACACAGTGAATCTTCCTGCTCGATGACGGATGTCTGCCCGATCGCAGGCACGACGAGTCGTCGAACCGTGCATCAGGCAACCACACAACGATACGCATGCATGCATGTCGGGGCAAACTGCGGCCCCGGATCCCGAGCGAGGACGACTACGAACGGCGTGACCGACGGAAATCGTCGGCCGGGTCGGTTCCATAATCGGGGACGCCGGACCCGGTGCGAAGCTGTTGACGACCTCGTCCGACCGAGCGAATGGTGCCGGTCAGGAACTCCTCGAACTCGGCGAGCTTCGTGTCGACGTACACGTCACATTCACTGCGCATCCGATCCGACTCCGCGTGCGCCTCGTCGATGACCCGCGCCGATTCCGCGTGCGCGGCCTGAACGACCTCGGTCTGCGCGACGAGACGAGCCTGTTCCGCGACGCCGTCCGCCACGCTGCGGTCGTATGCCGCCTGCCCGGACTCGATCATGCGATCGGCCTCGGTGCGCGCCCGCGTCGTCACGGCCTCGTACTCCCGACGGCCGTCCTCCACGGTCCGTTCGGCAGTGTCGGTGGCGTCGTCGACCAGCTGTTCGGCGTGTGCCTTCGCTTCGGCGACCATGCGGTCCGCCTGGGCTTTGGCGTCGGCCAGAATGCGGTCGGCCGAATCCCGAGCATTCTCGACGGTGTCCTGCGCCTCCTGATTGGCCGACGTGACGGTCTTGTCGGCCGTGGCGCGAGCATCGCCCACGAGCTTGTCGCGGTGGTCGAGCACGTCCTGGGCGTCGTCGAGCTCGCCGGGGATGGAATCACGGACGTCGTCGAGCAGTTCCAGCACGTCGCCACGGGGGACGACGCAACCGGCTGTCATCGGGACACCGCGCGCCTCCTCGACAATGGCGACGAGTTCGTCGAGCGCCTCGAATACGCGATACACCGGTAACCCCAATCGTCGAACGAAGAAAGATCGAGCACAGTCCAGTTTGCCTGCAGATCCCCGCCCGTGCGCGACGCGCCCGCGGTGTGTCGGAACAAGCGTGTCGCGCGCTACTCCGCCTTGCGTTCGGCGATGCGCTCGAGGAGCGGTCCGTGAACGTGAGCAGGAACCATGTCCTCGACGTCGCCGCCGAACATCGCCACTTCCTTCACGAGAGAACTCGACAGGAAGCTGTACGTGGGGTTCGCCGGAATGAAAAGCGTGTCGACGCCGGACAACTTCTGGTTCATTTGCGCCATCTGCAGTTCGTAGTCGAAGTCGTTGGCGCCGCGCAGTCCCTTGACGATGGCGGTGAAGCCTTCCTGGCGTGCGTAGTCGACCAGCAGGCCGTGCCACGACGACACCCGCACGTTTCCGAGATGGCCGGTGGCTTCCTTCAACAGTTCGATGCGCTCGTCGACCGTGAACAGTCCGCGCTTGCTCTTGTTGATCATCACCGTGACGATGATCTCGTCGAACTGCGCTGCAGCCCGGGTGATGACGTCGAGGTGACCTTTGGTCACGGGGTCGAAGGATCCAGGGCACACAGCTCCAGTCATGGACGAAGACGCTATCACCGAGGACGCGTCAGGAGCCGGACAGGCGTCAGGAGCCGAGCTGGGCTGCCACGCTCGCGATCTCGATACGCGTCTCGCCGTACTTCTTGACCTTCTCCGGAACGAGCCCGTCCGGCCATGCGGTCTCGGGCGATCTCGACGAACGTTCGAGCACCACAACGGCTTCCGGCGCGAGCCAGTTCCCGGCGAGCAGGTCCTGCAGCATCTTCTCGACCGCGGCATCGCTGACGGCGTACGGCGGATCTGCCATCACGAGGTCGTACTGCGTGTCGGCCGGCGCGGCCAGCACCGCCGACACGGGCGCGCAGCGAACCGTCGCACCCGCCAGGCCGACGCCGGAGACGTTGTCGCGCACGACCGACGCCGCGCGAGCATCCGACTCGACCAACAGAACCGACGACGCTCCACGCGAAAGTGCTTCGAGGCCAAGGGCTCCCGATCCCGCGAACAGATCGAGCACGACGGCACCGTCGAGGTCGAGCCTGGAATCGAGAGAGCTGAAGAGCGCCTCGCGGACACGTTCCGACGTGGGACGTGTACCGCGAGGCGGCACCTTCAACCGCCGTCCTCCTGCAATGCCTGCGACGATCCTGGTCATCTACAGAAGGTTACGCATCACGCGCTCGGCGCCTCCGCGCCCGATCCGGTTTTGATCACCAGCAGCAGATCGCCGCCTTCGACCTGCTGGACGTTGCCGATCGCGAGACGGGTGACCGTGCCACCCTTGGGGGCGGTGATCGCGGCTTCCATCTTCATGGCCTCGATCGTGCCGACGACGTCTCCCGCGGCGATCTTGTCGCCTTCGGACACCGACAGCGTGACGACGCCTGCGAACGGGGCAGGCACGTGTCCGGGATCGGACCGATCCGCTTTCTCCACCGTCGGGGCATCGGAGGCGATCGAGCGGTCCCGCACCGACACCGGCCGCAACTGGCCGTTGAGGATGCACATGACCGTGCGCATGCCGCGCTCGTCGGCGTCGGAGATCGCTTCGAGTCCGATGAGCAGTTCGACGCCCTTCTCAAGCTTGACCCGGTGCTCCTCGCCCTGACGCAGGCCGTAGAAGAACTGGTTCGCCGACAGCCGCGACGTGTCGCCGTACTTCTCGCGGTGCGCTGCCAGTTCGGCCGTCGGTCCGGGAAACAGCAAGCGATTCAGTGCATCTCGACGCTGGGCAGAGGTTCCGTCGAGCGATTTCTCGTCCTCCTCCGAGATCGGCGTCTCGGGCTTGGGCTCGGTGCGACCTTCCAATGCCTTCGTGCGCAACGGTTCCGGCCATCCGCCCGCGGGTGTGCCCAGTTCTCCGCGCAGGAATCCGACGACCGAGTCCGGAACGTCGTATGCCCGTGGGTTCTCGGCGAACTCCTCGGCCGACGCGCCCGCGCCGACCAGAGCCAGCGCGAGATCGCCGACGACCTTGGACGACGGTGTCACCTTGACCAGACGGCCCAGCATCCGGTCGGCCGCAGCGTAGTTCGCTTCGACGGTCTCGAACCTGTCGCCGAGGCCGAGGGCGATCGCCTGCTGCCGCAGGTTCGACAACTGGCCGCCCGGAATCTCGTGCGTGTAGACGCGGCCCGTCGGTGCCGGAAGTCCGGACTCGAACGGCGCGTACACCTTGCGCAGCGCCTCCCAGTACGGTTCGAGGTCGCATACCGCGTCCAGGTCGAGACCGGTGTCGCGCTCGGAATGTGCTGCCGCGGCGACGATCGCCGACAGTGCGGGCTGCGAGGTGGTTCCGGCCATCGCGGCGCTTGCACCGTCGACGGCGTCCGCGCCTGCCTCCCACGCAGCGAGATACGTCGCCAACTGTCCGCCCGGCGTGTCGTGCGTGTGCACGTGCACCGGGAGATCGAAGTTCGAGCGCAGTGCTGTCACAAGGGTTTTCGCGGCAGGAGCACGCAACAGGCCTGCCATGTCCTTGATCGCGAGGATGTGCGCACCGGCGTCGACGATCTGCTCGGCCAGCTTCAGGTAGTAGTCGAGCGTGTAGAGCGATTCGTTCGGGTTGGACAGGTCGCCGGTGTAGCTGAGCGCGACTTCCGCGATGGCCGTACCGGTTTCACGCACCGCGTCGATCGCCGGACGCATCTGGTCGACGTTGTTGAGCGCGTCGAAGATGCGGAAGATGTCGATACCGGTGTCGGTGGCCTCCGCGACGAAGCTGCGGGTCACCTTCTCCGGGTACGGGGTGTAGCCGACGGTGTTGCGTCCGCGAAGCAGCATCTGCAGCGCGATGTTCGGCACCGCTTCACGCAACGCCGCGAGGCGCTCCCACGGGTCCTCGTGCAGGAACCGCAGCGCCACATCGTACGTCGCACCGCCCCATGCCTCGATCGACAACAGTTCCGGCGTCGTACGCGCGACGTAGGGTGCCACCATCAGCAGCCCGGACGTTCGTACACGCGTCGCGAGCAGCGACTGGTGCGCGTCGCGGAACGTCGTGTCGGTGACGCCGAGCGCCTTGCGACTGCGCAGATCGCGCGCGAAGCCCTCGGGCCCGAGCGCGAGCAGACGCTGACGACTGCCGTCCGGAATGGGCTTCGAGAAGTCCACCTCGGGAAGCTTGTCCTGCGGGTACACCGTCGACGGGCGCTCCCCGTGCGGCTTGTTGACCGTCACGTCGGCGAGGTAGTTGAGGATCTTCGTGCCGCGGTCACCCGAGGTGCGCGAGGTCAACAGCTCCGGACGTTCCTCGATGAACGACGTCGTGACGCGTCCCGCGGTGAAGTCGGGATCGACCAGAACGGCCTGCAGGAACGGGATGTTCGTCGCGACACCGCGGATGCGGAACTCGGCCACCGCACGGCGCGCACGCGCCACAGCGGTCTCGAAATCCCGTCCGCGACAAGTCAATTTGACGAGCATCGAGTCGAAGTACGCACCGACCTCGGCGCCGAGCGTCGTACCGCCGTCGAGACGGACACCTGCGCCGCCCGGGGTGCGGTAGGCGGTGATGCGACCGGTGTCGGGACGGAACCCGTTGGCCGGGTCCTCGGTGGTGATGCGGCACTGCAGTGCGGCACCGCGCAGCACGATCTTGTCCTGGCTCAGGCCGAGGTCGGCAAGGGTCTCCCCCGACGCGATCCGTAGCTGTGCCTGCACGAGGTCGACGTCGGTCACTTCCTCGGTCACGGTGTGCTCGACCTGGATGCGAGGGTTCATCTCGATGAAGACGTGGTTGCCCCGAGTGTCGAGCAGGAACTCGACGGTGCCTGCACACGAGTAGCCGATCTCCTTCGCGAACGCGACGGCGTCGGCGCAGATCTTCTCGCGCACCTCGGCGGGAAGGTTGGGTGCGGGTGCGAGCTCGATGACCTTCTGGTGTCGACGCTGCAGGCTGCAGTCGCGCTCGAAGAGATGGACGACGTTGCCCTCGCCGTCGGCGAGGATCTGGACCTCGATGTGACGCGGGTCGATGACGGCCTGTTCGAGGAACACCGTCGGATCGCCGAACGCCGACTCCGCCTCACGCGCCGCGGCCTCGATGGACTCACGCAGCTGCGCGGGTTCGGCCACGCGTCGCATACCGCGGCCACCGCCACCGGCCACGGCTTTGACGAACACGGGGAAGGTCATCGATTCGGATGCGGCCACCAACTCGTCGACGTCGCTCGACGGCTCCGACGACGCCAACACGGGCAAGCCTGCACGCTTGGCCGCGGCGATCGCCCTGGCCTTGTTGCCCGTCAGCTCGAGCACGTCGGACGACGGCCCGACGAACGTGATGCCTGCCTCGGCGCACGCGGCGGCGAGGTCCGGGTTCTCCGAGAGGAACCCGTAGCCCGGGTACACCGCGTCGGCGCCTGCCCGTTTCGCGGCGGCGACGATCTCGGACACGGACAGGTAGGCGCGAACGGGGTGACCCTTCTCGCCGATCTCGTACGCCTCGTCGGCCTTCGTTCGATGGACCGAGTTGCGATCCTCGAAGGGGAAGACAGCCACTGTCGCGGCACCCAACTCGTACGACGCGCGGAACGCTCGGATGGCGATCTCGCCGCGATTTGCAACCAACACTTTGGAGAACATTGGCTCAACCTACCGCCGCCGAGCGCTGTCGATGTGACCTCAGTCTCGAGATGTGGGACAAATTGACCAAAATGCGTTGCTTGAACGGTGCAGAGGTCGGCAGACCCCGGTCAGGACTTGTCGAGGAAGTCTATTCGGTCCGACCGCCACGCCGATTTCATCATCGTGGCGATGCCCGGGCTGTTCTCCAACTGCGGGTCTGCGTCGAACAACGCGCGGGCGCAGTCGTGCGCGTCGGCGATGACGTCCTCGTCGTCGAAGAGCGAGAGCAGACGAAGGCTGCTGACCGTGCCGGACTGCGCTGCTCCGAGGACGTCGCCTTCACGCCGCATCGCGAGGTCGAGCTTGGCCAGCTCGAATCCGTCGTTCGTGGCCGCCACCGACTTCAAGCGCTCTGCCGTCGGACCGCCGCCGCCGAGTTGGGTGATCATGATGCACAGACCCTGGTGGCCACCTCGGCCGATACGGCCGCGCAATTGATGCAACTGACTGATCCCGAACCTGTCGGCGTCGACGATCACCATCACCGTCGCGTTGGGCACGTCCACGCCGACTTCGACGACGGTCGTGCAGACGAGAACGTCGATCTCGCCCGCATTGAACTCGGACATCGCGACGTCCTTCTCGTCGGACGGCATACGTCCGTGCAGGAGTCCCACTCGTAGCTGCGCCAGCGGACCGTCACGCAGCATGTCGAACATGTCGAGCGCGGCCTTCGGCTTGGGCAGATTCGTTCCCTCGTCGGACGCCTTCTTGGCCGGCTTCTCGTCCTCGTCGCCGCCGATCCGCGAACACACGACGTACGCCTGCCTACCCTGCTCGACCTCTTCGACGATGCGTTCCCACGCGCGACCGACCCACGCCGGCTTGTCCTTCGACGACACGACGTTGCTGACGATCGGCGATCGACCACGGGGAAGTTGCGTCAGCGTGGACGTTTCGAGATCACCGAGGGACGACATCGCGATGGTTCGCGGAATCGGCGTCGCCGTCATCACGAGCAGGTGTGGGCTCGTGCCCTCACGGGCTTTACCCCGCAGCGCATCTCGCTGTTCGACGCCGAATCGGTGTTGCTCGTCGACGACGACCATGCCCAGGTCCATGAATTCGACGCGGTCCTGGATGAGTGCATGCGTGCCGATGACGATGCCTGCATCCCCGGTGACCACGTCCAGCAACGCCGACCTCTTGGCCGCCGTACTCATCGACCCGGTGAGCAACGCGACCTTCGTCGCGAGATCGTGCGATCCCAGTTCGCCCGCGGTCGCGAGCGAACCGAGCATCGACGTGATGGAACGAGCGTGCTGGGCGGCAAGCACTTCCGTCGGTGCCAACAACGCACATTGGTGGCCTGCGTCGACGACCTGCAACATCGCCCGCAGCGCGACGACGGTCTTACCCGAGCCGACTTCGCCCTGCAGCAGCCGGGACATCGGGTGGCCCTGGGACAGGTCGTCGGAGATCTCCCCCGCGACGGTGAGCTGACCTTCGGTCAGCGAGAACGGAAGTCGGCGTTCGAATTCGGCCGCGATGCCGTCGGTCCGCGGCGGGCACGGCGGAGCCGACCGCGCCTGGACGTCCCGACGCCTCGATGCCAGCACCAACTGCACCGCGAGCGCCTCGTCGAACTTCAGACGCTCACGGGCTTGTTCCTTCTGCTCCGAGGAGTCCGGAAAGTGAATCCATCGAAGTGCGGTGTCCAGGTCGACGAGATCGCGATCGGCCAGGATGTCGGCCGGAACAGGATCCGGCGTCGGGTCGAGTCGGTCGAGAACCTGACGAACGCAGCGCATGAACGTCCAGCTCTCGACGTCCTTGGTGGCCGGATAGATCGGCACGTACCTGCGCTCGAACATGGCCATGTCCACGCTGCCCGAGGAGTCGACCGACCCGCGAGCCAAGCCGGCGAGCGCCCCGCCTCCGACGATCCGGCCGGCCGGCACGATCGCGCCGTCCTCGTCGTCACCACCGAGCAGCACGTAACTGGGGTGTGCGAGATTCCAGCGACGGCCGAAGTACTTGACCTTCCCGGAGAACATGCCGCGGCGTCCCGGCACCAGGACGTGCTTGAGTTTGTGAGGGTTGAAGAAGCTGGCGTCGATCTGTTGGCCGTCTGCCGCGAGCGACACCGCGAGAAATTGGCCCTTGCGCACTTTCATCTGCCGCAGCGTCGCCGACGAGATGGTGGCGACGATGGTGATGTGTTCACCTTCCGGCGGTTCCTTCTCGCTGAGTTCCCCGCCGTGGGTCATGTACCGGTGTGGGTAATGGCGCAGCAGGTCCTCGACGGTGGAGATGTCGAAGAATTCGTGCAGCGGCGTGGACACCGTCGCGCCCAGCACGGAGTCGAGCCGATCCGAGAGTACGGCCATGATTGCTTGTCGTCCGTCCCTTCTCGTGAGTCACTCGATGCCGAGCTGCGCCAGTTCGTCCATCTGTCCGCCGTGGTAGACCACGACTTCCACACCTGGATAGCGGGTGCGTACGTGTTCGGTCAGCTGCTCACCCAACTCGTCCGACGCGGCCCGCCCCATCAGCATCGTCACCATCTCACCACCCACCGACAGAAGTTGATCGAGCAGGTCGCGGCCGGCGGTGACCCCGTCGGGGCCGATGACGACGACTTCGTGCCCGACGAGTCCGAGACCGTCACCGGGCTCGCAGGTTCCGACCCACGTGAGCGAGCGTTCCTCGGCGTGACGCAGCGACGCCCACCGGGTGCCGGCCGCCGCTTCGGACATCGCGAAGGCGTCGTCCACCGCCGCACGCGACGCGTCGTGGACCGCGAGCGCGGCGAGTCCCTGCACCATCGAACCGGACGGCAGCATCAGCACGTCCTTGCCCGCGTTGCGCGACGCGATACTGACGTGCACCAACTCCTGGGCGGACAGAGCTCCGTTGGGCAGGACGAGAACTTCGGGGTGGTTGGATTCGACGATCGCGGCGCACAGTTCGGCAGGCCCCACTCGTTGCCTGTCGGATCGGAGGACGCTGGCACCCTCGCCCAAGTAGAGCCCTTCGGCACCGTCGCCGGCCACGACCGCGAGAATGTCGCGTCCACCGCGAACGTCGGCAGTGGTGTGACCCGGGTGACAGTGCCCACCCGAACCCGCCTCGGCGGACTCCAACACTTCGATCCGCACCCCGTGCACGTTCCCGATCTTCAGACCGACCTCCACGGCCAGCCCTGCATTGGCGGTGTGGACGTGCGCGGACCACCCGCCGTCGCCGTCGCCCGCCACGACGACGGAATCCCCGATGTCTGCAAGGCCGAGTCGAAGCTGTCGCGCACCGTCGTCGTCGATGTCGCGAATCCCGTACAGAACTTCGTATCCGACCGTCGCTTCGCCGTGCGTGACGTCGCCGACGATCGTCGCCCGCGGCAGCAACCGGGGTGAGGCGCCTCGTCGCGTCTGCGGGTCGACCCGTCGGTGATAGCGCTGCCGCGACGGGACAGCACCGGTCAGCGTGGTGGCGAGTGCGTCGAGCATCACGCGGAGACCGAGTGCTCCGGCGTCGACGACACCTGCTGCGTCGAGAGCGGGCAACTGCTTGCGGGTGCGATCGAGCCCACTCGACGCCGATTCGGCAGCCCGGCGAGCCACCACCGTCACGTCGGCCTGCCGATCGAGCGACCACACGTCCTCGGCCACCCGCGCGAGCACGCTGACGATGGTGCCCTGCACCGGAACGCTGACGACCTCGACGACGAGTTCGGCTGCGCGCACGAGAGCATCGGTCAACGCCGCACCGTCGAATGAGCCACGAGACGCCACTTCTGCGACCGCACGCAAAACCTGCGACACGATGACGCCCGAATTTCCTCGCGCGCCTGCCACTGCTCCCGCCGCGAGGGCCGACGCCGTGGTCGACAGATCCGCGTCGGGTCCGGCCGCGCGCATGCTCTCGACGGCGGCGCGGACGGTGAACACCAGATTCGTTCCGGTGTCGGAATCGGGGATGGGAAAGACGTTCAGCTCGTTGATCTCGTCGCATCGCGCGGTCAGATCGTCGACACATCGGTACGCCCACGTACGCAACTCGTCGACGCCGAGTTCTGTCGACGTCGCCTCGAGCTCGCTCTCCGCCACGTACACCCCCTGTTCGACGCTGCAGATCGATCGAGAACTCCCCGTGCGTCGGCGGACCGACACCGAACAAGCCTAGACTCGGTGACGGGCGGCTACCGTTCCCAGCGGCTGTGACGTACGCCCTCAGGTGGCGGTTTGGTTAATTCCGGGGGCACGGCTATTCTTGCAGGGTTGCCTGATGCGGCACGGTGTGCTGTGCGCGTCGTACGTGTCGGAGCAAATGCCCTCATGTAATGAACAACATCTATCAAGGAGTTCGCGACTATGGCTGCCGTCTGCGACGTATGCGCCAAGGGGCCCGGCTTCGGTAAGTCGGTCTCGCACTCGCACCGACGGACCAACCGTCGCTGGAACCCGAACATCCAGACCGTTCACGCTCAGGTTGCCCCCGGCAACAGCAAGCGCATGAACGTGTGCACCTCCTGCCTCAAGGCCGGCAAGGTGGTTCGGGGCTGATCGAGCCCTCACCGTCTGCATCATCGACTGTGCCCCGACGCTGTTCAGCGTCGGGGCACAGTTGTTTTCGGGGGCATCGTCGTATCTGCCGGAGGGGGTTCGCGTCCCCTCGGGTGAGGCACGTTACAGTGCGACGGTGACCAACATCGAAAGCGCGAACTACGTCCATCTCGAGGACGGTGTCCTGAGAATCACCGTGGCCACCGAGGCCGCGGGAACGTCGCTGAACGGTGACGCGATGACGGAAGGCGCTGCGGCACTTCGGTTGCTGAACGCGGGCGAACTTCGCGCGGGATGTGTTCTGCTCGTCGGATCCGGTCCGAACTTCTGTGCAGGCGGCAACGTCCGCGCCTTCGCCGACGCACCCGATCGCGGCGCGTACGTGCGCGGGGTCGCCGACGCGTTCCACGCTTTCGTCTCCGAGCTCGCCGCAGCCACGGCGCCCATCGTCGCAGGCGTCCAGGGTTGGGCGGCGGGCGCGGGCATGAGCATCGTGTGCCACGCCGACGTCGCGATCGGCGGCCGCGCGACCAAACTTCGTCCCGCCTACCCCGGAATCGGATTCACTCCGGACGGCGGACTGACGTGGACGCTCCCCCGCATCGTCGGTTCCACTCGGGCGCGGGATATTCTGCTGAACGACTCGATCATCAACGGCGAGGAAGCCGTTCGCCTCGGCATCCTCAGCCGTCTGGTGGGTGACGACATCATCGTGAGCGAGGCCGAACGTCTGGCGCGCACGTTCGCCGCGGGCCCGACCGCGGCGTTCCAGGGCGTGAAAGCGCTGCTGTTGCAGTCCGAGAACAACACTCTCGCACAGCAATTGGCTGCGGAGACGGAGTCCATCTCGGCCGCCGCCGACAGTCCTACCGGACGCGAAGGCGTCGACGCGTTCGTCGAGAAGCGTCGCCCCGACTTCTCCTGATCCTCTCCTCCGCTAGGGCAGCCGCCAGTCGATCGGCCGGTGGCCGCCGTCGGCGAGGATGTCGTTCGTTCTGCTGAACGGCCGAGAACCGAAGAATCCGCGCGACGCGGACAGCGGTGAGGGATGGGCCGATTCGATGTACGGGGTGCTTCCGAGCATCGGCTTCAGCGTCGCCGCGTCGCGTCCCCACAGAATGGCGACCAAGCCCGCCGATTCACCGGATTCGGAGCGGGCGACGAGCGCTCGAATGGCCTGTTCCGTCACCGCTTCCCACCCTTTCCGTCGGTGCGACGCGGCGACACCCGGTTCGACGGTGAGGACTCGATTCAACAGCAGCACACCCTGATCCGCCCACGGCGTCAGATCGCCGGAGGTAGGCGTCGGGAAGCCGAGATCCTCGGTGTACTCCTTGAAGATGTTCGCGAGCGAACGCGGCACCGGGCGCACATCCGGGGCGACCGAGAAGCTCAGCCCCACCGCATGTCCCGGCGTCGGGTACGGGTCCTGCCCGACGATCAGGACACGGACGTCGTCGAACGGTCGGGTGAACGCGCGCAACACGTTGTCCCCCGACGGCAGATACTGCCGACCGTTCGCGACCTCCTCACGCAGGAAGTTCCCCATGTGCGTGATCCGATCCTCGACCGGGGAGAGCGCTGTAGCCCAACCCTTTTCGACTACCTCCGCGAGCGGCTTCTTCGTCATATCGTGCAACATAGCCCAGAACTGTCCTCACACGGAGAAGCTCGACCAGCCGTGGCTCCCGTCGTGACCTCTCCCGTCGACGGTGACGCCCGACCCGTCGTGCACGGCCCCGATCACGACCCACCCGTCGGGCAGAATCACGCTCGCCGGGAAGGTTCCGGCGAACGCATGGTCCTCACCTCCGCCGAGCATCCAGTCGAACACGGACACCCCGAGTTCGTTTGCCGCAGAACGCATGTCGTCGTCATGGTGCAGCAGTTCCGTGACGACGTCGATCGACACGGACGACGCGTCCGCGATGTGCCCGAGGTCGGCGAGCAACCCGTCGGAGACGTCGGTGAGCGACGTCGCACCCGCACGCGCGGCAGCCGCCCCTCGGGAATAGTCCGGGCTGGGAACCCGATGCGCGTCGACGAGTCCGTCGTGACCGTCGATTCCCGCCAGCAGGACGGCGAGCCCAGCGGCCGACCGTCCCAGCCGACCGGCGACGGCGACGACGTCTCCCGGTTGCGCCCCGGAACGGAGTACGGCGGGTCGCCCGTCCAGGTCCCCCAGGGCGGTGATCGAAATCACGAGGCTCTCCGACTGCACGAGATCACCGCCGACGATGCCCGCTCCCGCGCGCTCGGCTTCGAGCCACAGCCCGTCGGTGAGTCCGTCGGTGACCGAGATCGGCGTGTCCGACGGGCAGCCGAGGGCGACGAGGAAGCCGGTGCACCGTGCACCCATCGCCACGACGTCCGCAGCGTTCTGCGCAATCGCTTTACGTCCGATGTCGACCGGACTCGACCAGTCCAGTCGAAAATGCCTGCCCTGCAACAACATATCCGTCGTAGCCACGACCGATCCCGAGGGCGCGGCGACGATCGCCGCGTCGTCTCCCGGGCCGAGGACCGTGTCGGCCGGATGATGCCGCCCCTGGGTGATCCTGTCGATGACACCGAACTCGCCGACGCTGCCGACGGTCGTCTCTCCGTTGTCGATGACGAAAGCTCCCTCGTGTCGATGGTGGTCGTGCGCGCGAGGACCCGATTCGCCGCTGCGGTACTTTTAGCGGCAGGTGCGCAGGCGGTGAACTGTTCACCACGATCACGTTCCCCTCGCTCGACACTACCGCCGGTGTCGCGGCCGAGGATCGCCGGAAGGGACCAGCAATGGTGCAGATATTCGTCCTCGTCCAGACCGAGGTGGGGCGCGCGGGCCTCGTGGCATCCGCGTTGCGCGAGGTGTCCGGCGTGGTGTCGGCAGAAGCAGTGACCGGACCGTACGACGTCGTCGTGCGCGCCGAGGGTGAAGGCGACGCACAGGTTCGCGACATCGTCGGACACATCCAGAAGGTCGACTCGATCACTCGCACGTTGACCTGCCAGGTCGTCGACCAGCACTGACCTCGCACTGCGAAAAGACCGAAGGACCATGAGCGAACCCGAATCCAGGCCCCAGCCACCGACAGAGCCGACACTTCAGGAGCAACCCGAGCGGCGTCACCCGGCGGTCATCGCGACGGCGGTCGCGCTTCCGGTCGCGCTGCTGATCGGTGTCATCGTCGCGGCCGTCATGGTGTCGGGCAAGTCCACGCGCCCACCCGAAGCACTCGGACCGGTGAACGCGCCCGAAGCCGAGAGTCCGGAATGCACCTCGCTGCTGGGCGCTCTGCCCGAGCAACTCGGTGACTACCGCTCGGCCGAACTGCTCGACCCTGCCCCGGCGGGCGCTCGCGCGTGGGCACCAGGCGACGACGAGTCCGAACCTGTCGTCCTGCGTTGTGGCCTCGACCGACCTGACGGGTTCGACGTCGCAGCGCCCCTGCAGGTCGTCAACGATGTGCAATGGTTCGAGGTGTCCGGTGCCGACTCCGGCATCGACGCCAGTACGTGGTTCGCCGTCGACCGCGCCGTCTACGTCGCATTGACCGTTCCCGGTGGGTCGGGACCGACACCGCTGCAGGACGCGTCGAACGCAATCACCGCCGCATTGCCGCAGACACCGCTCGATCCTGCGCCTCTGCGTCAGCCTCCGAACTAGCGCAGTCCGACACCCCGGGCGACGGCGGTCTCGATCAACGTATCGAGCAGGGCCCCGTACTCGACACCGCTTTCGCCCCACATCTTCGGGTACATCGAGATCGAGGTGAATCCGGGCATCGTGTTGATCTCGTTGATGACGGGGCCGTCGTCGGTGACGAAGAAGTCGACACGCGCGAGTCCCTGGCAATCGAGCGCACGGAACGCGTCGACCGCGATCGCACGGATTCGGTCGGCGACGTCCTCGGAAAGATCGGCGGGCAAGTCGAATTCGGTGACGTCGTCGAGGTACTTGCTGTCGAAGTCGTAGAACGAGTGGTCGTTCGCGTCGGCGCCGGGCAACTTGATCTCGGCGACCGCGCTCGCGCGCACGGCACCGTCCGGAAACTCGAGAACACCGCACTCGACCTCACGCCCGTGAACGGCCGCTTCCACAACCACTTTCGGATCGTGGCGACGAGCCTCGGCGATGGCCGCCGGAAGTTGGCTCCACGCGACGATCCGTGAGATGCCGATGGACGATCCGCCACGCGCGGGCTTGACGAATGCGGGCAGTCCGATCGAATCCTGCTGCGCAGGGGTCAACGATTCGGTGTCGTGCCGGAGCACCATCTGCCTGCCGACCGGCAGCCCCTCCGCCGCCAACAACTTCTTCGTGAACTCCTTGTCCATTCCCGCAGCGCTGGCGAGGACGCCCGGGCCGACGTACGGAATGCCTGCGAGCTCGAGCAACCCCTGAACCGTTCCGTCCTCGCCGTACGGTCCGTGCAGGATCGGGAAGACGACGTCGACGGCGTCGAGCACCTTGCCCGCGTCACCCTCCCCGAGTCCGACGAGCGCGCCTCGACGGGTCGGATCGGCCGTCAGTGCCAGCGCGACGCCGTCCTTGTCCACGGACGGAAGTTCACGGCCGTGGATGGCCAGTGCTTCGAGGTCCGAGGCGCCGAGCACCCAGGCGCCGTCGGTGGTGATGCCGATCGGGACGACCTCGTACCGCTCCGGATCGAGATGCTTCAGCACGCTGCCTGCGGATACACAGGACACGGCGTGCTCGTTGCTCCGGCCGCCGAAGAGGACGGCGACCTTGGTACGGGGTGTGCTCACGGTTCCAAACCGTACCGCCACCTCATCGGCCACAGTGGACGTGGCCCACCTTCACTCGGGCTTGATACGACGGCCGAGCAGATGCCCGACGGCGTCGGGAACCGACAATCCTTCGTGGCACACGCGGTGGACCGCTTCGGTGAGCGGCATCTCGACGTCGTAGCTCTCGGCCAGCGCACGTACCGACGTGCAGGACTTGACGCCCTCGGCGACCTGACCGTGTGCAGCTTCCTGCGCACTCTCCATCGATCCGCCCGACCCGAGACGCTCACCGAACGTGCGGTTGCGCGACAGCGTCGACGAGCATGTCGCGACGAGATCGCCGACGCCCGCGAGACCGGCCAGCGTCGCCGGCTTCGCGCCGAGCGCGGTGCCGAGCCGAATGATCTCGGCGAGGCCGCGCGTCATGATCGACGCGAGCGTGTTCTCGCCGTAGCCGACGCCACTCGCCATTCCGCAGGCGAGGGCGATGACGTTCTTGCACGCACCGCCGATTTCGCAGCCGATGACGTCGGAATTGGTGTAGGGACGGAAATAGCCTGTGGCACAGGACTTCTGAATCTCGAGCGCGCGCCTGGAATCCGGGCATGCGATGACCGTCGCAGCCGGCTGCCCCTCCGCGATCGGCCGCGCGAGATTCGGGCCGGACAACGACGCGATCCGACTCGGATCCGCCCCCGTCACCTGACCGACCACCTGACTCATACGCAGCAACGTTCCGGTCTCGATTCCCTTGGCCAGACTGAGCAGCGTCGCATCCGCCGGAATGAAGTCGGTCCACGTGGCCAGGTTGGCGCGCAACGACTGCGAGGGCACCGCGAGCACGACGATGTCGGCCCCGTCGAGCGCCGTCGCCGGGTCGCTCGTGGCCGAGATCGACGACGGCAACGTGATTCCGGGGAGATAGTCGGTGTTCTCGTGCTTGTCGGCGATCGCCGACGCCAACTCCTCACGTCGGGCCCACATCGTGACGTCCGTCCCGGCATCGGCAAGCACTTTCGCGAATGCCGTTCCCCACGATCCGGAACCGAGTACTGCTGCTCTGGTCATCGAAAACCACCTTCTCGAAAAGTCTCGCCGGAATCCGCGTCGGCCACCCCGCCAGCATGCCGCCGCATCACAGTAGCCGCCCGAGCCCCGTCACCGAGGTCGAACTCGGCGCGCGACGCGCACGCTGGCAGGATCGGTACCCATGAGTACCGCCCACGTGGTCATCGCAGTGAAGGATCTGACCACCGCCAAGACGAGGTTGGCCGATTCGTTCTCGGACGTCGATCGGGCGCGGCTCGTCGTGGCGATGCTGCGTGACACCGTGCAGGCGGCCCGTGCGGTGGAGGCAGTCGGGTCGATCACCGTCGTCACGCCGGATCCGACCGTCGCCGACGTGGCGGACGAGTTGGGGGCCCTCGTCGTCGAGGATCCGGCCGGCGAGGACGGCACGTCCGCCGACCGACTGAACTCGGCGTTCTCGGCTGCGATGACCTCCGCTCGTGCCGGCGGAGAACACGACATCATCGTCCTGCAGGCCGATCTGCCCGCATTGCGTTCGGAAGAACTCGCCGAAGCCTACGAGACCGCACGCCCGGCGTCGCGGTCCGTCGTCAGCGATCATCACGGAACGGGAACGGCTGCACTGATCCTGAAGGCAGGTGCGAGCGACTTCACTCCCCTGTTCGGACCGGCGTCGGCTCAGCGTCACCGACAGTCGGGCGCCGACGATCTCGACGGCACCTGGCCCGGCCTCCGTCTCGACGTGGACACGATCGACGACGTGCGACAAGCACTCTCGTTGGGTGTCGGACCCGCCACCGCGGAAGTTCTCCGTACGCTCGGTTGGTGATGCGGCCACGGCATCGCGATCGAAATGGCCGATCCGAGTTTCAACCGTCGACGGAATGGGGGATGATCGTTCTCGTGAGCGACAGCGAAGTACAAACCGGCGAATCGGAATCCACTGGCCCTTCGGGCGGTGTCGAGGCTGCGGAATGGAGTGCTCCCCTGGCGAACGTGACACCGAGCAGTCCGTCCGCCCTACCCGCCGCCACCACTCCCGAGGTCGTCCAGAACAAGGACGCTCTGCCCGAAAACCGTTATCTGAACCGCGAATTGAGCTGGCTGGACTTCAATTCACGCGTTCTCGCTCTCGCGGAGGATTCGTCGCTTCCGCTCCTCGAGCGTGCGAAGTTCCTCGCCATCTTCGCCTCGAATCTCGACGAGTTCTACATGGTCCGCGTCGCGGGTCTGAAACGTCGTGACGAGACGGGGCTGTCGGTTCGATCCGCCGACGGTCTCACTCCCCGCGAACAGCTCGCGCTGATCGGCGAACGGACACAGGAACTTGCGCGTCGCCACGCGCGGGTGCTGCTCGACTCGATCCTGCCCGAATTGGCATCCGAGGGCATCGAGATCGTCCGGTGGCGAGACCTCGACGACGCCGAACGCGAACGCCTGTCCGCGTACTTCCAGGAACAGATCTTCCCGGTACTGACACCTCTCGCCGTCGACCCCGCCCACCCGTTCCCGTACATCAGCGGCCTCAGCCTCAATCTCGCTGTCACGGTGAAGGATTACGCCACCGCAGGCGAGCACTTCGCGCGCGTCAAGGTTCCGGACAACGTCGACCGTTTCGTGCGTGTGCGACGCGGCGGCGACGGCCAGGCCGTCGATGCGTTCCTCGCGATGGAAGAGGTCATCTCGGCGCACCTCGACGTCCTGTTCCCCGGAATGGAAGTCGTGGAGAGCCATGCGTTCCGCATCACGCGCAACGCGGATTTCGAGGTCGAGGAAGATCGAGACGAGGATCTGCTGCAGGCACTCGAACGCGAGCTGGCGCGTCGCCGATTCGGTTCTCCGGTCCGCCTCGAGATCGCCGACGACATGACCGAACACATGCTGGGTCTGCTGTTGCGCGAACTCGACGTCGACCCCGGTGACGTCATCCAGGTGCCTGGCCTCCTCGACCTGTCCTGCCTGTGGCAGGTGTACGGCGTCGACCGTCCCACCCTCAAGGACGCACCGTTCGTGCCCGCGACGCATCCGGCGTTCGGCGAGCGCGAAACACCGAAAAGCGTGTTCTCGACGCTGCGCGACGGCGATGTGCTGGTGCAGCATCCGTACGATTCATTCTCGACGAGTGTGCAGCGCTTCATCGAGCAGGCGGCTGCCGATCCGCACGTGCTCGCCATCAAGCAGACTCTCTACCGCACCTCCGGTGACTCACCGATCGTCAACGCACTCGTCGACGCGGCAGGCGCGGGCAAGCAGGTTGTCGCACTGGTCGAGATCAAGGCGCGGTTCGACGAGCAGGCCAACATCGAATGGGCACGCAAGCTCGAAAAAGCCGGGGTACACGTCGTGTACGGTCTCGTCGGCTTGAAGACGCACTGCAAGACGTGCCTCGTCGTTCGACGCGAAGGATCGGTCATTCGTCGGTACTGCCACATCGGAACCGGCAACTACAACCCGAAGACTGCCCGCATCTACGAGGACGTGGGCTTGTTGACGTCGTCGCCCGAGATCGGCGCCGACCTCACCGACCTGTTCAATTCGCTGACCGGATACTCCCGCAAGTCCCACTACCGGAACCTCCTGGTGGCTCCGTACGGGGTTCGACGCGGAATCATCGAGCGCATCGAACGCGAGGTCGAGCACAAGCAGGCCGGCCGCAACGCCGGTGTCCGGTTGAAGGCCAACGCGCTCGTGGACGAACAGGTCATCGACGCCCTGTACCGTGCGTCCGCTGCCGGAGTCCCGATCCAGGTCGTCGTGCGCGGCATCTGCGCGCTGAAGCCAGGAGTACCCGGCCTGAGCGAGAACATCGAGGTGCGTTCCATTCTCGGGCGTTTCCTCGAACACTCACGGATACTCGAGTTCCGCGGTTCGGAAGAATTCTGGATCGGCAGCGCGGACATGATGCATCGCAATCTGGACCGCCGCGTGGAAGTCATGGCGCAGGTGAAGGATCCACGGTTGACTGCTCAACTCGACGACATCTTCGAGTCCGCTCTCGACCCGACCACGCGCTGCTGGGTTCTGCAGCCCGACGGCAGCTGGGCCGCGTCGCCCGCACAGGGTGAGACCGTGCGCGAGCACCAGGTCGAGCTGATGCGCAGCCGTCGGAGTCGGGCCTCCTGATGAGCCGCGGCGACAAATCGCTGCGCGCCAACATCTTCGCCGCGGGTGCCGTCCTGTGGCGACGATGCCCCGGCGACGGAGGCGACATTCGTGTCGCTCTCGTTCATCGCCCGAAGTACGACGACTGGTCTTTTCCGAAGGGAAAGATCGACCCGGGCGAGAACGCCGTCGTGGCCGCAGTGCGGGAAATCGCCGAGGAGACGGGGTTCGACGCCCGATTGGGCCGGTATCTGACCAAGGTCACGTATCCCGTTCCGGGGCACCAGAAGACGAAGAAGGTCGACTACTGGGCCGCGGAGGCACGCGACGGCAAATTCGAAGCGAACTCCGAAGTGGACGAGCTGAGATGGGTAAGCCCCGAGCACGCCGCGCGTGAATTGTCGTATCCGATGGATCGCAAGGTGCTGAACAAATTCCTGAAGCAACCGGCGGACACCCGGACCCTGTTGCTGGTTCGGCACGGTCGCGCCGGGCAACGATCGCGCTACAAAGGCGACGACGCGTTACGCCCCTTGGACAAGCTCGGACAAACCCAGGCAGCGGCGCTCGTCGGACAGCTGCGAGCGTTCGGAGCGGAGACCGTGCACGCGGCGAATCGGCGGCGGTGTGTGCAAACCGTCCAGCCTCTTGCGGACGCGCTGGGGGAACAGATCACGTTGGAACCCTTGCTGTCCGAAGAGGGGTATTGGGAGGACCCGCCGACCGCTCGCCGGCGTGCCCGCGAGATCGCGTCGGCCGATCACGTGACCGCACTGTGCAGTCAGGGCAAGGTCATTCCGGATCTGCTGTCGTGGTGGGCGGAGAAGGACGGCGTCACGCTACCGCCGAACCGCAATCGAAAAGGCAGCGTCTGGGTGCTGACGCTGTACGGCGACAAACTGATCGCGGCCGATCACCTGGCGAGCCCGCTGCCGACCGTGCCTGCCGAAGACTGATACGCGGTACGACACGACACAACGGCCGACACAGAAACGGTCCACGACAACGACATACAGGACGACGACAGGGCCCCGACATCGAATGTCGGGGCCCTGTCGTTGTTTTCGGTACTGCCGTACCGTTCGACGCTTACTTGCGTGCGGTGCGCTTGGCCGGGGCCTTCTTGGCGGCGGTCTTCTTGGCTGCGGTCTTGGCCGGAGCCTTCTTCGCTGCAGCCGTGGTCTTCTTGGCTGCGGTCTTGGCCGGAGCCTTCTTCGCTGCAGCCGTGGTCTTCTTGGCAGCAGTTTTCGCGGGAGCTGCCTTCTTGGCGGCGGCGGTGGTGGTCTTGCGGGCCGTCGTCTTGGCCGGTGCTGCCTTCTTCGCGGCGGCGGTGGTGGTCTTGCGGGCCGTCGTCTTGGCCGGTGCTGCCTTCTTGGCTGCCGTGGTCTTACGAGCGGTCGTCTTGACTGCTGCCTTCTTGGCTGCGGTCTTCTTCGCTGCTGCAGTCTTCTTCGCCGGCGCAGCAGCCGATCCACGCTTGACGGCAGGGCCGGACGCCGGAAGCTTCTGTCCGCCAGCGATGACGGCCTTGAACTGAGCACCCGGACGGAAAGCAGGAACGTTGGTCGGCTTCACGCGAACGGTCTCGCCGGTACGAGGGTTGCGCGCGACACGAGCCGCACGGCGACGCTGCTCGAACACACCGAATCCGGTGATGGTGACGCTCTCGCCACGGTGAACTGCACGCACGATGGTGTCGACGATGTTCTCGACAGCCTCGGTCGCGCTCCGCCTGTCAGACCCCAACTTCTCGGTCAGGGCATCGATCAGCTCTGCCTTGTTCATGGATTTCCTCCGCAATATTGTGGCCCATCGTCGGACCGACTACTACAACGGTAAACCCCAAGACGTCAAGAGTCTATGCGCCACGCCAATTTTCATCAGGCGCAACGGAAAGATTTACCGCCACAGTAGGTCTCGGAGGCCGAATTTCCTACCCTTCGGACGGGGCCTCGATGCGCTCGGGAAGCGTCGTAGGTTTCCATGAAGGCCTTGCCTTTTCGTACTCGGCAATGGCGTCTACCTGGCGTAACGTCAATCCGATGTCGTCCAGGCCCTCCAGCAGGCGCCACCTCGTGTAGTCGTCAATATCGAAGCGCACCACCAAGGTTCCCGCTGTGACGGTCTTCTCTTCCAGATCGACGGTGATCTCGAGTCCCGGCTGCTCTTCGAGTGCCTTCCAGATCAATTCGACGTCGCTCTGCTCGACCTGTGCGGCCAGCAAACCCGCCTTTCCGGCGTTCCCGCGGAAGATGTCGGCGAAACGCGACGCGATGACGACCCGAAATCCGAAGTCGGAGAGGGCCCACACCGCATGCTCCCTCGAGGACCCCGTTCCGAAGTCCGGTCCCGCCACCAGAACCGAACCGCGGTCGTACGGACTGTTGTTGAGAATGAAATCAGGATCGTTTCGCCACGCGGCGAACAGACCGTCCTCGAAACCCGTACGCGTGACTCGCTTCAGGTACTCGGCCGGAATGATCTGATCGGTGTCGACGTTCGACCGACGCAGCGGTACGCCGATTCCTTTATGGCTGGTAAAGGGTTCCATCGAAAAATCTCCTACGGTCAACGAATAATTCGTGCGAATGAAAGGCCGGGTCAGACGAGATCGGCGGGCGACGACAGCGTGCCTCGTACCGCAGTGGCAGCCGCGACGAGCGGCGAGACCAGGTGAGTACGGCTCCCTTTCCCTTGACGCCCTTCGAAGTTTCGGTTGGAGGTGGACGCCGAACGCTCGCCGGACGCGAGCTGATCCGGGTTCATTCCGAGACACATCGAGCATCCGGCCTGGCGCCATTCGGCGCCTGCGGCGGTGAAGATCTCACCGAGACCTTCCTCCTCGGCCTGTGCGCGCACGCGCATCGATCCGGGCACGATCAGCATGCGCACACCGTCGGCGACCGTGCGGCCGTCGAGAACCTCTGCGACGGCACGCAGATCCTCGATGCGACCGTTGGTGCAGGATCCGACGAACACGGTGTCGACCGAGACCTCCCGCAGCGGAGTTCCTGCCTCGAGACCCATGTACTGCAGCGCCTTCTCGGCAGCCAATTTGGCGCTCTCGTCGGCGAAATCGTCCGGATTCGGAACGCGATCACCGAGTGGCGCGCCCTGCCCCGGGTTGGTACCCCACGTCACGAACGGCGTGAGCGACGACGCGTCGATGTGAACCTCGTTGTCGAAGACGGCATCCGGATCGGTCTTCAGCTGGTCCCACGCCGCGACGGCCTCGTCCCAGTCCGCGCCCTGCGGTGCGTGCGGCCGCCCCTTGATGTATTCGTAGGTGATCTCGTCGGGCGCGATCATGCCGGCGCGAGCCCCGGCCTCGATCGACATGTTGCAGATGGTCATTCGAGCTTCCATCGACATCGCGCGGATGGCCTCGCCGCGGTACTCGAGAACGTAACCCTGACCGCCACCGGTGCCGATCTTCGCGATCACGGCGAGGATCAGGTCCTTGCTCGTGACGCCGGGTGCGAGTTCACCGTCGACGGTGATCGCCATCGTCTTGAACGGACGCAGCGACAGCGTCTGCGTCGCCATGACGTGTTCGACTTCGCTCGTGCCGATTCCCATTGCGATGGCGCCGAAAGCACCGTGCGTCGAGGTGTGACTGTCTCCGCAGACGACGGTCATTCCCGGCTGCGTCAGGCCCAGCTGCGGGCCGATGATGTGGACGATGCCCTGATCCAGATTGCCCATGGGGTGCAGCCGAACTCCGAATTCCTCGCAATTCTTGCGCAGCGTGTCGACCTGCGTCCGCGACACGACATCCGCGATGGGCGCGAAGATGTCGGCGGTCGGGACGTTGTGGTCCTCGGTGGCGATGGTGAGGTCCGGCCGTCGGAGCGGTCGTCCGGCGAGACGGAGGCCGTCGAACGCCTGAGGACTGGTGACCTCGTGCACGAGATGCAGATCGATGTAGATCAAATCGGGCTCACGCGAAGCACCTTCACCTTCGCCGCGTACGACGACGTGCTGATCCCACACCTTCTCCGCCAGCGTGCGTGCTGTTCCGGACATGGTTACCACCAATCTCTACTTCGCTCGAGTCACTTCTGCCTGTCGCGCCGGTGGGCTACGGGCCGGCCCACGTCGCGTCGTTCGTCGACACTGCACAGCACACACCCACTGCGCGTCTCTCGCATCGTGCGCGCACCCTGTGCGATCTCACAATGTGCATTCCCACTATGCGAGACGCTAGTATCGACCTATGAGACAGCATAGCGGCATCGGAGTTCTGGACAAAGCTATGGGCGTTCTGTACGCGGTAGCCGAGGAACCCTGCACGCTGAGCGATCTCTGCGCACGAACCGGACTCCCCCGCGCGACGGCCCACCGTCTGGCCGTCGGACTCGAGATCCACCGCCTTCTCACCCGAGACGCCAACGGCCTGTGGCGTCCTGGACCCGGTCTGGCGGAGCTCGCCGCCACCGCGTCGGACACGCTTCTCGACGCGGCCGCCTCGGTCCTTCCCCGCTTACGTGAGATCACCGGCGAGAGCGTGCAGATCTACCGGCACGAAGGATCGGTTCGCGTCTGCGTCGCCTCCATGGAACCTCCGACGGGACTGCGCGACACGGTCCTCGTCGGAGCGCGCCTTCCGATGACTGCAGGCTCCGGCGCCAAGGTCCTTCTGGCGTGGGCCGATCCGCACGCTCAACGAGCGATATTGCCCGAGGCCGAATTCGGCGAGCGCGCGTTGGCCGAGGTGCGTCGACGCGGATGGGCACAGAGTGCAGGCGAGCGTGAGCCCGGCGTCGCGTCGGTGGCCGCGCCGATTCGCGACGCGGTCGGCAATGTCGTTGCAGCAGTATCGGTTTCCGGTCCGATCGATCGAATCGGACGGCGCCCCGGCGCCCGCTGGGCCGCCGACCTCCTCGCGGCGGCGGAGGCCATACACAAGCGATTGTGAGCCGTCGTTCGTCGAATGCGAACACCGACCGGTCACCTCTGATAGGAAGATGCTCGTGGGAACCAATCAACGGGCACAGATCACGATGACCGACGCCGAGATCGGCGAATTTCTCGAACGCAGCCGCGTCGCAACCCTCGCGACGATCGGTCGTGACGGCACACCGCATCTCGTCGCGATGTGGTACGCGCTACTCGACGGCGAAATCTGGTTCGAGACCAAAGCGAAGTCCCAGAAGGCCGTCAACCTACGCCGCGATCCGCGCGTCACGGTTCTCGTCGAGGACGGTCATACGTACGACACACTGCGCGGTGTGTCGATCGACGGCCACGCCGAGGTCGTCGACGATCCGGACGCCACCCTGAACGTCGGCATCAGCGTCTGGGAGCGCTACACCGGTCCCTATTCGGACGAGGTTCGCCCGATGGTCGAGCAGATGATGAACAAGAGAATCGTCGTTCGCGTCGTCGTAGACCGGATTCGTTCCTGGGATCACCGCAAACTGGGGCTCCCGACGCTTCCGCTCGGCGGCACCACGGCTCAGTACCTTTCGAAAATGGGGTGAGCCCGGCCTGCCGGGAGGAGTACCTTCGTGGGCAGTCGACGCCCGAGGAGTGATCATCATGACCCAGTCCGACAACGAGAATCTGAAGAAGAAGTTCCGCGAAGTGCTGGACAAGAAGAACCACAAGTCGGTGACCGCGACCGACCACCTGGACGGCGGACCCAAGGTGCACAACGCGCACGGGCCGGCCGATCACCAGAAGATGTTCCGGCGCAAGAGTGTATGACCGTCCCGACGAACGAAAAAACCCTCCCACCGCGATCGGTGGGAGGGTTTTCGTTGTAGCCCCGACGGGATTCGAACCCGCGCTACCGCCTTGAGAGGGCGGCGTCCTAGGCCGCTAGACGACGGGGCCAGGATCTTTACAGCACTTGCAGTGTTACTTCCGGTTGCACTCCACCAACCACTCGCTGAGTGCTCAGGAAGCTTAACCGGCTCGCGCTCTGCGACCAAATCGCCGCTTCGCGCTTGCTGGGGTACCAGGACTCGAACCTAGAATGGCGGTACCAGAAACCGCTGTGTTGCCAATTACACCATACCCCAATGACCTTCTCGAACTGCTCGGCGAGCGTTTCCGCTGCGCTCTGCACCTCGTTTCGAGCCGTGATAGAGATTAGCAGGGCCCACCCATGATTCTCCAAATCGCCTGTTCAGAGGCATTGACCTGACTCCACGGCGTCGCACGGACCCGTCGATGGCCTGTAAACGACACTACTGAAGACTGCATGGGGTGAACGTTCGCGAGAATCCGCCGTGAAGATGGTCGTCGCACCGTCGGGCACGGGTGGCGTCCTGGTTCCGATCGATGACGACGGAACGGTCGGCGACGGAATCACATGTTCCGATCTTGCGGACACCATCTCCAGGATCGAGGCCGACTCTCACCCACGCTGGATCTGGGACTCTGCAGCGCGCGTCTATCCCCCGCTGCTCGACGCAGGCGTTCGCGTTCAGCGCTGCCACGACCTCGAGCTCACCGAGTCGATTCTGGCGACGCGGCGAGGGGAGGTGATGGCGGCCGCGGTCGACCGCGACGATCGGCCAGGCCTCTTCGAGACGTACGATCCTCCGTCACCGGACTCATTGGTCGAGTCGTATCGGACGCACGCCACCGCGATACAGGATTCGGCGACGCTTCGACTGCTCGTCGCTGCCGAATCGGCGGGAGCACTCACCGCCGCGGAGATGAGCTACGACGGGCTGCCGTTCTCGTCGACGCGTCATCGGCAGTACCTCGAGACAGTCCTGGGCCCCCGTCCACCCGACGGATCGCTGCCGCGGTCGATGATCGAACTGGAAACCGCCGTCGGCGAGGTCTTCGGTCGCCGAGTCAATCCGGCATCGCCCGCCGAGGTGGTGGCCGCATTCGCCCGCGAGGACATCGTGCTCGACTCCACACGCGCCCATGTTCTGCGACGGATCGACCATCCTGCGATCCCGCTGATTCTTCGCTACCGCGATCTCGCGAAATTGTTCAGCACCAACGGATGGTCGTGGCTCGACACCTGGGTGAGGAACGACCGGTTCCGTCCCGTGTACGTTCCCGGTGGGGTCGTGTCCGGGCGTTGGGCGAGCCGTGGCGGCGGTGCACTGCAGATTCCGAAAGCCCTGCGGCACAGTGTGATCGCGGATCCAGGACACACCTTCGTGATCGCCGACGCCGGTCAGTTGGAGCCGCGCATTCTCGCCGCGATGTCGGGTGATCGACAGATGATGAATGCAGCGGGCAGCGACGATCTCTACGCACTGGTCGCCGGCGCCGCATTCGGCGGGGACCGAGCCAAGGCCAAGGTCGCGATCCTCGGAGTCCTCTACGGCGCGACGTCGGGTGACGCGCGGGCTCTCCTCACGCTGCTGCGTCGCCGCTTCCCGGACGCCGTCGACTACGTCGAACGCGCCGCGCGCGCCGGCGAACGGGGTGAGACGGTCCGTTCGTGGCTCGGACGAGCCTGCCCGCCGCCGACGCCGGAGTGGTGGTCCCACGGCGACACCCATGCCCGCGGCCGCTTCACACGGAACTTCGTCGTGCAGGCGACGGCGTCGGAATGGGCGTCATGTCTGTTGGCCGAACTGCGGCGACGCCTGTCGGCGCGCCCAGGATCAGGCGAACTGGTGTTCTTCCAACACGACGAAGTCGTGGTCCACACGTCCGACCCCGATACCGCGCGCGGACTCGTCGTCGACTCCGCGCTGGCGGCGACGCGACTGCTGTTCGGCGACACCGTCGTACGCTTCCCGATGGACATCGCGGTCCGGCCGCACTACGCCGATCCGGAATGACCGTTCGGTCCCGGGCCGTCGAAACTGACGTCGATCTCCTCGAACCCCTTGCTGCGTTGCGCCTCCGCCTGTCCGGTGTAGGTGAGACGGTCCCCTTCGGTCAGGTCGACATCGTCGGTGAACGGGGTCAACAACGAACGCGGATAAAGCTTGTCGACGCGTACGACGTTGATCTCGACCGCGACGACGATGAGAACCGCTGCGACGTACATGAAGGCGAGCAGTCCGAGCACGACCGCGAACACACCGTTGATGATCGAGGCTCGGCTCACGACATGTTTGATGTAGACCCCGCCGAACGTCTGCAGGAGCTGCCAGATCACCCCTGCCGCAACAGCACCCGGCAACACGTCCCCCACCGACAGTGGCCTCGCCGTGGCGAGCCGGAACGCGACACCGAACACCACGATGTTCAACAGAACGACAGCAGCCAGCACGACGGTGCCCGTGATCTCCCCGAAGTAGCCCGCGGAGCTGATCACATTGACCGCGGTGATGCCGAGTACCGCCACTCCGACGGTACTGAGCAGCCCCAGACCGCGTAGGCGAGCCCGGATCGGGTCCGGGCGCAGATTCTTCGGGACGGCCCACGCGGTGTTCATCGCATTCTGGAACGCCACCGCGACACCGAGACCGCCGTACAGCGATCCGACGACGCCGACGACGAGACCCAGTGTGCCGCCACCGATGCGAGTGGGTTCGCCGACGTCCTGCCCGACGATCGGGATCTGATTCAGCGCCGAGTCCAGAATCTGTTGCTGCAGATCGGGATTGCCCGCGAGCACGATCCCCAGAATCGTCGAGCCCAACAGCAACAGCGGAAATAGAGACACGAACGCGTAGTAGGCGATCAGGGCGGCGAGATAGCCACCCTGATCGTCGACGAACTTGTAGACGACAGCGAGCGGAAACCCGACCACCGGATGTCTGCGTTGGAACCGGTCCACCCGGCCGGAAGCGCTCACCGGCTCGCCATCGGGTGGATCAACCCACCAGGGCGCGCGCCGCGCCGAGTCGAGCGAGCGACTTGTCGCGACCGAGCAGTTCCATGGACTCGTACAGCGGCGGGCTGATGTGCGATCCGGTGATCGCAACGCGCACGGGAGCGAATGCCTTGCGGGGCTTGAGCCCCAGGCCGTCGATCAGCGCGGACTTCAGCGATTCCTCCAACTCGGCTGTCTTCCATTCGGGCAGTGCCGTCAGCGCGGCGATGGTCGCGTCGAGCACCGGGCCCGCGTCGGCACCGAGATTCTTCGACGCGGCCGCCGGATCGATCTCGAATTCGTCGTCGGACACGTACAGGAACTTCAGCAGTCCCCACGCGTCGGACAGCACGACGATGCGTGTCTGCACCAGATCCGCGGCGATCGCGAACTGCGCCTCGTCGATCTCGGCAGGCAGATGGCCGTGCTCGGTGAGGAAGGCACGCAGACGCGTCGCGAAGTCCGCCGGTTCGAGCAGTCGGATCTGCTCGGCGTTGATGGCGTCGGCCTTCTTCTGGTCGAAGCGCGCCGGGTTCGAGTTGACCTTGCCGATCTCGAACGCCTCGACCATCTCCTCCAACGAGAACACGTCGTGATCGTCCGAGATCCCCCAGCCGAGCAATGCCAGATAGTTGAGCAGCCCTTCGGGAACGAACCCGCGATCGCGGTGAATGAACAGGTTCGACTCGGGATCACGCTTGGACAGCTTCTTGTTTCCCTGCCCCATCACGAAGGGAAGGTGACCGAATTCCGGTGTCCGCTGCGCGACTCCGATACGGACCAACGCTTCGTACAGCGCGAGCTGACGCGGCGTCGACGACAGGAGGTCCTCGCCACGGAGAACATGGGTGATGTTCATGAGTGCGTCGTCGACAGGATTGACCAACGTGTACAACGGGATTCCGTTGCCACGGGTGAGCGCGAAGTCCGGAACCGTTCCCGCCTTGAACGTCGTCTCGCCGCGCACCAAGTCGTTCCACGTCAGATCGCGATCCGGCATACGAAGGCGCACAACGGGTTTGCGGCCCTCGTCGACGAACGACTGCTTCTGTTCCGGCGTGAGGTCACGATCGAAATTGTCGTATCCGAGCTTCGGATCGCGACCTGCCGCCTTGTGCCTGGCCTCGACTTCCTCGGGCGTCGAGAAGCTCTCGTACGCCTCCCCTGCCTCCAGAAGCTTCGCGACGACCTCGAGGTGCTGGTCGCGTCGAAGCGATTGCCGATACGGTTCGTACGGTCCACCGACCTCGGGGCCCTCGTCCCACGTCAGACCGAGCCAGCGCAACGCGTCGAGAAGGGCGGCGTAGGACTCCTCGGAGTCGCGGGCCGCGTCGGTGTCCTCGATGCGGAAGACGAACGAGCCACCGTGGTGGCGCGCGAACGCCCAGTTGAACAGCGCGGTGCGGATGAGGCCGACATGGGGTGTGCCCGTCGGCGAAGGGCAGAATCGGACTCGTACTTCGGTGGAGGTCATGTCTCGCTCACGTTCGAGGGCTTGAGTGTGGGTGTCTAGTTCTTGGCTACGACAGGGTTCGTCAACGTTCCGATCCCCTCGACGGTGATCGACACCGACTGGCCGTCGGCGATCGGCCCGACGCCCTCCGGAGTTCCGGTCAGGATGACGTCACCGGGCAGCAGAGTCATGACGGCGGAGACCCATTCGATGATCTTCGGGATGTCGTGCAACAGCAGCGACGTGCGGCTGTGCTGCTTGACCTGGCCGTCGACCTCGGTCTTGATCTCGACGTCCGATGCATCGAGCGACGTCTCGATCCACGGACCGAGCGGGCAGAACGTGTCATGCCCCTTCGCCCTGGTCCACTGACCGTCGGCACGCTGGTGATCGCGGGCCGATACATCGTTGGCGACGGTGTATCCGAGCACGACGTCGAGAGCCTTGGACGCGGGAACGTCCTTGCAGGGGCGGCCGATGACGACCGCGAGTTCGCCTTCGTAATGAACTTCGTTCGACGTCGGGGGAAGCACGATCGGAGCGCCCGGTCCGACGATCGACGTGTTCGGCTTGATGAAGATGACGGGAGATTCGGGCGCTTCGCCACCCATCTCCGCGGCGTGCGCCGCGTAGTTCTTGCCGATCGCGATCACCTTGCTGGCGAGAATCGGCGCCAGCAGGCGAACATCGGCGAGCGGCCACGAGCGCCCGGTGAAGGTCGGTGTGCCGAAAGGATGTTCGGCGATTTCCTTGGCAGTCTGCGCGTCACCCTCCCCTTCGATACTCACGAAAGCCACACCGTCAGGACTTGCAATTCGACCCAGTCGCATACCGAAAGTCTATCGACCCACGTTTTCCACGTGGCCGGGCCGTCGAATTGCCCACCACCGACGCGGAGTACAGTCGACCGAAGAGTTCACAGTGAGAGATTCAGTGTCCACATAGTGAGATGGAGCAGTGAGGAACGTGACGAGAACCGACAGTGAGAGCCGGACGACGAGTCGTCGAAAGTGGTTCATGCTCGGGCTCGGAATGCTTGCCCAGACCGCAGGAGCCGTGTTCATCAACGGCGCCGCCTTCCTGATCCCCGCACTGCACGACGATCTCGGCCTCAGTTTCGCGACCGCCGGAATTCTCGTCGCGATGCCGACGGTCGGCATCATGCTGACGCTCATCGCATGGGGCGTGCTCGTCGATCGCGTCGGCGAAAGACTCGTTCTGGCAATCGGATTGGGGCTCACCGCACTCGCCAGTGTCGCCGCGTACTTCACCACTTCGCTACCGATACTCGGGCTGTGCCTTCTGGTCGGTGGAATGGCTGCAGCCAGCGCCAACAGCGCGAGCGGACGCGTCGTCGTCGGCTGGTTCCCGCCGAAGCAGCGTGGGCTCGCCATGGGAATCCGTCAGATGTCGGTTCCACTGGGTGTCGCTGTCGCCGCGATGACCATCCCGTCCATCGCGCGCGACCACGGCGTCGGATCCGCTCTGCTCGTCCCAGCGGTCATCTGTGGTCTCGGCGCGATTCTGTGCCTGGGCGTCGTCGATCCCCCGCGTCCGGACCGCGCTGCGGCGGAGAAGCAAGGACTGCTGGTCAACCCGTACCGCACGAGCAGCCAGCTGTGGCGCATCCATTCGACGTCGATCCTGCTCGTCGTGCCGCAGTACGTCGTCTGGACGTACGCACTCGTGTGGTTGATGTCCGACCGCGGTTGGTCCGCCGCATCGGCCGGTGTACTCGTCACCGCAACCCAGATCCTGGGAGCCCTCGGCCGCATGGGCGTCGGCGCACTGTCCGACCGGGTCGGCAGCCGAATGCGTCCGCTCCGCTGGGTCGCCGTATCGACGACGGTCACCATGCTCGTACTCGCGATCACCGACTGGATGGACTCCCCCGTGTCCATCGTCGTCATGGTCGTCGCATCGGTCGTCACCGTCGCACCCAACGGGTTGGCCTTCACCGCGGTCGCGGAGTTCGCGGGACCGTACTGGAGCGGTCGTGCGCTGGGAATGCAGAACACCGGTCAGTACATCGCCGCGTCCCTCGTACCCCCGGCATTCGGCGCCCTCGCGGCCGTCAGCTTTCCCGTGGCGTTCCTGGTGTCCTCGATCTTCCCCGCCCTGTCCGTCCCCGTCATCCCGGCGGACCACGAGTCGAAGGACTGACCGGGGTCCGCACAAACCGAAGGCCTCCTTCGGTCACTCTGAGTGACCGGAGGAGGCCTTCGGTGCGAGAAAGGGTTACAGCTTCGACGCGATCCTGTCACCGATTTCCGACGTCGAGGCCGGAGCAGTTCCGCGCGACGCGAGGTCCGCGGCCACCGCAGCTTCGACGCGCTCGGAGTTCGCGGTGTCCCCGAGGTGTGCGAGGAGCAGCGACACCGACAGAATTGCGGCCGTGGGATCCGCCTTGCCCTGGCCCGCGATGTCGGGTGCGCTGCCGTGAACGGGCTCGAACATCGACGGGTTCGTACCCGTCGCGTCGATGTTTCCGCTGGCCGCAAGACCGATTCCGCCGCTGACGGCTGCGGACAGGTCGGTCACGATGTCGCCGAACAGGTTGTCGGTGACGATGACGTCGAAACGACCGGGGTCGGTGACGAGGTGGATCATGGCGGCGTCGATGTGCTGGTAGGCGACCTCGACCTCCGGGAATTCCTTGGCAACCTCGTCGACCGTGCGTGCCCAGAGGCTACCGGCGAAAGACAATACGTTCGTCTTGTGCAGCAACGTCAGGTGCTTGCGACGACCTATGGCCCGCGCGAAACCGTCACGCACCACGCGCTCGACACCGAAGCGAGTGTTGACGCTGACCTCCGTCGCGACCTCGTTCGGCGTACCGACGCGCAGCGCACCGCCGTTGCCGGTGTACGGGCCTTCGGTTCCTTCACGGACGACGACGATGTCGATGTTCTTGTTGCCGTCGAGCGGTCCGACGACACCCGGGTACAGCTTGGCCGGACGCAGGTTGATGTGGTGGTCCAGCGCGAACCGAGCGCGCAGCAGCAGTCCGCGCTCGAGCACACCACTGGGCACGGACGGATCGCCGATGGCGCCCAACAGGATTGCGTCGTGCGCCCGGATCTCGTCCAGAACGGAATCCGGGAGAAGCTCGCCGGTCGCGTTGTAGCGGCGAGCACCGAGGTCGTACTCGGTCTTGTCGACGCCGGGGACGACGACGTCCAGCACCTTCAGTGCCTGGTCGACGACCTCGGGGCCGATTCCATCTCCAGCGATGACGGCGAGCTTCATTGACTCCTCGTTCTGTTCGAGCGAATGGATGTGAGAGACGATCAGGACAGGTCGACGAGCTCGATGGTCGACGCACCGACCGCCGAGGCAATGTTCGCGCTGACCTCGGCGGACACGTCCTTGTCGACGCGAAGCAGGATCGTCGCGCCGTCGCCCTCGGAGTCCTGGCTGAGCGCCGCGGCCTGGATGTCGACGCCCGCGTCACCGAGCAGTGTGCCGATGCGGCCGAGGCTGCCGGGCTGGTCGGTGTAGTTGATGATGAGGTTCTTGCCCTCGGCACGCAGGTCGAAGTTGCGTCCGTTGATGTTGACGATCTTCTCGACTTGCTGGGTTCCGGTGAGCGTGCCCGCGACGTTGAGGACGGTGCCGTCGCCGTAGACGGCGCGGATGTCGACGACGCTGCGGTGGTTCTCGCTCTCGGGTGCCGTGGTGACCTCGGCGGTGACACCGCGCTCCTCGGCGAGCGAGGGTGCATTGACGAACGTGACCGAGTCCTCGATGACGGCGGAGAACAGACCGCGCAGCGCCGACAGCTTGAGGATTTCGACGTCCTCGGCTGCGAGCTCACCGCGGACGTCGACCGACAGCGACGACGGCAGTTCGTCGGATAGCGCACCGAGCAGGACACCCTGCTTGCGAACGATGTCGAGCCACGGCGACACTTCCTCGCCGACCGCGCCGCCCTTGACGTTCACTGCGTCGGGAACGAATTCGCCTGCGAGAGCGAGCAATACGGACTTCGCGACGTCGGTGCCCGCGCGATCCTGCGCTTCGGTGGTCGACGCACCGAGGTGCGGCGTGACGACGACCTGGGGCAGTTCGAACAGCGGGCTGTCGGTGCAGGGCTCGCTGGCGTAGACGTCGATGCCTGCAGCGAAGACGTGGCCGCTGGTGATGGCGTCGGCGAGAGCCTGCTCGTCGACGAGCCCACCGCGAGCCGCGTTGACGACGATGACGCCGGGCTTGGTCTTGGCGAGGGCTTCCTTGCCGATGATGCCCTTGGTCTCGGGGGTCTTGGGCAGGTGCACCGAGAACATGTCGGCGCGCGTGAGCAGTTCGTCGAGGCTGACGAGCTCGATGCCGAGCTGTGCGGCGCGTGCTGCGGAGACGTAGGGGTCGTACGCGATGATGTGGGTCTCGAACGCGGCGAGGCGCTGCGCGAACAGCTGGCCGATGCGGCCGAGTCCGACGACGCCGACGGTCTTGCCGAAGATCTCGACGCCGTTGAACTTGCTGCGCTTCCACTCGTGCTCACGCAGCGTCTTGTCGGCGGCGGGGATCTGACGCGCAGCGGACAGCAGCAGCGTCACGGCGTGCTCGGCAGCGGTGTGGATGTTCGACGTCGGTGCGTTGACGACGAGGACACCGCGCTCGGTGGCTGCCGGTACGTCGACGTTGTCGAGGCCGACGCCTGCGCGGGCGACGATCTTCAGCTTGGTGCCTGCGGCGAGGACCTCGGCGTCGACCGTCGTCGCGGAGCGAACGAGGATCGCGTCGGCCTCGGGGACGGCGGCGAGCAGGGCGGGGCGGTCCGGGCCGTCGACCCAACGGACCTCGACGCCGTCGCCGAGAGCCTCGACTGTGGACTGCGCAAGTTTGTCGGCGATCAGAACGACAGGACGGCCTGGCTGGCTCACGTGAAGAACTCCCCTATGTCGGTTTCGAGCTGGTGAAAGAGTGCGAGTGCGGGACAAGTTTAATGGCCTGGGCGAACAGCACGGGGTTCACCCTCACCGAACGAGCGAAGGGCACCCTCGCGGATGCCCTTCACTCATGTACGACGGATCAGGCCGTCTCGGTGATCGGACGGTCGACCCAGCTCATCAGGTCGCGCAGCTTCTTGCCGGTGACCTCGATGGGGTGCTCGGCGTTGGCCTTGCGCAGGCCTTCGAGCTCGGTGTTGCCGTTCTCGACGTTGGCGACGAGGCGACGGGTGAACTCACCGGACTGGATGTCGGCCAGGATCGCCTTCATGCGCTCCTTGGTGCCCGAGTCGATGACGCGCGGGCCGGAGAGGTAGCCGCCGAACTCCGCGGTGTCGGACACCGAGTAGTTCATGCGGGCGATGCCACCCTCGTACATGAGGTCGACGATGAGCTTGAGCTCGTGCAGAACCTCGAAGTACGCCATCTCGGGTGCGTAGCCGGCCTCGACCATGACCTCGAAGCCCGTCTTGACGAGTTCTTCCGTGCCACCGCAGAGGACAGCCTGCTCGCCGAAGAGGTCCGTCTCGGTCTCTTCCTTGAACGTGGTCTTGATGACGCCTGCGCGCGTGCCACCGATGCCCTTGGCCCACGACAGCGCGAGCGCCTGGCCCTCGCCCTTCGGGTCCTGATCGATGGCGATGAGCGCGGGAACGCCCTTGCCGTCGACGAACTGGCGACGCACGAGGTGGCCGGGGCCCTTGGGGGCCACCATGCCGACCGTGACGCCGGCAGGAGCCTTGATCAGGTCGAAGTGGATGTTGAGTCCGTGACCGAAGAACAGCGCGTCGCCGTCCTTCAGGTTCGGCTCGATCTCTTCCTTGAAGATCGATGCCTGAGCGGTGTCGGGTGCGAGCACCATGATGACGTCGGCCCATGCGGAAACCTCTGCCGGCGTGCCGACGGTCAGTCCCTGCTCCTCGGCCTTGGCGCGAGACTTCGAACCTTCCTTCAGGCCGATGCGGACGTCGACGCCCGAGTCGCGCAGGCTCAGCGAGTGCGCGTGGCCCTGGCTTCCGTAGCCGATGACCGCGACCTTGCGGCCCTGGATGATCGACAGATCAGCATCGTCGTCGTAGAACATCTCGACTGCCACTGGTTATTACCTTTCCTCTTGGGTTTTACGCTGTACTGCTCGCGGCTAGCGCGAGGCAGTGATCGATTTCGGTCCACGTCCGACGGCAACGACTCCCGACTGAACTATTTCTCGAATTCCATAGGGGTCCAACATCTTCAGCAACGCATCGAGCTTCGAGCGGGTACCCGTCGCCTCGACCGTGACGGACTCGGGCGACACGTCGATCACCTTGGCGCGGAACAGGTTCACCGTTTCGATGACCTCGCTCCGCACGCTTGCGTCGGCACGCACCTTGATCAGGACCAATTCTCGCGCGACCGACGTGTCGTCGTCCTGCTCGACGATCTTGATGACGTTGATGAGCTTGTTGAGCTGCTTCGTCACCTGTTCGAGCGGGAATTCGTCGACGGTCACGACGATGGTCATGCGCGAGATCTCGGGAATCTCGGTGCCGCCGACGGCGAGCGAGGAGATGTTGAATCCGCGACGCGAGAACAGCGCGGCGACGCGGGCCAGCACACCTGGCTTGTCCTCGACGAGGACGCTGAGGGTATGACTCGTGCTCACTTCGCGGTGCCCTTCTCGTCGTTCGCGGACAGCGCCTCACCGTGCGCCTGCTCGCGGTTCATGGCTTCGTGGATGACGGCCGGCTCGGCGACCGAGGCCTCGTCCTCGTCGAACAGCGGGCGGATGCCACGTGCTGCCATGATCTCGTCGTTACCCGTGCCTGCGGCCACCATCGGCCAGACCTGCGCGTCGGCACCGACGATGAAGTCGATGACGACCGGCCGGTCCGTGATCGCCCGGGCCTGCGCGATGACGTCGTCGACGTCTTCCTCGCGCTCGCACCGGATTCCGACGCAACCGAGAGCCTCGGCCAGCTTGACGAAGTCCGGAATGCGCTGCGTGCCATGGGTTCCGAGGTTCGTGTTGGAGTAACGCTCCTCGTAGAACAGCGTCTGCCACTGCCGAACCATGCCGAGGTTGCCGTTGTTGATCAACGCGACCTTGATCGGGATGCCCTCGACCGCGCACGTGGCGAGTTCCTGATTGGTCATCTGGAAGCAGCCGTCGCCGTCGATCGCCCACACCTCGGTGTCCGGCACGCCCATCTTGGCGCCCATGGCTGCGGGAACCGCGTACCCCATGGTGCCCAGACCACCCGAGTTGAGCCACGTACGCGGCTTCTCGTAGTCGATGAACTGCGCCGCCCACATCTGATGCTGGCCGACGCCCGCGCAGTACACCGCGTCGGGACCTGCGGCCTTGCCGACCGCGGAGATGACGAATTCCGGCGACATGCTCCCGTCCTGGGGACGGTCGTAGCTCAGCGGGTACGTCTTGCGGATGCCGTCGAGGTAGGTCCACCACTCCGCGAGGTCCAGCGTCGTGCCGGTGGCACGGTCCGCGCGGATGGCCTCGATCAGCTCGACGACGACCTCCTTGCAGTCACCGACGATCGGCACGTCCGCGTATCGGTTCTTGCCGATCTCGGCCGGGTCGATGTCGGCGTGAATGACCTTGGCGTTCGGCGCGAACGACGACAGCTTGCCGGTGACACGGTCGTCGAAACGAGCGCCGAGCGTGATGAGCAGGTCGCTCTTCTGCAGTGCCGCAACGGCTGCAACGGTTCCGTGCATGCCCGGCATGCCGAGGTTCAGCTGGTGCGTGTCGGGGAACGCGCCACGCGCCATCAGGGTGGTGACGACCGGAATGCCGGTCAGCTCCGCGAGTTCCAGCAACTCGGCCGACGCATTGGCCTTGATGACACCGCCGCCGACGTACAGCACGGGCTGCTTCGCGTCGGCGATGAAGCGCGCCGCTTCGCGAACCTGCTTGCCGTGCGGCTTGGTCACCGGACGGTAGCCGGGCAGTCGCATCTCCGGCGGCCACGAGAACGTCGTCTGCGCCTGCAGGATGTCCTTCGGGATGTCGACGAGGACAGCGCCCGGACGACCGGACGCGGCGATGTAGAACGCCTCGGCGATGATCCGCGGGATGTCGACCCCGTCGGTGATCAGGAAGTTGTGCTTGGTCACCGGCATGGTGATGCCGGAGATGTCGGCCTCCTGGAACCCGTCGGTGCCGATGAGGCTGCGGGCGACCTGACCGGTGATCGCGACGACGGGGACCGAGTCCATCTGTGCGTCGGCGAGCGGGGTCACGAGGTTGGTCGCGCCGGGTCCGGACGTCGCCATGCAGACACCGACGCGGCCGGTTGCCTGGGCGTAACCCGTTGCGGCGTGTCCTGCACCCTGCTCGTGCCGGACGAGGACGTGGCGGACCTTCTTCGAGTCGAAGAGCGGGTCGTAGACGGGAAGGACGGCGCCGCCGGGAATACCGAATACCGTGTCGACGTCGAGTTCCTCGAGCGCTCGGACGACGGACTGCGCGCCGGTCACCTTTTCGGGTGCGACCTGACGGCGAGATCCTTCGACGATGCCTACCGTCGGCGTCTCTTGCGTCGACGAGCTGCTGACTGCCCCCGACTTACGTGTCGTGGGCCCTGGGCGTGCGGTTGGTGCGCTCACTGCGGCTTCCTCAGGGTCTTGGTACTGGACGATCTCTGGGCAAGAAAAAACCCCCGCCAGCCGAGGCTGTACGAGGGTGGCGCGTCGATGCGAGTTGGAATGAACCGGCTCAGGCGACGACGCGCCGGCCGATTACGAGTATCTGATTCCGCTTCACGCGCTCGACGGTAGGCGCGCGCATAGGGAACAGTCAAACTCGTCACGACGCAATCCCATTATGTGAGATCGCGCAGTTGCAATGCGAAGATGAATGGGTGTCGTCTCCGCAGCAGTCCGAACCACCGGACACATCATCCCACACGCCCGATCCCTCCCCACAGGTCATCCGGCTTCCGCGCCTCGCGCTGATCGGCGTGGCCCTGCTCCTGTTCGGAGTTTTCTTCCCCGCAGCGAGTTGGCCTGCCGCTCTCGGCTGGCTCTTCGTGGTCCCCATCGTAGTGGCCGTGTGGGTGATTCGGGTCAGGACCGTGGTGTCGATCGACGGTCTTTCCGTGCGTCGATTCCTCGGCTCCGAGTTCATAGGGTGGGACGACGTCCGCGGGATCCACTTTCCGAATCGCCGGTGGGCACGCGTCGTCCTGAAGGACAAGAGCGAGAAGTCACTTCCTCTCGTTCGTTTCGACCGTCTGCCTCAGTTGGCGGCCGCGAGCGGTGGACGCATCACCGATCCGTACGCGGCAGCAGCAGCCGATGCCGCCGCGGCCGATGCCGAGCGGGCGGAGCAGGATTCGGAAACCGACGGCGGACCGGACAAGGGCACTTCGTGATACGGGAGTAGCCTTGCCGGAGCGATATCCGCTGAAAAGTATTCGCTCCACAGATTGAGGAATCGAAGCATGCCGCCGCTACGGTCACGGGTTACCACTGTCGGACGCAACGCCGCGGGCGCACGCTCGCTCTGGCGCGCCACTGGAATGACGGACTCGGATTTCGGTAGGCCGATCGTCGCGATCGCCAACTCGTACACCCAATTCGTGCCCGGCCACGTGCATTTGAAGAACGTAGGCGAAATCGTCGCCGACGCCGTCCGCGCTGCCGGTGGCGTTCCACGTGAGTTCCACACGATCGCTGTCGACGACGGCATCGCAATGGGCCACGGCGGCATGCTCTATTCCCTGCCGAGCCGCGAAATCATCGCGGACTCGGTCGAATACATGGCCAACGCGCACACCGCCGACGCGCTCGTCTGTATCTCCAACTGCGACAAGATCACTCCCGGCATGCTCAATGCCGCGATGCGTCTGAACATCCCGACGGTCTTCGTCTCGGGCGGTCCGATGGAAGCGGGCAAGGCCGTCGTCGTCGGTGGCGTCGCGCAGGCACCGACCGACCTCATCACCGCGATCTCGGCGAGCGCCAACGAGTCCGTGTCCGAGGAAGGACTCGACGAGGTCGAGCGCAGCGCCTGCCCCACGTGTGGTTCGTGCTCGGGCATGTTCACCGCCAACTCGATGAACTGCCTCACCGAGGCCCTCGGTCTTGCTCTGCCGGGCAACGGATCCACACTCGCGACGCACAGTGCGCGTCGCGCACTCTTCGAGAGGGCGGGCACCGTCGTCGTCGAAGCAGCGCTCAAGTACTACCGCGAGGACGACCACTCCGTGCTGCCGCGCAGCATCGCCACCCCCGCCGCGTTCCGCAACGCGATGGCACTCGACGTCGCGATGGGCGGCTCGACCAACACCGTGCTGCACACGCTCGCCGCAGCCCAGGAGGGCGAGGTCGACTTCGATCTGGAGACCATCGACGCCATCAGCCGCAAGGTCCCCTGCCTGTCCAAGGTGTCGCCGAACTCCGACTACCACATGGAAGACGTGCACCGCGCAGGCGGAATCCCGGCGCTGCTGGGCGAACTGCGTCGCGCAGGCCTGCTCGAGACCGACGTCTCGACGGTGCACACGAAGAGCTTCGACGAGTGGCTCGACACGTGGGACATCCGCTCCGGCAAGGCTTCCGACGAGGCCCTCGAGCTGTTCTATGCTGCTCCCGGTGGAGTGCGCACCACCGAACCGTTCTCGACGGACAACCGGTGGTCGTCGCTCGACACCGACGCCGCAGGCGGGTGCATTCGCGACAAGGAGCATGCGTACACCGTCGAGGGTGGTCTTGTCGTGCTGCGCGGCAACATCGCGGTCGACGGCGCCATTCTGAAGACGGCGGGCATCGACGAGGAACTGTTCTCGTTCCAGGGCCCGGCGCTCGTCGTGGAGTCGCAGGAAGAAGCCGTGTCGGCGATCCTGCAGAAGAAGATCAAGCCGGGCGACGTGCTCGTCGTGCGCTACGAGGGCCCCAAGGGCGGCCCGGGCATGCAGGAGATGCTGCACCCGACGGCGTTCCTCAAGGGTGCCGGTCTCGGCAAGGAGTGCGCGCTGATCACCGACGGCCGCTTCTCCGGTGGCACGTCCGGCCTGTCCATCGGCCACATCTCCCCGGAGGCCGCGTCGGGCGGCGTCATCGGTCTGGTGGAGAACGGCGACCAGGTGCGCATCGACGTCGGCTCGCGCACGCTCGAGATCCTCGTCGACGACGACGTTCTCGCGACGCGACGGGCCAAGATGGAGGCGTCGGAGCGCCCGTGGCAGCCCGTGGATCGCCAGCGCACGGTCACCACGGCCCTGCGCGCGTACGCAGCTCTCGCGACGTCGGCCGACAAGGGCGCAGTGCGGTACGTGCCCTAGGCCCCGTGAGTGGGAATGCGTACTCCAGTACGCATTCCCACTCACATGCGGCTACGCCGCTATCGGGTTCGCACCGTTCAAGAAGATCCAGATGCACACGCCGCCGGCGATGCCGAGCAGCAGCGCGAGGAACGAACCGAAGCGCGGACGCGTCGCCCATCCCCTGCGGCCGTCGAGCGCGATCTTGCCCGGGCCGGTCAGGATGATCGCGGCGGCTGCAACGCCCAGGAGGCTCTCGTACTCGACGCCGTTCGGCGCGAAGAACTGCAGACCCGGGTCGGCGGCCTGTTTGAAGCACCACGCGTTGATCATGACGCCGAGAACCGCGGCACCCGCGAACGGCGTCGCCAGTCCGAGTATCAGCAGCGCACCGCCCGCGGTCTCACCGACCGCGCCCGCGATCGCGAGGATGTTGGCCTGCTCGTAGCCGGTGTCCTCGAGCAGTCCGCGGAAGCCGTCGAGACCCGGGCCGTTCCACAAGCCGACCAGCTTCTGAAGACCGTGCACGAGGAAGATGCCACCCACTGCCAGACGCAGCAGCAGCAATCCGAGATCCAGCGTGCCGCGCTTGGCCGGGATCTGCACCGTCTCGGTACGCACGACGGGTTCCGGCGCGGAAGCGGCTGGGGACACGGACGGTGCCGGTGAGACCGGCGCACTCGTCTGGGAGCGATCGAACACCTCCGTCGGCTTGTCCGAGTACGACGATCCGGTGTCCGACGGCGTCGGCTCCTCGTATTTCGACGGGCGGAACGCGGGTAGCTGCTCGGTCGGGTACGACGCCGTGCTGCTTCCGAAGTCCAAGTCGTCGTCGGTACGTGGCAACTTGTTCGAGTCACCCGAGGCCGGGCGCGCCTTCGGTGGCTGCTGAATCTGTTCGGTGGGCTGGTCGTACGGGCTCGACGCAGGCTCGTAGCCGGAGTCGGGCTTGTCGGAGTCACGGGGCTTGTCGGTCACGTCTCCAACACTAGAGCGGTGAGGCGCCGATGCACCTACATTGAGTCGGGCGCGGCGCTCACGGATCCGGACCGCCTGGCGAAGTGCGCCGAGGTTTCCGTAACGTTTGCGTACATGAAGTTGGTGCGTGCGTCGTCACGAAGAGCTACCGCCTCCGCAGTCCTGGCCGTCACCGCGATCATGGCGGCGGGATGTGCACGCTTCGACGACTCCGCATCCACCCCGTTCAGCCCCGAGCCGTCCTTCGGCGCAGCCGAGATCGACCCCGTCGACCCCGACGCGCCTCCGACGTCCACCTCCGCCGCTCCCGGCCCGCCTCCCGGTCCGTGTGTCGACCCGGACCCGAACGTGATCGCGACGTGTCTCGACACCACCGGTGGTCTCGTCATGCTCCCCGGTGGTGCCTCGGCGTTGATCGGCGAGCGGCGTACCGGGCGGATAGTGCAGGTCGCCCAGGGGCAGCAGCCGACGGAAGTAGCGCGCGTCGACGTCGACGCGTCCGGCGACGGCGGTCTGCTCGATCTGGCGTTGTCCCCGAGCTACGCCGAGGACGGACTCATCTACGCCTACATCACGACGGGCTCGGACAACCGTGTCGTCCGTATCGCAGCCGGAGACACCCCGAAGCCAGTACTGACGGGCATCCCGCGCGGCCAGGTGAGCAACCGAGGTGCGATCGAATTCTCCAGCCCCAGTCAGATGCTGGTACTGACGGGCGATGCCGGAAACCCTGCTGCCGCAACGGATCCGGCGTCACTTTCCGGCAAGTTGCTGCGCGTCGACTCGTTGACGCCGTCCGCGAACCCGCCTGCCCCGGCCGTCGCACTGAGCGGTATCGGGACCGCAGGCGACGTCTGCACCGATCAGACCGGCAGCATCTGGGTCACCGACCGGACGGCCGTCGAGGATCGGCTGCAGCGCATCGACCAACTCGGCACGGTCGTCTCACCGGTCTGGACCTGGCCGGACCGTCCCGGTGTCGCCGGCTGCGCGGCCGGCCCCGGCACGGTGGCCATCGCGCTGACGACGGGCAAGGCCGTCGCCGTGCTCGCAACCGACGAGAACACCGGAGCCGTGACCGCCGCGCCGTCCCTCGTCGCGCAGGACCGTTACGGCCAACTCAACGGCGCCGCGATCTCCGGCGACGGCACGATCTGGGCCGGGACCGTCAACAAGAACGGTGACGCGCCCGGCCCCAACGACGATCGCGTCGTCAAGATTCCGGTCCCCGCAGGCGGAGGCGGATTCGACTAGAGCTAGCTGCAGGCGGCGAGCACGAGTTCCTTGACTCGTGCTGCGTCGGCCTGGCCACGTGTCGCCTTCATGACGGCACCGACGATGGCACCCGCCGCCTGAACCTTGCCGCTGCGGATCTTGTCTGCGATACCGGGATTCGCGGCGAGAGCCTCGTCGACGGCTGCCTGCAACTTGGTGTCGTCCTTCTCGACGACGAGACCACGAGCAGCCATGACGTCGGCAGGTTCACCCTCCCCGGCGAGGACACCGTCGACGATCTGACGAGCACCGTTGTTGTTGACCTTGCCGTCGGCGACCAGCGCGACGACGGCTGCGACCTGAGCCGGCGTGATGGCCAGCTCGGTGAGCTCGACGCCCTTGACGTTCGCCTGCTGAGCCAGATAGGACACCCACCACGACCGCGCGGCCTGCGCGGGTGCACCCGCGTCGACGGTCGCCGCGACGAGGTCGAGAGCTCCGGAGTTCACGAGGTCACGCATCTCCTCGTCGGAGACGCCCCAGTCGGCCTGGATGCGGGCGCGGCGCAGCCACGGAAGCTCGGGCAGCGTGCCGCGGAGCTCTTCGATCCAGGCTGCGTCCGGTGCGACGGGCGCGAGGTCGGGCTCGGGAAAGTAGCGGTAGTCTTCGGCCGTCTCCTTCTTGCGTCCGGGCGACGTGGTGCCGTCGGACTCCTGGAAGTGACGGGTTTCCTGCACGACCTCGCCGCCGGACTGCAGCACGGCTGCCTGCCTGCGCATCTCGTAGCGAACGGCGACCTCGACGCTCTTGAGCGAGTTGACGTTCTTCGTCTCGGTACGCGTACCGAATTCGGTGGCCGTCTTCTCCATGAGCGACACGTTGGCGTCGCAACGCAGCGAGCCCTGATCCATGCGGACGTCGGACACGTCGAGGGCCTTCAGCAGGTCACGCAGGGCGGTGACGTAGGCGCGTGCCACCTCGGGAGCGCGCTCCCCGGTACCGGTGATCGGCTTGGTGACGATCTCGACGAGCGGAACGCCCGCGCGGTTGTAGTCGAGCAGCGAGTGGCTCGCTCCCTCGATGCGCCCGGTCGCGCCGCCGACGTGCGTCGACTTGCCGGTGTCTTCCTCCATGTGCGCCCGCTCGATCTCGACGCGAAAGGTGCTGCCGTCGTCGAGGACGACGTCGAGGTAGCCCTCGGTGGCGATCGGCTCGTCGTACTGCGAGATCTGGTAGTTCTTCGGCTGATCCGGGTAGAAGTAGTTCTTCCGAGCGAAACGTCCCCACGGGGTGATGGAACAGTTCAGTGCAAGGCCGATGCGGATGGCCGATTCCACGGCGGCGGAGTTGACCACCGGAAGGGCGCCGGGGAGGCTCAGGCACACCGGGCAGACCTGCGTGTTGGGCTCGGCACCGAACGCAGTCGGGCAGCCGCAGAACATCTTGGTCGCTGTGCCCAGCTCGACGTGGACCTCCATACCCAGAACGGGGTCGAATCGGGTCAGCACGTCGTCGTAGTCGATGAGATCGACCGTGGCAGCAGTCATGCACGTCAGTTTATGCGCTGGTGCGAACGCGTCAGTAACGAGGCGCCTCCGGCACCCGTGAGTACTAATGCATAGCCCTCTATACATAAGTACTCACGGGCGCCGAAGGCGCCTACCCGAAGAACGCCGCCGCGTCGACGTACCGGCTTTCCGGCACCCGCTTGAGTTGCTTGACGGCCTCGTCGAGCGAGACCAGCCCGATGTCGACCCCGCGCAGCGAGACCATCTTTCCGAAGTCCCCGGCGTGGGCGGCGTCGGCGGCGTTGACACCGAAACGCGTCGCGAGCACGCGGTCGTACGGCGTCGGCGTCCCGCCGCGCTGCACGTGCCCGAGCACCGTCGTGCGTACTTCCTTGTTGATCCGCCGCTCGATTTCCTGGCCGAGTTGATGCGCGACGCCGGTGAATCGCACGTGTCCGAATTCGTCGATACCGCCGTCGAGAAGCGACATCGACCCCTCCTTCGGCTTCGCCCCCTCGGCGACGACGCAGATGAAGTGCGAGTCGCCGCGCTGGAACCTCTTGCGCACGAGATCACAGACCTCGTCGACGTCGAACGGCTGCTCCGGGATCAACGTCATGTGCGATCCGGACGCCAGACCGGCGTGCAGGGCAATCCATCCCGCGTGCCGTCCCATGACCTCGACGAGCATGACGCGCTGATGCGACTCCGCGGTGCTGTGCAGCCGGTCGATCGCGTCGGTGGCGATGGTGAGCGCGGTGTCGAAGCCGAATGTGACGTCGGTGCAGTCGATGTCGTTGTCGATCGTCTTCGGCACGCCGACGACGGGAACGCCTTCCTCCGACAGCCAGTTCGCGGCCGTGAGAGTTCCCTCACCACCGATCGGGATGAGCACGTCGATGCCGTTGTCCTCGAGCGTCTGCTTGATCCGGTCGAGCCCGGCGCGCAACACATCGGGGTTGGTCCGTGCTGTCCCGAGGATCGTGCCGCCCTTGGTCAGCAGCCGATCGTTGCGGTCGTCGTTGCGGAGCTGAATCCGCCGGTCCTCCAGCAACCCTCGCCATCCGTCGAGAAATCCGACGACGGTCGATCCGTAGCGCGCATCCGCGGTGCGAACCACCGCCCTGATCACTGCGTTGAGTCCCGGGCAGTCACCGCCGCCGGTCAGAACACCGATGCGCATCGAATTCTCGCCTTTCGTCGTGGCCATACCTCCTACCGTAATTCGTGACGGTCGGATGGTCAGCCTGGAGTGACGACGCCACTCTCGTATGCCAGCACGACTGCTTGCGCCCGGTCCCGCAGACCGAGTTTGCCGAGCACCTTGCCGACGTGTGTCTTGACGGTCTGCTCGGCGACGAACAACGACTGCGCGATCTCCGTGTTCGACATCCCCTTGGCGATCAACTCGAGCACCTCGCGTTCGCGCGGCGTCAGAACCCGCAGCGACGACGGTTCCACCCGGGGTGTTCCGCGCCTGGACGTCACGTCGGCGATGAGGCGACGAGTAACCGACGGCGCGAGCAATGCCTCCCCCGCGGCGACGACGCGTACGCCGCGGATCAGTTCCTCGGCGGGCGCATCCTTGAGCATGAAGCCGCTGGCGCCGATGGTGAGCGCTTCGTAGACGTAGTCGTCGATGTCGAACGTCGTGAGCATCAAAATGCGTACCGGATGTGGCAGTCCCGCACCGAGAATGGCGCGCGCGGCATCGAGACCGTTCATCTGCGGCATGCGCACGTCCATCAGTACGACGTCGGGGAGCAGCCGCGTCACTTCGGTGACGGCACTCGCTCCGTTGTCGGCGTCCCCGATGACGGAGATGTCGGCCTGAGCGGCCAGCAATGCACCGAATCCCTGTCGAACCATTGCCTGATCGTCGGCGATGAATACCGTGATTGCCACGGGTGACACCCTATGCCGACGGGGCCGCCACCGGAATCGCGTCGACGGGTAGTCGGGCGACGACTTCGAAGCCGCCGTCGGACAGCGGACGTGTGTCGAGCCACCCCGCTGCACCGCGGGCTCGGTCTCTCATACCCTGCACGCCATGGCCTCCGGAGTTCTCGACGGCGACGACGCCCGCGGGTGACGGCCCGTTGATCACTTCCAGGAACACCAGATCCGATCCGTAGTCGAGACGCACACGCACATCGCTGTCGGGGGCGTGGCGAGCGGCGTTGGACAGCGATTCCTGCAGAATGCGATACAGCGCGAGACCCGTACCGGCCGATACGAGCGACGGTTGTCCCGTCGACGTCCACGTGAGTCGAACACCGGCTCGTTGCGCGCTCACCAGAAGCGCGTCGACGTCCGACGCGCTGGGCTGCGGGGCGTCGTCGACGACGTGACCGTCGCTGCGCAGAACCCCGAGCATGCCGCGGATCTCGTTGAGCGCCTCGCGCGCGGTGGCGCCGATGGACTCGAATTCCGCTGCAGCCGATGGCGATACATCGTCGAGTCGATACGGAGCGCTCTGCGCCTGCACCACCACGAGAGACATGTGATGGGCGACGACGTCGTGCAGATCTCGCGCGATCTTCGCCTTCTCCTCGAGGATGGCGCGCCGCGCCCGTTCGAGTTCGCTCACCTCCTCCTGGCGAGCCAGTTGACGACGCGACAGCACGAGCCATCGCACGAGCAGTCCGAACACGACGACAGCCGTGAACCCGACGGCCCAGCCGATGCCGTCGTCGCCGGGTGTGAACGACAGGAACAGCAGTACCGTCGCCCCCCAGGCGACGCCGACGATCGGCATCGCACACCGCAGACTCACTGCGAACACCAGCACCAACATCACCATGATGTGGGTGACCTGCCACGGATAGTCGTAGCCCGGAACGTTGTCGAACGCGACGGGCACGACCAACGCGGAGGCCGCCGAGATCGCCCATCCCAGGGCCGGATTGGCGCGCACGAGCAGAAACGGGAAGACTGCGAGCGCAGCGACGATCGGCATGAGGGGCGGCGACACGTCATGCGTCAACTGCAGCGTCGGCCATGCCACCGCGTACAGAATCGCCGTGACGAGAACGATCACGACATCGACGACTCGACCCGCGACGAGCCGTCGCACACCTGCCACGGTCGTGTTCACGGGGCTTCCCATCGAATTACCTTTGCTCACCCCGTGAACTCTAGGAACCGACGCGACGAAAGTCGTCATACCTCGGGGTGAGATCAGGACCCGTACCGCGGTATCAGAAGGACCGGCTGTCGGTCCGGAGGTGTGACGCGAGATCGCGACCTCGGTGCGATGACCTGCAGCGTGGAGCGTTCCTAGCGTCTCGGGTCATGACAGCGAGAGCGAAGATCGCCATCGGAGCACTTCTGACCACGGTGGGTCTCGGAGCAAGCATCGGACTCCCCACCGCCGCCGCCTCGGACGCGCACACCTCGGCGGTGTCCGTCGCCATCGACGCCTTGACCGCGAATGACGCCGTTCTCGCGGCCGGCCGGGTGCCCACGGGTTTTCGGACGATGTTCTACGAGCCCGCCGTCGAGAACGGTGTGCTCGTGAACCCGACGGGCGAGTGCTCGTCACCGATTCCCCTTCCACGGGAGTTCGACACCGCCTGCAAGGCACACGATCTCGGGTACGACCTCATCCGATACGGTGCTGCGACAGGCGATCCGGCGGCAACGCGACTTCGCGAGGACCTCGACGCATCGCTTCGGACTTCCCTGCACGATTCCTGCCGTGTTCGTGACGGAATCGGTTCCCGTTCGGTCTGCTACCTGATGAGCGACGTCGCCTCTGCCGCAGTCGATTTCAACTCGTGGCGCCAGGGGTACGGCAACCCAGGCCCCGAACCTGCTCTGCCGTTCCTTCTCGCCGGCACGCTCGTCGCCGCCGGTGCTGCTGCAGCGTCCACCGCGGCCGCCGTTGTCGCACGCCGAGCGAAGGCACACGCATGACCGCGACTCTCGTCATCCCGGCGACTCACCCGATCGACACTCCCCGACGCCCACCCGCCGTTCCCCGCGTCACGACTTCGGTTCTGCTGTCGGCGGCGACCGTGGCATCGCTGGCCCCGTCGCTGCTTCCTCGCGCACCCGAAGTCCAGGCGGTCGTGACAGCGCTGTTCGCAGCCACGGCCCTGCTGCTGTCCGCCGTCCTCCACCGGATCACGACGCGACTGCACTGCAGGGGCCCGCAGCCGACCGCGCGACGCGTCGCAGCCTCGGTCGGCATCGTCGCCGTGGCCGGAGCAGTCGTCGCCGCCGCTCACTGGCAGAACCGACTGCGTGACGCGATGGGTCAGCCGCCCACCGGCGCGATGCACTGGGTCGAAGTACTGTGCGGTTCGGTGTCGATATCGGCGATGCTGATCGTCGCCGGAGTCGGATCGGCACGCGGCGTGCGAGCTGTCGGCACGGCGCGAGTCACGGTCGCTGCGCTCGTCGTGGTCGTCGTCGGCTCCGTGTTCGCGGTTCCGTGGGCTCGGCACGCGTTCTCCACTCGCTACACGCTTGCCGACGCCGTCGTCGACACCGATCTCACCGCTCCGAACACAGCGTCGCAGATCCGGTGGGACGACTTGGGTCGCGAGGGCCGCAGGTTCGTCGCTGCCGGGGCCGACGGTTCGGCAATCCGGACGTACGTCGGACTGAGATCCGCCGCGACCGTCGACGAACGAGCACTGCTCGCCGTCGACGAGCTGGGTCGTGCAGGGGGATTCGGCAAGGAGCACATCGTCATCGCTGTTCCGACCGGATCGGGATGGGTCGACGAGAACGCCGTCAGCGGCATCGAGGAGCGATTCGCCGACGACGTCGCGACGGTGGCTCTGCAGTACTCCGACCAACCCAGTTGGGCGACATTTCTTTTCGCCGAGGACGCAGCCGTCGACGCGACGACCGCACTGTTGAACGCAGTGCGAGACAGACTGCGAACGTACGATCCGCTGTCGCGTCCCGAGCTCCACGTCTACGGACAGAGCCTCGGATCGGTCGCCGGAAGCGCTGCGGTGCAACGTGATTCGAGTTTCGTGTGCAGCACGGTATGGGCGGGACCTCCCAGTGGTGAGGTGACCGCAGGCGGAGGCGTCGTACTCGCCAACAGTTCCGATCCGGTCGTCTGGTGGTCGGCCGATCTGATTCACGAGCGTCCCGACCTGACCGACGCCCGCGTCGATGCCCCCGTCCCCGCATGGATTCCGGTGGTCTCCTACCTGCAGACGACCGTCGACCTGCTGTCCGCACTGAACGCGCCCGCGGGTCACGGACATCGGTACGGCACCGACCAGGGCACGAGCATTCGCGAATGCTAGAGACCCAATCGATGTGCCAGCCAATCCATTTCGATCTCGAGCGCGGGCGCCCACACGTCCATCGAGTGGCCACCGGGTAGTTCTGCGTACCGCACGTCCATGCCGTCGGCGACGGCCGCGTCGAACAGGCGACGCGTCTGCGGCCGAAACTCCTCGTCGGCGTCTCCGACGACGAAAGCACCCGCTGTGTCCGGATAGTCGTTCTGCTCGAGCAACGTCAGAGGTGCGACGGCGTCGAACTTCGCCACCGATTCGTCGCTGTCGTCACCGAAGGCCGCGGTGATCGACTCGTCCCGTGTGCCGCGTCGCGGCTCGTCCTCACCCGAAATGTCGAGGAACGTCGGGTACACGTCCGGCACACGCAGCGCGGTCTGCACCGAACACGTTCCGCCGTACGAGTATCCGCCGATCGCCCACTCTCGTGGATCGGTGGAGCCGTGCATGTTCTGCTGAACCCACGTCGGAACGTCGACGGCGAGATACGTCGAGACGTTGCCCAGATCGGAGTCGATGCACATGGGGTTGGCGTCGGCGTCGCCCAGCGCATCGGCGACGACGACGATGGGTGCATGGCCGTCGTGGTTCGCTGCGAACGTATCCATCGTCCGCGCGAGATGGCCACCCTCGATCCAGTCGACGACGTGACCCGGCTGGCCGGTGAGCAGCACCAGCACCGGGTTGTCGCCGTGAGCGTCCGCGCGGTAGAACGGCGGGGTGTAGACCGACGCGGGTCTGGCCTCGAATCCCGACACCGTTCCCGGGATGTCGACGCTGGTGACGGTGCCGACGGGCGGATGCCCCATCGCCGCAGCGAGAGTCGGCACCTTCCAGACCTGCGTGTTCGTCACCGCGACGAGGGCACCGACCACGGTGAGCACGGTCAGAACCCCGAGGACTCGGCGGCGCAACAGAATCCAGCCGAGAAGGAACGCCACCGCCAGCGCGAGGGCGGGAAGGACGATCGAGTCGATCCGGACGTGCACGACGTCCAGCGCGACGTCGTGCATCATCCCGATCAACTCGGTGTCACTTCAGAGCGCCGCGTGCTGCCTCGTACGCCGCACCGATGCGGTAGAGGCGGTCGTCGGCGAACGCGGGTGCCATGATCTGCAGACCGACGGGCAGACCGTCCTCGGACGCGAGTCCGGACGGAACCGACATCGCGCAGTGGCCTGCGAGGTTGGTCGGCAGCGTGCACAGGTCGTTCAGGTACATCGCGATCGGGTCGTCGACCTTCTCCCCCAGCGGGAATGCCGTCGTCGGCGTCGTCGGAGAGACCAGCACGTCGACCTGCTCGTAGGCCCTGTCGAAGTCCCGGGCGATGAGCGTGCGCACCTTCAGCGCCTGGCCGTAGTACTCGTCGTAGTATCCGGCCGACAACGCATAGGTGCCGATCATGATGCGGCGCTTGACTTCTGCACCGAATCCTTCGGCGCGCGTGATCGCCATGACCTGCTCGGCGCTGTGCGTACCGTCGTCGCCTGCGCGGGAGCCGTAACGCATTCCGTCGAAACGGGCGAGATTGGACGACACCTCCGACGGGAGGATCAGGTAGTACGCGGCGAGCGCGTGCACGAAGTTGGGGCACGACACCTCGACGACCTCGGCACCGAGGGAGGTCAGCGTGGCGACCGCGGCATCGAAGGACGAGATGACACCCGACTGGTAACTGTCGGAGTGCAATTCCTTGACGACGCCGACCTTGACGCCCTTCAGGTCGCCCTTGGCACCGTCGCGTGCAGCGGCGACGACCGACGCCACCGGGGTGTCGACCGACGTGGAGTCGCGCGGGTCGTGTCCGGCGATGACCTCGTGCAGCAATGCCGTGTCGAGAACGGTACGGCCACACGGGCCACCCTGATCCAGCGACGACGCGCACGCGATGAGTCCGTATCGAGACACCGTGCCGTAGGTCGGCTTGGTGCCGACGGTTCCGGTCAACGCGGCAGGCTGACGGATCGAGCCGCCGGTGTCCGTGCCGATCGCCAGAGGCGCCTGGTACGACGCCAGGGCCGCCGCACTTCCGCCGCCCGATCCGCCGGGGATGCGGGTGGTGTCCCAGGGGTTCTTCGTCGGACCGTATGCGGAGTTCTCGGTCGACGAGCCCATCGCGAATTCGTCCATGTTCGTCTTGCCGAGCAGCGGGATACCCGCGCCACGCAGCTTCGCCGTGACCGTCGCGTCGTACGGCGAGATCCATCCTTCGAGGATCTTCGACGCGCACGTCGTCGGCATGTCCGTCGTGGTGAACACGTCCTTCAGCGCCAGCGGAACGCCTGCCAGAGCCGACGCGGGCGCGTCGCCGGCAGCGAGCGAGGCGTCGACCTCCTTCGCGGAGACGAGTGCACCGGCACCGGAGACGTGAAGGAATGCGCCCAGGTCGCCGTCGACCTGTTCGATGCGGTCGAGGTGAGCCTGCGTGACCTCGACGGCCGACACCTCACGGGAGTGAATGCGCGTCGCGAGTTCGGACGCGTCGAGTGCGGTCAGGTCGGTCATTCGCTCTCTCCCAGGATCTGCGGCACTGCGAAACGGTCTTCCTCGGCGTTCGGCGCCTCGGCCAGCGCCTGCTGAGGCGTCAGGCCGGGCACGATGACGTCGGGGCGCGTCACATTGGTGATGGCGCTGGGGTTGGCCGTCGGCGGCACGTCGTCCGCGGCGACTTCCGCGACCGTCTTCACGTGGTGCAGAATCGAATCCAGCTGACCTGCGAACTCGTCCAGTTCGGCTTCGCTCAGCGCCAGCCGAGACAGCCGGGCGAGGTGAGCTACCTCGTCGCGGGAGATATCAGGCACCGCGTGGACCCCTTTCACAACAATCGAAGATGCGCCGCACGGGCACATGACGTGTGCAAGCTTATAGGTCCGGCGACGGCCGCAGCCCGTGGACCTTCCGCTGTCGACGGCCGGACACGCCCATGGTGTCGTCAAGATCACCGCCCCCTTCGTGCTGGTCGACCCGGGCACGACCGAGAAAGCGTCGACGGTGCGCGGCGCGGACCCGACGTGCGGCGTGAGGGATGCCTAGAGTTCTCTACGGATCGTCCGTGTTCGAAGAGAGTCACCGAAAGGGAGCGTCATGTCCTACCTGCTCCGCGTCCAGCTTCCCGATCGTCCCGGCAGCCTCGGCGCACTCGCCGTCGCACTCGGTTCCGTCGGAGCGGACATTCTGTCTCTCGACGTCATCGAACGCGGCGACGGGTACGCGGTGGACGACCTGGTCGTCGACGTCGCGCCCGGATCCCTTCCCGACACGCTCATCACCGCGGCGGAGAACCTGAATCACGTACGGGTCGACTCGATCCGGCCGTACACGGGCGTGCTGGACACACATCGCGAACTCGAACTGATCGACAGCGTCGCCGCGGCCACCGACGACCGACTACAGGTACTCGTCGACGGTGCGCCACGCGTCCTGCGGGTCGGGTTCAGCATCGTCGTGGCCACGGGCGAACGCGGCACGTACCGGGTCGTCGGTAGTTCCGGCGCCCCGGAAACCCACGCCACGGAGATGCCGTGGATGCCACTGCAGCACCCGGCCGCGCTGGACGGCGATGCCGAGTGGGTGCCGCAGGCCTGGCGCGACATGGACACCAAGATCGCTGCAGCGCCGCTCGGGTCGACGGGAACCGTCCTCGTGCTGGGACGTCCGGGCGGCCCCGACTTCAGGCCGTCGGAGGTGGCGCGACTCGGCTACCTCGCCGGAATCGTCGCCACCGTCCTGGGCTGAAGCGTTACTCGTCGTTACTGTCCGGGTCGCTCCTGCGGGCTCCGCTCCCGTCGCTGTCCGGGTCGCTCTCGCCATCGCTGTCGCCGGGCCGGACAGCATCCGGACCCTCGGTCAGCAGCAGCGTGAAGCCTGCTTCGTCGAGTACAGGAACCCCGAGTTCGACGGCCTTGTCGTGCTTGCTTCCCGGCGATTCGCCGACGACGACGAACGCCGTCTTCTTCGACACCGATCCGGCCGCCTTGCCGCCACGTGCGAGGATCGCCTCCTTCGCCTGGTCACGCGAGTAGTTCTCGAGCGAACCCGTGACGACGATCGACATGCCTTCGAGGTTCCGAACGATCGAGTCGTCGCGCTCGTCCTCCATCCGGACGCCCGCGGCGCGCCACTTCTCGACGATGGTTCGGTGCCACGGCACGGTGAACCATTCGGCCACGGCCTTGGCCATGGTGGGGCCGACGCCGTCGACCGCGGCCAGCTCTTCTTCCGACGCGTTCTCGATGCGTTCGAGGCTGCCGAACTCGGTGGCGAGCGCACGACCGGCGGACGGTCCGACATGGCGGATGGACAGGCTGACGAGAACCCGCCACAGCGGCCGGTCCTTGGCCTTGTCGAGATTGTCGAGCAACCGTCGGCCGTTCGCGGACAGCGCGCCGCCCTTGGTCCGGAAGATCGACGTCTTCAACAGGTCGTCCTCGGTGAGCGAGAAGATGTCGCCCTCGTCGAGCACCACTTCGGCTTTCAACAGATCCGTCGCCGCCTCGTAGCCGAGACCTTCGATGTCGAACCGGCCTCGCTCGGCGACGAAGAACAGGCGTTCACGACGCTGACCAGGGCAGAACTCGGAATTGGGGCAGCGAAGGTCGGCGTCGCCCTCCTTCGCGGGAGCCAGCGTGGTGCCGCACTCGGGGCACTCGGTGGGCATGACGAACTCGGTCTCGTCACCTGTGCGTGCGTCGACGACAGGCCCCAGAACCTCCGGAATGACCTCGCCCGCCTTGCGGATGGTGACGGTGTCGCCGATCAGCACGCCCTTGCGCTTGACTTCGGACCCGTTGTGCAGCGTCGCCAACGACACCGTCGACCCGGCCACGAGCACCGGTTCCATGTACGCGAACGGAGTGACACGGCCCGTACGGCCGACATTGACCCTGATGTCGAGGAGCTTGGTGGTGACTTCCTCGGGCGGATACTTGTAGGCGATGGCCCAGCGCGGCGCGCGCGAGGTGGTACCGAGCCTGCGGTGCAGAGCCATCTCGTCGACTTTGACGACGAGCCCGTCGATCTCGTGTTCGACGTCGTGGCGATGGGTGTCCCAGTACTCGACCTTCTCGACGACGGCGTCGATGCCCTCGACCTGGCTGGTGTGGGTCGACACGGGCAGACCCCACGCCTTCAACGCTTCGTAGGCGTGCAGCTGCGAGTCGGGCGAAAACCCTTCCATTCGGCCGAAACCGTGGCAGATCATGCCGAGACGACGACGCGCGGTGACCGCGGGATTCTTCTGCCTCAGCGACCCTGCTGCCGAGTTCCGGGGATTCGCGAACGGCGCTCTGCCCTCCTCGACGAGCGCGGCGTTGAGCGCCTGGAAGTCCTCCAACCGGAAGAACACCTCGCCGCGCACTTCCAACAAGGCCGGAATGGGATGATCGGGACTCTCGGTCAACGTCTCGGGGATGTCGTCGATGGTCCGCGCGTTCAACGTGACGTCCTCGCCGGTGCGGCCGTCGCCACGCGTGGCACCGCGGACGAGTGTGCCGTTCTCGTAAACCAGGTTGAGCGCTACACCGTCGATCTTGACCTCGCACAGGTAGTGCAGACCGGATCCGGTTTCCGACTCGACGCGTTTGGCCCAGGCACGAAGCTCGTCGTAGTCGAACACGTTGTCCAAGCTCAACATTCGTTCGAGATGGTCGACGGCGGTGAACTCGGTGGCGAACCCGCCCCCGACCAGCTGCGTCGGCGAGTCGGCGGTACGGAGCTCGGGATGTGCTTCCTCCAGCGCGTTCAGATCGCGCAGCAGAGCGTCGAATTCGCCGTCGGAGATGATCGGCGAGTCGCGCACGTAGTAGCGGAACTGGTGGCCACGCACTTCCTCGGCCAACTTCTGCCACTGCTCCCGATCTTCGCTGGATGCCGGTGTGCCGGCAGCCACGGCGTCAGCGGTGTCGGTCGAAGCAGGTACGTCAGTCGATTCGTCCACTCCCGAAGATTATCGGAATACACCGACACCAAACCTCGCCGAACAAACCTCCTACAGCGAGTCCGGCGCGTCACCGAACGCATCGGCGACGTTCTCGACCAACGTGAGCGCGGTGCGCGCCCATTCGGGGGTCGCCGAGGCCAACCCGCACGCGGGCGTGACCGACACCTGAGAGGCCAGCGTCGACCTCGGGAATCCCAGCCGATCGACGAGCGTCACCGCAGGTGCCGCCGCCTCTCGCCAGGTCGGCGTACGTTCCGGCGTCGTACCGGGGACGACGCCGAGGACGAGCGTTTTCCCTGCCTGCAGAAGCTCGCCGACCGCGTCCAGGTCGGAAGAACGCAGCAGCGACGCATCGAGCGCGACGGCGTCCGCGGCGCTGCGACGGATCAGATCGATGGGCACACCCGTGGCGCAGCAGTGCACCATCGCGGGTACTCCGATCGAATCGAGAACGGAATCGAGCAGCTCCAGCGCGTCGGGTTCGGGAAATGCCGGCACGGGATCGAGTCGGCTCACACCCGGTAGCGAACCGCGAAGCACCGCAGGCAAACTCGGCTCGTCGAGCTGAACGACGACGTCGACGCCGAGCCGCCGACGCAGTTCGGCGACGTGCTCACGGATGCCCTCGGCCAGCGATTCCGCAACGTGCCGGACGGCTCCCCGATCGGTGAGCACGCGATGCGCGTTCCGAAGTTCGACCTCGGCCGCCATCGTGAACGGTCCGGCGACCTGCGCCTTCAGCACCGACAGAGACGCCGCGAAACCGCCTGTCTCCCACAACTCTTCGAGTATGTCGAGATCGCGACTCAACAGGTCCTCGGCGTGGCGCCCTGCCCGAGTCGCCCGCTGCGCGATGCGATATCCGGACGTGCGCACATCGAGTTCGACGTCGACCATCAACGCCCCGGTACGACCGATCAGGTCGGCGCCGAGCCCACGGGCGGGCAGTTCGACGACATGGGGCAGGGCGGGCAATTCACCGAGCACGATGCCCGCCGCCTCACGCACGTCGGTGCCGGGCCACGAGCCGATTCCGGTCGCGAGTCCGGCGAAAACGCTGCTGCTCACTCGCTCTCGGAACGGGTGCCCGCGATGGTGGCGCTACCGATGACGATGTCGCCCAACACATCTCGCCGATACAGTACGGCCGCCTGTCCCTTCGCGACACCGGTGAGCGCACTGCGGAGTTGGATGTCCATACCGCCGTCGGACGTCGCCTCGGCGACCGCTTCGGTGGTTCCTCCGTGTGCGCGCACCTGGACGACGCACTCGATCGGTCCGGTCGGCGCGACGCCGTCGGTCCAGATGGCACGCTCGCCGGTGATGCCCCAGACGTCGAGACGCGTTGCCGACCCGACGATGACGTTGCCGCTGTCGGGTTCGATGGCCGTCACGTAGCGGGGTTTGCCGTCGGCGGCAGGACCCTGCACGCCGAGGCCCTTGCGCTGGCCGATCGTGAATCCGTGGACTCCGTCGTGGTCGGCCAGTTCGGCACCGGTGTCCGCGTCGACGACCTTGCCCGGCCGGATGCCGATCTTCGCGCCGAGGAATGCACGTGTGTCACCGGACGGGATGAAGCAGATGTCGTGACTGTCCGGCTTGTCGGCGACGGCGAGTCCCCGTTCGGCGGCTTCGGCACGGATCTCGGACTTCGGCGTGTCACCGATCGGGAACATCGCACGCGAGAGCTGGGCCTTGTTCAGCACCGCGAGTACGTAGGACTGGTCCTTGTCGGCGTCGACCGCGCGGCGCAGCACACCGTCGTGCAGCTGGGCGTAGTGGCCCGTGGCGACGGCATCGAAGCCCAACGCCAGCGCACGGTCGGCGAGCGCCGAGAACTTGATCTTCTCGTTGCACCGCAGGCACGGGTTCGGGGTCTCCCCCGCCGCGTAGGACTCGACGAAGTCGTCGATGACGTCTTCCTTGAACCGGTCGGCGAAGTCCCAGACGTAGAACGGGATGCCGAGGACGTCGGCGGCGCGTCGGGCGTCTCCCGCGTCCTCCTTGGAGCAGCAGCCCCTCGAACCGGTCCGGAGCGTTCCGGGGTCACTCGACAGAGCGAGGTGCACGCCGACGACGTCGTGCCCTTCGTCCACTGCCCGGGCCGCCGCGACAGCCGAGTCCACTCCGCCGCTCATCGCAGCCAAAACACGCATCAGCGTTGTCCTCCCCGAGCTCCTACGCTCGCCAGTCCCGCAGCGCGGGCACGTTCTGTCACCTGTGGCAACGCAGCCAGAAGTCGATCCACGTCGTCGTCCGACGATCCGGCCCCGAGCGAGAAACGCAAGGATCCGCGCGCGGTCACCGGGTCGGCGCCCATGGCGATCAGCACATGACTCGCGCGAGCGACGCCCGCGGTACATGCCGATCCGGTCGAACATTCTATCCCGGCCGCGTCGAGCAGCATGAGCAGGGAATCACCCTCGCATCCGGGGAACGTGAAGTGCGCGATGCTGTCGAGACCGCCGTCGCCCTGCGCACCGTTGACGATCACGTCGGGATCGATGGCCCGCACTCCGGCGATCATCTTCTCGCGCAGCCGCGTCAGCTCTCGGTGGCGCGCGGAACGGGTGTCGACGGTGTCCTTCAGCGCTGCCGCCATGGCGACGACGGACGCGGTGTCGTGCGTCCCGGACCGTACGTCCCGCTCGTGCCCGCCACCGTGGAGCAGCGGCACACACGGAACGCTGCGGCCGAGCAACAACGCGCCGACGCCCTGCGGTCCACCGAATTTGTGTGCCGCGATGCTGAGTGCCGACAGTCCGCTGGCGGCGAAGTCGACGGGAAGGTGGGGCACGGCCTGGATGGCGTCGCTGTGCATCGGGATGCCGTACTCCTGCGCGACGGCAGCGAGCTCCGCGATCGGCATGATGGTGCCGACCTCGTTGTTGGCCCACATGACGGTGATCAGCGCGATCTCGTCACCGCGCAGCGCGAGCTCGGCGCGCAGAGTGTCCGGCTGGACGCGTCCGGACGCGTCGACCGGCAGCCACGTGACGTCGGCACCCTCGTGCGCGGCGAGCCACTCCACCGCGTCGAGAACCGCGTGGTGTTCCACCGAGCTCGCGACGATCCGGGTGCGCGACGGTTCGGCGTCGCGCCTGGCCGCGAAGATGCCCTTGACCGCGAGGTTGTCGCTCTCGGTTCCGCCTGAGGTGAAGATCACCTCGGACGGCCGTGCGCCGAGATTCTCCGCAATGGACTCGCGCGCTTCCTCGACGCGCCTGCGGGCTAAGCGCCCCGATCCGTGCAGCGACGACGCGTTGCCGACGGTGGCGAACACGGCCGTCATCGCCTCGATCGCGGCGGACGACATGGGCGTCGTCGCAGCATGATCGAGGTAGACGGGTGCGCTCGAGGCAGTGGTAGCAGCCGAACTGCGGGCAGAAGGCATAACGCTGTTCAGGATAGCCGCTCGGCGTGAGCCGGAAGAACGCGCGAGATTCCGCCGAGGGTCAGGCGCCCTGCTGCATCGCCGAATGAAGTACGACGTTCCCGGCGATCACACCGTGCAGGTCGGCGCTCAGCGCATCGCCGGATCGCACCGATGCCTCGCACCGCCGCGCGAGGTCTCGACGATCGTTTCCCGGCGGTTCCGGCGTCGCGAGTCCGACTTCGGCGACGATCCCTTTGAGCCGGAAGATCCTGGAGATCGATTGTCCGATCGTCTCGTCGCCGACGAAGCACGTCGACGTCGTCTGCTCACCGGAAGCGTCGACATAGCGCAGTCGGACCGGTTGAACCCATGTCTCGGTGTCCACGGCAGCCTGGAACATCGCCGGGCGAAACGACCCGTAGGCACGGCCACACCACGTCGTCGCTTCGGGGAATGCGACGACCGTGCCGCCCGCGCGCAGCCGGTCCGCGACCTGTTCCACGGTGCCGGGCAGTGCGCGCAGGCTGCGTCGGTGGATCGGCAGAACCTTCATCGCGCGGGCGAGAACTCCGAGAACCGGCCAGTCGATCAGATCGCCGCGGGCGACGAACGTCGCAGGTCGCAGCGCGGTGAGCACGATGACGTCGGTCCACGAGACGTGGCCGGCCACGACGAGCGCGCCGCCCTCGGTCCTGGACTTCTCCCGCACCGACCGCTGGTCGTCGACGCGCAGGCCGATCCCGATCGCGAACAGCAGCATCCTGGCCCCGAAGCGCGTCACATTCCGCCGCGCGTGCGGAGACGCCACCCCGACGAGAATCAGGATCGGCAGAAGCATCAGCGCCGTGACGGCGAGGAGCGTTCGCAGAACGACTACGATGGTCCGGGCCGCCGACGTGTCACGTCCGATGCAGCTGTCGCCGCACGGGCTCGACGGCATCCACGCGTGATCGATCTCGGGCGGGGCCGAGGTCGCCGCGACGTCTCGGCGTGTCATCGGCCGGCCTGCGAGTCGTAGGTCGCGGCGGCACTTCTGAGTCGGTCGAGGTATCGCGTGTTGGCTTCGCGGAGCCCGAGCAGCGCGACGAAGTCGGCGACACCGAAGTCCGGGTCGTGAGCGGGCTCGCCACAGATCGTCGCGTTCAAGCGCAGGTACCCGCGCAGCAGCGGCGGCACGGACGGTCGGGCCGGGGGAACGAGGTCGTCGAGCGTACGGCCGTCGACGACGACGGGATTGTGTGGGATCGCCCGCCGGTCGGCCGGCGAGGCGTGCTTGGTCAGCAGAAGATCGCGCACGCCGCGAACGTTGACGCCGGGTTCGTCGTCCGGCGTGGCCTGCATCGGTACGGACACGCAGCCCATCACCCATTCGAGGCCGGTCACTTCGAGGTAGTGCAGGATTCCCGACCACATGAGTCCGAGAACCGAGCCGGAACGATGCTCGGGACGAACGACGGCCCGGCCCATCTCGACGACCCGGGACGACGCTGGATCGAGTGCGGACAGATCGAATTCCGTTGCGCTGTAGTAGCCGCCCGCGCGAGCGGCGGCGTCGGGCGGAAGCATGCGGTAGCAGCCGACGAAATCGTCGGTTAGGTTGTCACGGACGAGAAGATGGTCGCAGAAGTCGTCGAATCGGTCGGCGTCGAGGCCGTTCGTGTCGGCGGGAATCTCGAACCCCGGTTCGGAGGCGAACACGTCGTAGCGAAGCCGCTGTGCGGCTTCCCGGTGGTAGCGGTCCGTGGAGAGGACCAGCGAGTACCTGTCGGTGGCAGGCGCGGCGGGAGCGGTGGTCGCGAGCTCCGCTGCGGCCGAGGTCATGACTGAAGTGGTCATGATGCTGTGTCTAACGAGCTTCAGCACCGTCCGCGCATCACCTGGGTTACGTGTCCGAACACGTTGTGTGAACGGCTGTATCACACAGTTCGGCCCCCGCACCCAGTGGGTACGGGGGCCGATTCGGCTACGACGTGTCAGCCCTTGTGCTTCTTGACCGCATCGGTCAGCTGCGGTGCGACGTTGAACAGGTCGCCCACGACACCGAAGTCCGCAATCTCGAAGATGGGTGCTTCCTCGTCCTTGTTGACGGCGACGATGGTCTTCGAAGTCTGCATACCTGCGCGGTGCTGGATCGCGCCGGAGATACCGAGCGCGATGTACAGCTGCGGCGAGACCGTCTTACCGGTCTGTCCGACCTGGAACTGGCCCGGGTAGTAGCCGGAGTCGACGGCGGCGCGCGATGCACCGACGGCGGCACCGAGCGAATCGGCGAGCTCCTCGACGACGTTGAACTTGTCCGCGCTGCCGACGCCACGTCCACCGGAGACGACGACCGACGCCTCGGTGAGCTCGGGACGGTCGCCACCGACGATCGGGTCACGCGAGGTGACCTTGGTGACGCCTTCTTCCTGGGCCGGGACCTCGACCGTCTCGCGGGTGCCCGCGCCTGCCTTCGGCTCTGCCTCGACTGCGCCGGGGCGCACCGAGATGACCGGGACGTCGCCGTTGGCCTTGGCCTCGACGGTGTACGCGCCACCGAAGATGGAGTAGACGGCGCTGCCGTCACCGTTGACCGCGACGACGTCGGAGTGCAGGCCGGAACCGAGGCGTGCAGCCAGACGTCCGGCCACCTCCTTGCCCTCGGTGCTCGACGCGGTGATGATCGCGGCGGGGCTGACCGACTCGGCCAGAGACGACAGCACGTCGATCTTCGGGGTCAACAGGAAGCCGTCGACGTCGTCGGACTCGGCAGCGTAGATCTTCTCGGCACCGGCCTCGGTCAAGGCGTCGGCGAGTTTGTCGGTGGTGCCGGCCGGACCGGTCACGACTGCCGACGGCTCACCGAGAGCGCGTGCCGCGGTGATGAGTTCGAGACTGACCTTCTTCAGGCTTCCCTCTGCGTGCTCGACGAGCACAAGTACTTCTGCCATGTTCTAGCTTCTCCTCTTGTGGTCTGGCTGCTTGGGGTGGGCGATCAGATGATCTTCTGGCCGACGAGGTAGGCCGAGATCTTGTCTCCGCCGTCGCCTTCGTCGGTGACGCGCTCACCAGCAGTCTTGGGAGGCTTCGGCGTGGACGAGGTCACCGTGGTGCCTGCGTTCTCGACACCGACGGTCTCTGCCTCGACGCCGATGTCCGCGAGGGTCAGCGTCTGGACCGTCTTCTTCTTGGCGGCCATGATGCCCTTGAAGGACGGGAAGCGCGGCTCGTTGATCTTCTCGGTGACGCTGACGATGGCGGGCAGCGTGGCTTCGAGGCCGAAGATGCCTTCGTCGGTCTCGCGCTCTCCGGAGACCTTGTCGCCGTCGACGACGAGCTTGCGCAGCTGCGTCAACTGCGGGATGCCGAGGTATTCGGCGATGATCGCGGGAACGGCTCCGGTGCGGCCGTCGGTGGCCTCGTTACCGGCGATGATCAGCTCGGTGGCCTCGCCGTTCTCGAACTCGATCTGGCCGAGTGCCGCTGCGAGTGCCCATGCGGTCTGGATCGCGTCCGAACCGTGCAGCGCAGGGTCGTTCAGGTGGACGGCGCTGTCGGCGCCCATGGACAGAGCCTTGCGGATGGCGTCGGTCGCGCGGTCGGGGCCTGCGGACAGCACCTTGACCTCACCACCCTTGGACTCCTTGATGAGCAGTGCTTCCTCGACCGCGCGCTCGTTGATCTCGTCGAGCACGGCGTCGGCGGCTTCACGATCGAGGGTGAAGTCACCGTCGGTCAGCTTGCGCTCGGACCACGTGTCGGGAACCTGCTTGATCAATACGACGATGTTCGTCATGGGTCTGCGTCGACCTCCTGGTCATGTTCCGCTGAATCGAGTGTTCGTATGGGTTCTTGCAGTTCTAGCACCTGGCCGTAGATTACCCCATGTCTAGTTACCGGTGGGTAACTTACTGCGTTTCCCGCCTGACCATACATCCAGGAGGGCCACGCCAGGGACTGCCCGTCGCTGTCCTACTGGGCAGTAGAGGCATTACCCTCTCGTCGGTGAGCGATTCATCGAACGCAGGTTCCGTCGTGGACGGCGCGCCCGAACCGTTACCCCTCACCGGGGAGCGCACGGTTCCCGGCATCGCCGAGGAGAACTACTGGTTCCGTCGGCACGAAGTCGTCTACGAGCACCTGCGAGATCGTTGCGCGGGCAAGGTCGTACTGGAGGCCGGTTCCGGTGAGGGCTACGGCGCGAACATGATCGCCGACGTCGCGACGTCCGTCGTCGGCCTCGATTACGACGCGTCGGCGGCAGCGCACGTCCTGACGCGTTATCCCCGCGTCGGAATGTTGCGCGGGAACCTGGCGCAGCTACCCCTGGCCGACGACTCGATCGACGTCGTCGTCAATTTCCAGGTCATCGAGCATCTGTGGGACCAGGCTCAGTTCCTCGCCGAGTGCCACCGCGTACTCGCCCCTGGCGGAGTTCTGTTGATCAGCACGCCGAACCGCATCACGTTCTCCCCCGGGCGTGACACTCCCCTGAATCCGTTCCACACCCGTGAGCTGAATGCCGCAGAACTCACCGAACTGCTGGGCGACGCTCGATTCACGGTCGAGACGATGACAGGCGTGCACCACGGCTCGGTCCTGCGCGCCCTGGACACCAAACACGGTGGTTCGTTCATCGACGCGCAGATCGAACGTGCACTCGCGGGCGAGCCGTGGCCCGACGATCTGACGGCCGATGTCGCGGGAATTCGCTCGTGCGACTTCGACATTCGCACCTCCGACATCGATGCCAGCCTCGATCTGGTGGCCGTCGCAACGAAGCCTGCGACCTCGGTGAGCGAGTGAGCGAACGCCGCACTCCGGTGACCGAGCCAGGGATGTTCGCCCTGGTTCTGCACTCCCACCTTCCCTGGCTCGCCAATCACGGACGGTGGCCCGTGGGCGAGGAATGGCTGTACCAGTCGTGGGCCGGCTCGTATCTGCCGTTGGTGGAGATGCTCGGCCGGCTGGCCGACGAGGGCCGAACGAACCTGCTGTCGCTCGGCATCACTCCCGTGCTGGCCGCCCAACTCGACGACCCGCACTGCCTGTCCGGCATGCATCACTGGCTGGGCAATTGGCAGCTGCGTGCGCACGAGGCGACCGATCGCGGACTGTCGACGCGTGAGCACAGGGCCGCGTCGCACGCTCTCGACACGTTCGAAACACAGTGGCGCCATGGGGGTTCCGCCGCGATTCGCCGACTCGTCGACGCCGGAACGGTCGAGTTGCTCGGTGGCCCGCTCGCACATCCGTTCCAGCCTCTCCTCGACGAGCGATTGCGCGAATTCTCGCTGTCCGAGGGGCTTTCGGATGCCCGGTCACGATGGGGCACCCGCCCGACGGGCATCTGGGCTCCGGAATGCGCCTACGCACCGGGCATGGAATTCGGTTATGCCGCAGCGGGAGTGACGCATTTCATGGTCGACGGCCCGGCGCTGCGCGGCGACACGACACTCGGCCGTCCCGTTCGCGAGTCCGACGTCATCGCGTTCGGTCGCGATCTGACGGTCAGTTATCGGGTGTGGTCGCCGAAATCGGGATATCCGGGCCACCCCGCGTATCGCGACTTCCACACCTACGACCACGCGACGGGGCTCAAGCACGCACGGGTGACGGGCCGGACCGTCGATTCCGCCGACAAGGAACCCTACGATCCCGAACGCGCATCCGCTGCCATCGACAAGCACGTCGCCGACTTCGTCGATTCGGTTCGACGACGCCTGCGCGAGGAGTCCGACCGAATCGGGCGAGGCGCCCTGGTCGTCGCTGCCTTCGACACCGAACTGTTCGGCCACTGGTGGTTCGAGGGCCCGGTGTGGCTGGAGCGTGTACTGCGCGCATTGCCGGAGGCCGGAATCGACGTCGGGACGCTCGACGACGCTCGGACGCGTGGCTACGTCGGCACGCCCGTCGACCTGCAGAAGTCGTCGTGGGGATCGGGCAAGGACTGGCGTGTCTGGGCGGGCGACGCCGTCGCCGACCTGGTGACGCTGAACGCCGAGGTCTCGGCCCTGGCATTGGACACGATCGACAAGAACGCTTCTCGCGAGTCCGACGGGCCCGTATTGCGCAACCGGGTCGACGACCAGATTCTGCGTGAGACACTGTTGGCACTGGCAAGCGACTGGGCGTTCATGGTCAGCAAGGACTCCGCCGCAGGATATGCCCGCGACCGCGCGCACATCCATGCGCACGCGCTGCGGGAGATCGCCGACGCGGTCGCGCGGGGTCCGGTCGGCAGGGCCGCCGAACTCGCCGAACGGTGGAATCGGGCCGACGGCTTGTTCCCCGGACTCGACGCCAGACGTTTGCGTGGGGATCATCGTGACGAAGGGGCGGCCGAGTGAAGATTCTGATGGTGTCGTGGGAGTACCCACCCGTCGTCGTCGGCGGGTTGGGCAGGCACGTACATCATCTGGCGACCGAACTGGTGCGGGCAGGCCACGAGGTGGTGGTCCTGTCGCGTCGCCCGACGGGTACCGACGCCTCGACGCACCCCACTCTTCACCGCATCGAGGACGGCGTCCTCGTCGTCGCTGTCGCCGAGGATCCCGCACACTTCGTGTTCGGCGAGGACATGGCGGCGTGGACCCTTGCGATGGGCCACGCGATGGTTCGGGCGGGCATCGCCCTCGGCAAGCCGGGACTCGGCGACGGTTGGCAACCCGACGTCGTCCACGCGCACGACTGGTTGGTTGCACATCCGTCGATCGCGCTCGCCGAACACTTCGACGTCCCACTGGTGTCGACCATCCACGCCACCGAAGCGGGGCGGCACAGCGGCTGGATCTCCGGGCCGATCAACCGTCAGGTCCACTCGATCGAGTGGTGGCTGGCCAACGACTCCGACGCCGTCATCACGTGTTCGACATCGATGAAGGACGAGGTGACACGGCTTTTCGGCATCAAGGACGCCGCCGTCACCGTCATCAGGAACGGCATCGACATCCGTACGTGGAGCTTTCGGCGTCGCGAACCGCGCTCGGAACCGGCCAAGCTGCTCTACGTCGGCAGGCTGGAGTACGAGAAGGGGGTCCAGGACGCGATCGCTGCACTCCCCCGCATCCGTCGTAGTCACCCCGGCACGACGCTTCACATCGCCGGTGAGGGAACACAATTCGCGTGGCTGTCGCAGCTGGCCCGCACGCACCGCGTCGCACGTGCGGTGTCGTTCCTCGGTTCGCTCGATCACACCGAACTCCTCGGGTGGCTGCACGGCGCCGACGCGATCGTATTGCCCTCACGCTACGAGCCTTTCGGCATCATCGCGCTCGAGGCCGCGGCAGCCGGAACTCCGCTCGTGGCTTCGACCGCGGGCGGGCTCGGGGAAGCGATCGTTCACGGAACGACGGGTCTGTCGTTCGAGCCCGGCGACGTCGCCGGCTTGGCCACCGCCGTGCGGTCGGTTCTCGACAACGTGGACAAGGCGCAGGAACGTGCCGAGGCCGCGCGTGCCCGCCTCACGGTCGACTTCGACTGGAAGCACGTCGCGGACGCGACCGCGCAGGTGTACCTCGGAGCCAAGCGGAAGGTGCGTTATCCGCTCGGCAGGCCGGTCATCGTCGAACGCGCGCTACCCGAACGAAGCTGAGTCGCCGCGGGCGGCTTCTGCTGCCTTCAGCGACTTCTTGCGTTCGATGTCCTCGAGCGCGGCAATGTACTCGGCGCGCGCCGCCGCGCCGGCTTCCCAGTCGGCCTTGCGGTTGCGCACGACCTTCGCCGGTGCGCCGACCGCGATGCTGTAGTCCGGGATCGTGCCCTTGACCACCGCGTGCGCACCCAGCACGCATCCACGTCCGATGTCGGTCTCGCGCAACACCGTGACCTTTGCCGCGACCCACGTGTCCGGGCCGATGCGGACGGGACCCTTGACGATGCCCTGATCCTTGATGGGCGTCGTCACGTCGTCCATGCGGTGGTCGAAATCGCAGATGTAGCACCAATCCGCCACGAGCGTCGACGCGCCGATTTCGATGTCGAGGTAGGTGTTGACGACGTTGTCCTTGCCGAACACCACCTTGTCGCCGATCCGCAGCGAGCCTTCGTGGCACCGGATGGCATTGCCGTCGCCGATATGCACCCAGCGACCGATCTCCAGCCTCGACAGCTCGGGCGTCGAGTGGATCTCGACGTTCTTGCCGAGGAACACCATGCCGCGCAGAATCACGTGCGGATTGGCGGCCTTGAACTTCGCCAGACGGTAGTACCGCACCAGGTACCACGGCGTGTAGGCCTTGTTCTGCAGAACCCACCGCAGGGAATCGAGCGTCAGGAAACGCGCCTGTTCGTCGTCGCGCCGTCTCGATCCCCGCCAGCGCGAACGCAACGGCGCGTTCCACATACTCGTCATACCGAGCACCTTAGATAACCGGTCGCGCTCACTCCACCATGGCCCCGCACGGCCGCTTCGTCGGTGGACACCGGTGCCGGGATAGTCTCTTGTGCGACGCGCGTGCCCAGCGAACCATGCACGCGACCTGAGACGAGGGAGAACAGCACGGTGCGTGGCGGCAGAGCAACGTTCGCGCGAGTAGCGGCAGTGGCAACCGCCGCACTGGTCGCCTCCACCGCCTGCGGAGACAGCGACACCGTCGACGCCTTCGCTCCCGGAGCATGGCCCGCTGCGCACGGCGACTCTCGAAACAGCAGCTCCACCGGCCACGACGGATCGACCGACGTCGAACTGCAGTGGTCGCGCCCGCTGGGTGGCGCGGTCGGATCCCCGATCTCGATCGCCGCGAGCGGACAGATGTTCGTCGGCACGTACTCGGACGCAGGCTGCAACCTCTTCTCGTTCGAGATGGAGTCCGGCCGCAAGCGGTGGTGCAACCGCGTCGGACCCTCTGTCCCGACGGCCACACCTCTCGTCGACTCGGTCGCCAACGTGTACGTCGGCGACGACGGCGGGTTCTCGTCGTTCAACGAGCACGGCCAATTGCGTTGGCGGACACCGGTGTACGGCGTTCCCCGGTCGGCACAGTTCCTCGGCGACGGCAGTGTGCTCGCCGTGACGCATCTCGGCCAGGTCAACGTGCTCGACACACAGACCGGGCAGTTGACCGTGCCGATCCACGACCTGATCGAGCCGCCTCCGTTCCTGGAGTCTCCGGACACGAACTTCCTCGCGCCGACGACGGGTCTCGACGACTGCACGATCGGATCCCCGGAATGCCCCGTCGGCGCGGGCCCGGCCGTCGACCTCGATACGGGATCGATCTTCCTCGTGCTGTGGCGCCCGGGAGCCATTGCGCCGCAACTCGTGTCGCTGTCCTACGACGCGCATGCGACTCCCTCCATCACCGAGAGATGGTCCTCGGAACTGCTGCCGGCAGCGGTCACGTCGAGCCCGGTCCTGTCGGCGGACGGGCAGACCGTCTACGTCGCGGACGTCGACGGCAGGCTCACCGCGTACGGCGCGGGCGACGGGGCGTCGAAGTGGGCGTACGGAGCTGGATTCGGTGTGTCGGCGTCGCCGTCCGTGTCGGCGGACGGGTCGATCGTGCCCTCGGGTGGTGACGGCATCGTGCAGTCGATCCGCGACGACGGCGATCACGCCACGCAGGTGTGGGCTCGTGACGATCTGAAGCAGGCCGGCGGACCCGTGCAGAGCGCGGACGGTGTCGTCCACACGGTCGTCCGCCGCGGCGACGATCTGGTACTGACGTCGCTCGACGGTTCGTCGGGCGAGACTCTGTCCGAGAGCACCCTTCCAGGCGCGCAGGGATCGACGGTCGGCACGTCGGTCGGACCGGAAGGTCAGATGGTGACGTCGACCAATCTGGGCGAGATCTTCACCTACGCACCCTGATTCGAGCCGTCGGGATCAGCTCGAACCACCGGGGCGCCGTGCTTCGCAGACGAACGCGAACGCCGAACGCTCGACACGCGTGATGACCACCGACAGGGCGACGTCTCCCCGCAGTTTGAGCTTCGGTCGCAGCACTGCGGGATCGACGTCGACACCTCGGACGAGAATTTCGGCCGAGCCGCAGCGCCTCGACGCCAACGCCTGCCGCAGTGTCTTCTCGGAATACTTGATCTGTTCGAGCACACGAAATCCGTTGACGCCCTCGGGAACCGAGTCGCCGGTCAGATAGGCGATTCGAGGGTCGAGTTGCCACAGACCGTGACGCGCACCGTAGTGCCGCACGAGTCCCGCGCGCACCACCGCCCCGTCCGGATCGACGATCCACTCGCCCACGGGGCCGGCGTCGATGTCGTCGGGTTCGGCGTCGGTCACCTCGAACGACGAACCGTCCGACGCCAACACCGTTGCGCGCCTACGCACTCCGTCGTGGGTGAGGCCCGTCGACCACAGACATGCCTCCCGCACACCGCCGCTCAGGGACACGACTTCGACTTCGCCCTCCCATCCGAGCCTGTCGAAGTCCAGACCGGGCGCACATTTGACGACCAGATCGTGTCCGGCATAGGCGCCCAGCAACGACGGTAGGGGCGGTTCGAGCGCCGCAGGATCGTGCGTGCGCCTTCCACCGGCACGCCTGCCCGGGTCCGCGAGTACGACCGTTCCACGAGTGGTCGGAGTCAGGGCATCGGCACGCAGTACCGCGACACCCGGGACGTTGTGCGATGCCATCCGTGTGCGCACCGGATCGAGATCGCTACCGACGACGGTTCGAGCAGTCGTCGACAGCGCCGCCAATTCCGTTCCGATGGAACAGGTCACGTCGTGTACGTCGCGACCCTCGAGACGCTGCGCGCGGCGTACGGCGACAGGTGTCGGTGTCGCCTGTTGGACGGCGTCGTCGGTCAGCAACCACCGCTCGGCTCCGTCGATCTTGGTAGCCGCCTTGCGCCGCAGACGCGTCGTCTCGACGAGTGCGGCGGTGCGATCTCCGTGCGCGGCACGCAGAATCGAGATGTCGGACAGCATCGACGCCGAGTCCAACGGCCGTTCGTCGACGTCGCGCAATGCGGCGACGCCGACATCGCTGGTCAGAAAGTCGATGTCGGCGCCGGTGAAGCCGTAACCCATGATTCGATCAGTCGGACTTCACTCCGGTGATCATCACGTTGTAGAAGAATCCGCGCGGCACCACGTGCCTGAGGACCTTCTCGTCGACCCAGCTGAGCGTCTTCCATCCGCCGAACGCGAACTTGGCCCAGTTCCATCCGAGCTTCTCCGCCGGAACGGCGGCTTCGAACGTACGCACCGGCCATCCGAGCAGTGCCGCGGCGAACTCTTCGGTCTGGGCCTGTACGTCCACCGCACCTGCGCTCCGCGCGATGTTCTCGAGGTCGGTGGGGTCGAAGGTATGCAGGTCGACGACGGCTTCCAGCGCCGCGGCGCGGGACGATTCGTCGAGTTCGGCCTGCGGCTTGCGCCAGCTCGCGAGGAAGGGCAGCTTGGTGACACGCGTGGTGGTCTCCCACGTCGCACGGCCGAGCCAGCGAGCGTAGAAGTTGCCCACGGTCGTCGGTTCGCCGGCGAACACGAAGCGTCCACCGGGCTTGAGCACGCGCAACACCTCGCGCAGAGACTGTTCGACGTCGGGGATGTGGTGCAGCACCGCATGGCCCACGACGAGGTCGAAGGTGTTGTCCTCGTAAGGGATCGTCTCCGCGTCGGCGACGCGTCCGTCGACATCGAGGTTCAGGTGCTCGGCGTTGCGCAGGGCGACCTTCACCATGCCCGGCGACAGGTCGGTGACCGAACCCTTCTCCGCGACGCCCGCCTGCATCAGATTGAGCAGGAAGAACCCTGTGCCGCAACCTAATTCGAGGGCACGACCGTACGGCAGGTCGTCCTGCGCACCCGGCTGGCCGCTGACCGCCTGGTCGAAACGCCCACGCGCGTACTCGATGCAGCGCTCGTCGTACGAGATCGACCACTTGTCGTCGTACGTCTCCGCTTCCCAGTCGTGGTACAGGACCTGAGCGAGCTTGGTGTCGCTCCGGGCAGCCTCGACCTGCTCGGCCGTGGCGTGCGGGTTGGGAGCAGGATCGTTCACGGCGCTTGCGGCAGACGATGCGGGTGCATCGGAGTTGCCGTCGTGTGGGCTTGCAGTCATGAGGGCAGCCTACTATCCGGTAGTGAATGAACAAGTTCCAGTTTTGCCGACCTCACTCGCCGACGAACTCCGCCTTGCCAGGTCCGTTGGCAACGAAGGATTCCATGCCGATGGTGCGGTCCTTCGTGGCGAACAACGCGGCGAACTGCTGAGCCTCGATCTTCAGACCGGTGTTCAGATCGGTGTCGAGCCCCTGATCGATAGACGCCTTCGCGGCGGCGAGAGCGCGGGCCGCACCCGTCGTGAACTGCGACGCCCACGCACGTGCGGCGTTGTAGACCTCGTCGGGGGCGACGACCTCGTCGACCAAGCCGATGCGCAGAGCCTCGTCGGCTCCGACGAACCGACCGGTGAAGACCATGTCCTTCGCCGTGCTCGGACCGACCAGGCGCGCAAGCCGCTGGGTACCACCGCCGCCGGGAATGATGCCGAGAAGAATCTCCGGGACACCGAGCTTGGCGTTGTCGCCTGCGATACGACGATCCGCGCCGAGCGCGACCTCGAGTCCGCCTCCGAGTGCGTAGCCGGTGATCGCGGCGACGACGGGCTTCGGGATGGCAGCGAGCGACCCGAGCGCGGACTGCAGATCACCGATGATGGCCGACATCTGCGCGGCCGTGAGCTCGAGCATCTCCTTGATGTCCGCGCCTGCCGCGAATACCTTCTCGCCGCCGTACACGATGACGGCCTTGACCGACGAGTCGACGGTGGCCGCCCGGGCCGCGTCGCGAATCTCTTCCTGCACTTGACGATTCAGCGCGTTCATGGGGGGACGGTCCAGGCGGATGGTGCCGATGCCGTCTGCTACCTCGAGAGTCACGTACTCAGCCATGGCGCTCACGCTACCGGTAGGCGGACCTAACGGTCTGCCCACGGGTGGGTGCTGCCCGCGTAGTACGCGTCCTGGCCCGGAAAATCGACGCGTAGTTCGCCGTCGGAGTGGTAGAGATCCGGCTGGATGGGCGTGACGTCGGGCGACGCGGCCAGGACGGCATCGACACCGTCGAACGTCGTCAGTCCCGCGAGTTGACTCCACGTCGGAGGCAGCAGGATCGTCGCGCCGCGACGCCAGTCCTCCAGCGCAGCATCCAGCGAACGCCATCCGACCGACGCCGCCTCACTGGTCTCGCCGTCCGCGGTCTGCCCCTCCGGCACCACCGCGACGAAGAACCGGGTGTCGTAGCGACGCTTCTCCCCCACCGGCGTGATCCAGTTCGACCACGGACGCAACAGGTCGGCGCGCAACACCAACTCGTTGCGCGTCAGGAACTCGCCGAACGTCTGCTCCCGTCGTTCGAGTGCACCGCGGTCGTCGGCGAAGCGGCGCGTGTCCGAAACGACGGAGTCCGCAGTCGGTCCGGCGAGCAGGACGCCGCATTCTTCGAACGTTTCCCGCGCCGCCGCACACACGAGCGCTGTGGCCTTGCGCTCGTCCACACCGAATCGTTCGGCCCACCAGGACGCGCTCGGTCCGGTCCACTCGAGTCCGGTGTCGGCGTCGGCGTCGGACAAGTCGACGCCTCCCCCGGGAAACACCGTCATGCCGCCGGCGAACGCCATGCCACCGACCCGTTCCAGCAGGAACACCTCGATACCCGCAGCCGCGTCGCGCAGAAGAATCACGGTCGACGCGTCGCGCACCGGGACGTCGGCGAGATCGGACGGGGTCGAGGCACCGCTGGCTGTGGACATTGAAGGAAATCTACCGGACTTACGTAACGGCCATCACATCAGCGGCGGTGCTGTGCTCCGGCCCGCGTACGGCGCGCGAAGAATCTGCCGTCGACGCGATCGAGCGTGATTGACTGGCTGAACGCTTCGGTCAGGTTCTCGGCGGTGATGACGTCGTCGACGAGGCCCTGCGCGACGACTCCACCCTCCTTGAGCAACAGTGCATGCGTGAAGCCCGGTGGGATCTCCTCGACGTGGTGCGTGATGAGCACCGTCGCGGGCGCGTCCGGGTCGGCGGCGAGATCGGCCAGGCGGGCGACGAGCTCCTCGCGTCCACCGAGGTCGAGACCCGCGGCCGGCTCGTCGAGAAGAAGTAGTTCCGGGTCGGTCATGAGGGCGCGAGCGATCAGCACACGCTTGCGCTCGCCCTCGGACAGAGTTCCGTAGGTGCGGTTCGCGAGGTGTTCGGCACCGAGGCTCTCGAGCATGTCGACGGCACGCTCGGTGTCCATGTCGTCGTACCGCTCACGCCACCGGCCGAGCACGCTGTACCCGGCGGACACGACGAGATCGGCGACGGTCTCGTCGGCCGGAATGCGGTGGGCCAGCGCGGAGGAGGACAGACCGATGCGCGGTTTGAGGTCCGCGACGTTGGCCTTGCCCATCACTTCACCGAGCACGTGTGCGACGCCCGAGGTGGGATGCACCTCGGCAGCTGCGATGCGCATCAACGACGTCTTGCCTGCCCCGTTCGGACCGAGGACGACCCAGCGCTCGTCGAGCTCCACCTGCCAGGTCACAGGGCCGACAAGCGTCACACCACCTCGCCTGATGAGTACGTCGTCGAAGTCGATGAGGAGATCGGGATCTGGTTCGGACACGAGGTCTATCTTGTCCCACATTCGTCGGGCTTTCACGGCAGGATCTGTATGCGTGTCGTCCAATGTTCATCACACCGTCGGCGAGCCCGACTCGGCGAATCGTCCCGCACCGGGGTCCCCTTTCCCGCTCGGGGCAACAGTCGGCGAAGGTGGTACGCAATTCGCAGTCCACTCGCCCGACGCCGATGGCATCGAGATCTGCCTGATCGACGACGACGGCGGCGAGCGTCGCATCGCACTCGGCAGCCGTACGTACGGCGTCTGGCATGGGTTCGTCGAGGGCGTCGAAGCAGGAACGAAGTACGGAATCCGAGCGCACGGCCCGTGGAACCCGTCGGACGGCCGCAGATTCAATCCGCAGAAGATTCTACTCGATCCCGCCGCGCGCACGATCCACGGCACCGTCGGATCGGCGGAGGCTCTCCTCGCCTACGAGGACGACCCGTTCGGGCGTCCGAACACCGTGGATTCACTGGGCCATGTGCCGCTGGCGGTCGTTACCGCGCCCGACGTACCTCCGAGCGCACCCCGGCCCGGCATCCCGTGGGATCGAACGGTCGTCTACGAGATGCACGTCGGCGCGTTCACTGCCCGGCACCCGGACGTACCGGCCGAGCATCGCGGCACCTATCTCGGACTGACGACCCCTGCAGTACTCGACCATCTCACCCGCCTCGGCGTGACGACCGTCGAACTGCTGCCGGTGCATGCGACGATCACCGAGCCGGGCGTCCGTGCCCGTGGGATGCGTAATCACTGGGGATACTCGACCGGCGCGTTCTTCGCACCCGATCCACGGTTCGCGTCGACGCCAGGAGCCGAGATCGCCGAATTCCGCACGATGGTCGACGCGCTGCACTCGGTCGGTATCGAAGTGATACTCGACGTCGTCTACAACCACACGTGCGAGAGCTCGGTCGACGGTCCGTCCATCAGTTGGCGCGGGCTCGACGCACCCGGTTACTACCTTCTCGACGGACGTGGCCACGACGTCGACCTGACCGGGTGCGGAAACACGACCGACTCGGCGTCACCTGCTGTCGTACGCATGGTCTGCGACAGTCTCCGCTACTGGGCGACGGACATGGGTGTCGACGGGTTCCGTTTCGACCTCGCGAGCACGCTCGGCCGCCCCGCGTGGCGATTCGATGCGCGCGCACCGCTTCTGACTGCGATCGCGACGGATCCCGTGCTGTCGACACGCAAACTGATCGCCGAACCGTGGGACGCGACAGGCGCCGGCTATCAGGTCGGCGGGTTCGGCGCGATGTGGTCGGAGTGGAACGACCGGTACCGCGACACCGTCCGTCGGTTCTGGGCGGGACAGACCGGCGTGCGTGAACTCGCCTCGCGCATAGCGGGTTCCGAGGACATCTTCGGCGGCGGCGTCCGAAAGCCTTGGGCCTCGGTCAATTTCGTGACCGCACACGACGGCTTCACCGCCCGCGACCTGGTGTCGTACTCGCGCAAGCACAACGACGCGAACGGTGAGGACAACCGAGACGGCACCGACAACAACATCTCGGAGAACCACGGCGTCGAGGGCCCGACCGACGATCCCGATGTCATCGCTGCGCGGGGCCGCCACGTCCGCGCACTGCTCGCCACGCTGACCCTGTCGACCGGGACGCCGATGCTGTTGGCCGGCGACGAGATCGGACACACGCAGGGCGGCAACAACAATGCGTACTGCGTGCCGGAGGATGCACCCGCGGATCGGTCGTGGGCCATCGACTGGGAGTCCGCCGACCGCGATCTCCTCGCGTTCGTCTCGCGACTGTTGCGGATCAGGCGAAGCGCCCCGTCACTGCGCCAGCAGGAATTCTTCTTCGGGCGCGATACTCCCAGCGGCAGGCCGGATCTCGTCTGGTTCGACGGACGCGGCAACGAACTGACGACCGACCAGTGGCACGACGATTCGATCCGCACCATCCAGGCATGGGTGGACGGCGGCGACGTCCGCTCCTACGCCTCGGACGGGCATCGCGTCGACGACGCCAGTTCGCTGCTCGTACTGCACTCCGGCGGCCCGACCGAGGTATCGCTGGCGTGCCCGCCCTGGGCGGCCGAAAGATTCGTCGCCGTCTTCGATTCCAGCACTGCCGACGGCACGCCCGTCGACGCGACGGCCATCGATGCGGGTTCGCCACTGTCGCTGTCGGGTTCGACCGTGCTCGTGCTGCGCAGCGTCGGGAGGTGATGGACGAAGAACTGCACGATCGGCCCGATACCGAAGGCGTACAACAGGGTTCCGATTCCGGCGTTGCCGCCGAGCAGCCAGCCCGTCGCGAGGACGGTGATCTCGATGCAGGTGCGAACCAGACGGATCGACAGGCCCGTTCGCGCCACGAAGCCCGTCATCAGTCCGTCACGCGGGCCGGGTCCCATGCCCGCACCGATGTACAACGCCGTCGCGAAGCCGTTGGTCACGATGCCCGCCAGCATCAACGGAATGCGGACCGCGAGCGAATCGACGTCGGGTAACCACGCGAGCGACACGTCGACTGCGATCGCGATGACGACGACGTTGCTGACGGTCCCCAATCCTGGCTTCTGGCGCAACGGAATCCACGCCAGCAACACCAGAATCCCCGTCACGGCCGTGATGGTTCCGAAGCTCAGATCGACGTGCCGACCGATCCCCTGATGAAAGACGTCCCACGGATCGAGGCCGAGCCCTGCCGTGATCATCGCGGCCATCGACAGTCCGTACAGCCATAGTCCGATGTACAGGGCGCCGAGGCGCAGTACGAGATTCCTGGCCGATCCGGAAGAGATGTTCGATGTACGCATGCATTCAGTGTCGAGCACACTGGATGCCGCAGAAACGGCCAGTTTCGAAGCGGTGGACCCTATCGCCACATCTCGGGTGCGACGCCGACGACCGTCATCGAGCCGGGCGCCACCTCCGTGAATCCGGCGTCGCGTACGGCTGCGGCGCGACCGGCGTCGACGAGTGCGCGGGCTGTCGCCCACTGCTGGGCGTTCGCGTCGCGGACCGAACACGCGAAACCGCGTGCCGCCCATGCTTCGCACTGCTCGGTCGACATCGTTCCGGCGAGCAGCATCGACGCGTGCCCGACCTGCGCTGCAGCCTTTCCCACGGTCATCTCGAGCGCAGGGTCGATCCAGAGCACCGGAAGGTCGTCGGCCACCCGATCCGGTTCGTCGTGACTCAGATCGGTGCCGCCGATCTGCAGTCTCCTGATCCGCGCATCGAGGTCGCCGACGCGTCCGGGAACCAGGGCACGGGCCTGCGCGTCGCCGACGTCCACGGTCACGCCTGGCACATCCTGCGCGGCGGTCCAATGGGCCCCACGAGCTCGTCTGGCCACCTTGCGGATGCGTGACGACGTCCACGCGCGGAACGACTCTTCCCATTCCCCGCCCGGTCCGACGCGCTCGTCGAAGCACAGCGCGACCGAGGCCGACGCCGCCGCTTCGAGCAACCGGCTGCGCGGCGGCGGATCGGCCTTGGGGATGTTCAGCACGATCGGCATCGCGAGGACGTCGGCGGGGTCGTCGGGGTCCGGCCGTCCCCCGTAGCCCTGCGCGAGGACTTCGTGTCGTTCGGCGAACGTGCTCCGCGGTGTGTCCTCGATCGGCGACTCGCTCACAGGATCGGAACGCGTCGCACACCGCCGTCGACGGCGTCGGCTGCCTCGATCTCACCGCGTGTGACGCCGAGCATGAACAGCACGGCGTCGAGATAAGGGTGCGAGATCGCCGTGTCGGCGATCTCGCGGAGGGCGGGTTTGGCGTTGAAGGCAACGCCGAGACCCGCCGCGGTGAGCATGTCGATGTCGTTGGCGCCGTCACCGACAGCGACGGTCTGCTCCATCGGCACCCCGGACTGGGCTGCGAACTCACGCAGAGCGATCGCCTTCGCGGCACGGTCGACGACCTCGCCGACGACGCGGCCGGTCAGCTTGCCGTCGACGATCTCCAGAGTGTTCGCGCGAACGAAGTCGAGTTCGAGTTCGTGTGCGAGGCCTTCGATGACCTGGCGGAATCCACCGGACACGACACCACACGAATACCCGAGCCTGCGGAGCGTTCGAATGGTCGTCCTCGCACCCGGAGTGAGTTCGAGGTCCTCGCCCACCTCGTCGATCACCGATGCGTCCAGCCCTGCCAGCGCTGCGACGCGTTGGTGCAGCGATTCGGTGAAATCGATCTCACCGCGCATCGCGGATTCGGTGATCGCGCGAACCTCGGCTTCCCGACCGGCCTTGGCGGCAAGCATCTCGATGACTTCACCCTGCACGAGCGTCGAGTCGACGTCGAACACGATGAGCCGCTTGGAACGCCGCGCGATTCCCGCCCGTTCGACCGCGACGTCGACGCCGACCCCCGCGGCGATCTCGGACAGCCCCGTGCGCAGCTGACGATCGGCGTCGGGCGAGGTGTTGGTCGTCGACACCTGCAGTTCGAGGCCGGTGACCGGGTAATCGGCGACGCCGCGAATCGAGTCGATGTTCGCACCCTGCCGCGCGAGCTCCCGCGAGAGGGTGCTGAACGCGCGGGCGGTGACCGGACGGCCCAGAACGACGACGACGTGTGTCGGAAGTCCGGGCTTGCCGTTCTGGTCCGCGCCGATCTCGACGTCGACGTGCACGCCGACCGTCGACATGGCCTCTTCGAGTTCTTCCTGCAGGTGTTCGGGATCTCGGGGACAGTTCAGCAGTACGCCCAGTGTCAGGCGTCCCCGGATGACGACCTGTTCGACGTCGAGCAGGGTCACCTCGTGACGTGAGAGCGCAGCGAACAGAACCGACGTGACGCCAGGCTTGTCCGGCCCGGTGACCGTCACGAGTACAGCGGTGTCCGATGACGCCACCGGATCTCCCTTCACGCGCGGATCCGCATCGCGTGCGAATCCGCTGTCCGAATGTGGTCGTGGGTTTCGATTCTTGCAAGCGAAGAGCCCCGCCCGGGTACCGGGAGGGGCTCTTCGGGGCTATCGCGTACCTGCTACTTCAGATCCCTGCCTGGATCCGGGTCGCCGGAGTGCTCGTGGTCGCTCGTACTGATGGGTGCACGGCGTGCCTGTTCGAGTACCTCGGTGGTGTGTCCGCCGTGGCTGCCGGGTCCGACGTGGGCTTCGGAGCGCATGCGTTCGACCATGTGTGGGTAGTGCAGCTCGAACGCGGGACGCTCGGAACGGATACGGGGCAGTTCGGTGAAGT
>NZ_JABUCO010000049.1:0-4761 GCF_019835205.1 Rhodococcus sp. BP-261 | reverse complement strand
GAGCGAGTCTGCCCTCGAATCGGATGGCGTGCCGGTGCGGCCACAACGGGGGTCAGTTCATGGTGAGATCGTTTCGGCTGCAACGGGCGAGGCGGCGATCGTGCACCTGATGCTATTCGGCATCCTTTGGCATCAATGTTGTGCAGATCACACTCCAGTGGGCTCAGCACGACCTGTGAACGCGGAACGCAGCGGGCTCGATCTCCTCGGTGTCGTTCGATGGCTTGAATGCGTCCCCGGTCCAGCCGGCCCGATCACTCCTCGGACTCGTCTTCGCCCTCCGCCTGACTGGTTTGCAGTTTCGCCTTGTCGGCGAGCATGTGCGGATCCGAGTCGGGATCCTGGTCGGGGTCGTAGCCTTCGGGCCGGTCGGGTTGTGTCGCGTCTGTGCTCATACTGCGGCGATACCCGGACGACCCCGATCGAATCCTCGGCCTATCGCCTTCGCGTCGGTCAGGCCGCTTCCATACACGAGAGCGCCGGTTCCACGATCGTGCGAAGCTCACCGCCGAGCGGGACCAGAAAGTCACTTCTGACCAGGAAGGAGTATGCACCTACTCCCGAGGTTTCGTTCTGCACCAGCACAAGTCCGTCGTCCCGTACGTCTCGAACGATGACGTCGACGGGAATCGAGCCGGGTGTGAAGGTACAGCGGTCGCCAACGTGCATTGCAGACCTGTACCCCGCCCCCGCACACTTCACACCTTCACCGTTCGGCCAGAGTTCCCTCGGGCACACACGGACGAGAACCCGACCTAACGGACGCCTGCGTCCGCCGAGCTGAATTCGTCGTACCGCAGAACGGCCGCGACGCCGTCTTCGGGCGTGAACCGTTCGTCCGTGCGCACGATCGACGCACCCACTCGAACAGCAGCCGCGACCACTGCCTCGTCGGCCGGAACGGTCTGTGCGTCGGAGGCGCCGTACTCGGACAAGGCGTCGACGTCGGCCGCGACCATCCCGTCCGCCGAGACCACAGTCCGTTGGCCGAGATCGCCCACGATGAGCGTGTCCACGTTGCCCGATCGCAGAGCGGAGGACACACCTTCGACGCCCTGCGCCGCTCGACCGGTGCCCTCGTACTGATGAAACCGCTGGACAGCTGCATCCACCGCCGCCAGGCGACGTCGTGCGAATTCCTCGTCGATCTTGTCCCGGGTCGCCTGCGTACCGGCGCCTGCGGAACGAGAGGCGCCGTCGATGGTCACCGTACGCTCCCGGACTCGGTCGGCCACGTGTTCGAGCAACTCTGCTCGTGCTCGAGCGTCGCCACCGACAAACACGACTCCGACGTCGTACCTGTCGACCGCTGTGTCCAACTCGGCGGCGACAGCACGGAGATTCTTGCGAGCAGCCTCTTCCGCCCGTGGTTGTGGGTCGCCGTAGCCTGCCGTTTCTGCACTCGACGCCTTGTGCACCGGATAGCCGTCGCCGTCGACGGACGTCGTCCACGTTTCCCCGTCCTCCGAGTGCAGAGTCAGATCCGCGCCTTCGTGGTCGACGAGGGCAACCGCGTACGCGACGGATTCGACGCCGTGTTCGACGATGGGAACGAGATAGGGCAGGTCCGACACGCGTACTTCGGTTTTCACGGCGGGACGTACGAGATGCTCGTCCACGAGCACTCCGTTCCGACCGGCGATGACAACGCGGCCGCTGGGCCCGGACGGTGGGGTGGCGACGGTCATGGCGGTCTCGATCGCGCCGGTCAGGGAGGCGTCGGCGCCACGCTCTTCGAGTTCTTCGACCACCGCACGGGCGGTCAACTCGGCAACGGCAGACGCGTCCTCGGAGGTGTGCGTGTCGTCGTAGTACACGGTGGCGAACGGTCCCGGCTCGTCCACAAGCGCCCGAAATCGATGTGTCTGCATGGGTGTCACTCCTTCACGAACGTATGCAGTGCTCCCTCTCGGGTGCCCGACTCGCGCCCAGGCAAACCCTGGGTGTCAGGCCGGACGTCGTGAATGTTTCTCATCGATCTTTCGAATCAGATCGCGATTTCTCCACCCCGATGCCGACGGGCGGTTAGGTTGCAAGTGTGGCTGAGCGCGGGGCAGAACCGAAGGTCTCACTGTTGCGCCGGACGGCGCTGCGCGCGGTCCGGCTGCTGTTCAATCCCCTACGGCCGGACGACTATCTATCCCTCATCAACCCGCTGTGGACGACGCGGGAGCTGCGTGGGCAGGTCGTGCGCATTGCTCCTGAGGGTTCCGACGCGGTGTCGGTGTACATCAGGCCCGGGTTCGAGTGGACCGGTCACATTCCCGGCCAATACGTTCGTCTCGGGGTACTGATCGACGGGCGCTACCACTGGCGTGCGTACTCGTTGACGTCCGATCCCGATCCCGTGGACGGCCTCGTCAGCGTCAGCCCGAAGCTGGTTCCCGACGGCACCGTGTCGCCGTACCTGGTGGGAACCATCAGGACCGGGGACATCGTTCGCCTCAGCGAAGTGGAAGGCGAGTTCACCCTCCCGGATCCGCTTCCGGACAAGATGGTCTTCATCAGTGCGGGCAGTGGAATCACGCCCATCATCAGCATGCTGCGCAGTTTGGATCATCAGGACCGGATCTCCGACGTCGTCGTCGTTCATTCGGTGCACAGTCGCGAACAGCTCATGTTCGCGGACACCCTCGAAGAATTGGACGCTCGACACGACGGACTGCGCCTCGAACTCCGCATCACCAGCGACGAGGGACGAATGAAGGCGTCGGAACTGGACCAGCTGGTTCCGGATTGGAGGGAGCGCGAAGCATTTTGCTCCGGACCGGGCGAACACCTGGAGGATCTGCGGTCCTACTGGAAAGAGCAAGGTGATCCCGACCGGTTCCATCACGAAAGCTTCCAGCCCGTCATCGGCGGTGACGCCGGCGACGGTGAAGGCGGAACGGTCCGGTTCCTCAACAGCGACAAGGAGGTCGAATGCGATGGCGGCACGACCATCCTCGCCGCGGGAGAGAACGCAGGCCTGGATTTGACCTTCGGCTGCAGGATCGGCATCTGTCACACGTGTGTAGGAACTTTGAAATCCGGACGGTTACGAGACCTGCGCAACGGGGAAGTCTCGGAGCCGACAGGACAAGCGGTTCGCATCTGTGTGAACACGGCAGAAGGCGATATCGCCATCGAACTCTGAACTTTGCACGACACCGAAGGGAACACTTGTGAGCATCGACCATGCCCCCCGAACCGAACCGGTCAATCCTCTCGCGCATCTGAGCGACGAGACCATCGCCGAACTGGCCAAGGAATTCGACGCGATCCACGACGAGGTGTATGCCAGCCTCGGCGCGAAGGACCGCAAGTACATCACGTCGGTCATCGCGGCGCAGAGGCAACTCGTCGCTGCCGGCCGTGTGCTGTTACTCGGATCGACGAGCAAACCTGCGTGGGTCGCGGGAACCGCATGCCTGGGCGTCGCGAAGATTCTCGAGAACATGGAGATCGGCCACAACGTCATGCACGGACAGTGGGACTGGATGAACGATCCGGAAATCCACTCGTCCGTGTGGGATTGGGACACCGCGTCCACTTCCGAGTCGTGGAAACACTCCCACAATTTCGTGCATCACACGTACACGAACATCCGAGGCAAGGACAAAGACCTCGGTTACGAAATCATGCGGATCGACCCCAACCAGAAATGGCATCCGGTCTATCTTTTTCAGCCGTTCTACAACGTGCTGCTGATGGCATTCTTCGAATGGGGTGTCGCTCTGCACGATTTGGACATCGAGGCCATTCGACGCGGTGAGAAACCGGCGAAAGACGTCCTCCACGATCTGAAAGGCATTGCGGGCAAGGCACGACGTCAATTCGTCAAGGACTACGTGGGCTGGCCGGTCATCAGCGCGGGAGCTTTCGCCCTCGCCCAGCTCGCCAGCGGCGGCCGCCTGCGCGAGAGCAAGAAGTCGAGACTCGCTGCGCGACTGCGGAATTCGTCGACATCATCAGGCGTGTCGAAACTGGCATCGCTGTTGGACAAACGGTTCAGTGGCGTCGAGAGCACGTTCCTGTCCACACTTACGGCCGACTTCACCGCGAACATCATTCGGAACGTGTGGGCGCACGGCATCATCTTCTGCGGCCACTTCCCCGATCAGGCGTACACCTTCAGTCAGAAAGAGGTGGAGAACGAGACGCGTGGTGGCTGGTACGTGCGTCAACTCGTCGGCGCGGCCAACATCGACGGCGGTCCCCTGTTCCACTTGATGAGCGGAAACTTGAGCTATCAGGTCGAGCACCACCTCTACCCCGACATGCCGAGCACCCGTTACTCGGAAGTGGCGCCGAAGGTGAAGGACATCTGCGAGCGATACCAGTTGCCCTACAACACCGGACCGCTGATGCAGCAGTGGGGCATGGTGCATCGCACCATCGCGCGACTCGCGTTCCCCGGTGGGAAAGCCCGTCCGAAGCCGGGTCCGTACCGCCCCGAGGAAGCGTGGCGACGCAAGTTCAGTGAGGAGCCGGGCGAAAGCGAGGCCGCCCGGTCCCGCAGCCGCGTCCCGGCCGGCCATCCGGATGCAGGCCCCGAACATTCGTCCGGGGGCGTCGACGTCGAGCCGCCGCCGCGGGGCGACGACTGACGGCGACACAGGCGTTCACGTCATGCCACCAACGGGGCTCCGGTAGCGGCTCGGACCTGTTCCTCGGTGATTCCGGGTGCGGTTTCGACGAGCCGGAGTCCGCCCTCGGTGACGTCGAGGACGGCCATGTCGGTGATGATGCGCTGTACGCATCCCTTGCCGGTCAGCGGAA
>NZ_JABUCO010000048.1:0-8075 GCF_019835205.1 Rhodococcus sp. BP-261 | reverse complement strand
GTCGAGCCCCAACCCAACAGAACCCAGAACAGCATCCGCACCTCATGGGTGTACACCGGACGTCCCATCGCAACCATCCCTCAATGATCAGGCACGTTGCGATGACTGCTTGAGACCGCCGTATAGCGGGCTGTACATTCGCGCGCACGTAGGGTGGCTCGCATGACATTTCTCGTACGGCTCGTGATCAATGCAGTCGCGATCTGGCTGGCCGCCCAGTGGGTGTCCGGGATCGCCGTATCGAGTTCGGGGCGGGGGACCGCCTGGGACCTGCTCGTCCTGGCCGGGATCGCTGCGGTGTTCACGATCGTCAACGCGTTCGTCAAGCCGTTGGTGAAGCTGTTGTCGCTCCCACTGCTCATCGTGACGCTCGGCCTGTTCACCCTCGTCATCAACGCGCTCATGCTGATGCTGACGGCGTGGATCTCGTCGGCCACCGAGTACGGCTTGACGATCGCCACGTTCGGCGCGGCCTTCTGGGGCGCGCTGATCATCTCGATCGTCAACTGGCTGCTGGGAGCGTTCGTCCCGGAACGCCGCTAGGCGAACGCCAGTGCGGCTCCGGTCGTCAGGCCCCAGACGAGCATGGCCAGGCCGGAGTCGCGAAGCGCGGGGATCAACGCGAATCCTGTCTGCCCGGACCGCACCGGCTTGTTGGCCCGTGCCGCCAGCGGCAGAGCGATCAGCGCGACGAGCGCCCACGGCGTCCGGGCCGCGAGAGCCACGGTGACGGCGAACGGCACCACCATCAGCGCAAGGTGGAGCAGTCGTGTCCGCGTGTCGCCCAATTTGACTGCGAGCGTGAGCTTTCCCGAATCCGGATCGGTGTCGATGTCCCGGAGATTGTTGGCGACGAGCACTGCACTCGAGAACGACCCGACGGCGATCGCCGCGACCAGACCGACCCAGTCGACCCGGTCCGCCTGCACGAACTGCGTGCCCAACACCGCGACCAGTCCGAAGAACACGAACACGGCGATTTCGCCGAGTCCCGCGTAGCCGTACGGCTTCGTGCCGCCCGTGTAGTACCAGGCGCCCGCGATGCAGACCGCGCCGACGACGACGAGCCACCAGGCCGTCGTCGCCGCGAGAACCAGTCCCGCGACACCGCCGACGACGAAACATCCGATCGCCGCGGCTTTCACCGAGCCGGGCGACGCCAACTTCGATCCCACGAGCCGGAGCGGTCCGACGCGTTCGTCGTCGGTGCCGCGAATGCCGTCGGAGTAGTCGTTGGCGTAGTTGACGCCGATGATCAGCGCCAGGCTCACGACGAGCGCGAGCAGCGCCTTCCACCACACCGCCGCATCGAGCGATGCGGCCGCGCCCGTTCCGACGAGTACGGGGGCGATTGCATTCGGCAACGTCCGCGGACGGGCGCCTTCGATCCATTGCGCTGTGGTGGCCATTCATCGATCTTTGCGCATACCGTCCAGGTCTGTCTCGGGAGGTGTCGAGACACGGAGAACCTAGGGAAAACGCAACGGCGGCAGAACGGGTAGTTGAATCTGCGGTAACTCGATGCGCGGCAACTGGAATGGCGGCGGAGGTGGCGGCGGGGCAGCGGGTTCGACGTACCCGCCGGTGTCGTAGCTCGGCACACTCGGCGCAGACGCCTGCGTTTCGGCGGGGGGCGCCTCGATCGTGGGGGTGTTCTCGACGACGGGAGCAGGTGGCGGGAGGGTGGTCAGCAGCTGTGTCGCGGTGACGGGCGTCGACGACGTGTCGACAGCAGGAGCAGGAACGCGGGTCATCGTCGATTCCGCCTCCGGCGACGGCCACATGACCCACGACAACAACCCGAATGCGACGACGGACGGCAGACCGAAGCGCAGCAGCGGCGTCAGCAGCGATTTCGCGCTGCGCCTGGCAGGGGGCGCAGCGGCGTTGCGCACGCCGTCGACACGTGTCGCGTACAGCGCTGCGCCTCGCGACGCGATCAAGTCCGGTGCGTCGGGCCTGACGACGGGAAGCTGAAGGTAGCGCCCAAGAATGTCCTCGATCAGCGGGATCCGGGCCCCGCCTCCGATCGCGACGACGGCTTCCGGCGGAATCTCCGACATCTCCGCGAGGTCGCGTAGCGCGATCGCGGACCGCTCGACCGCCCTCATGATGCAGATCTCGAACATCCGCCGGTCCATCAGTCGGAAGGCGCCGTCGGACGTCTGGGTTGCCTCGTGCGTCGACAACGCTTCCTTGATCTCGCGGCTGAACGCCAGCAGTCCCGCTTCCTCGTCCGGAGTACGCGGAGTGGCCAGGATGTCGAGCGTCATGAGATAGTCGCGCACCGCGAGATCGAGGACGTCGCCGCTGAAATCCTGCGACCTCGTCGCGGCATAGACCGTGCCGCTGTCGGTATCGGCGACGGTCATGTCCAGGCCGGTGGCGCCCAGGTCGTAGATCGCCACCGTGCGGTAGCGGAAATCGGGGTCGGCCCGAAGCTGTTCGAGGGTGCCCGCGATCTCGGAGATGATATGGACCTCCGAGACGTACTCCTCGACGAGGGCCGCCTTCAGCGCTGCGGAGTAACTGGGGTCGGGAAACGCGACGCCGAGCGAGTGCGGTGCGTCGGAGCGGTCGACGATGGTCCGGATGGCGTGCGCGACGTCGTCGGCGTCGGGAACGTCGGCCGCAGACGGGAACCATTCGGCCGAGAAGGACACGCCGTCGGCCGTGCGCACGGCACGAATGCCGCTCGCGCCCATCGACATTCCTATCGACACCATTGCTTCTCGCGCCCTCCCACTCCCCGATTCGGCAGTTCCTCCACCTGCGCGTCCTGGTGACCCCCGTCGCACTATACCGTCTTTCGGTTTGTTTTTTGATCGATAACCGACCAGGGGCTGAATGTGGGACCGTGTCGGCACACTCACTTACGATGTCGATCGGTGCCTCTGGATACTCGCGCAGTCGACGTCGACGCCCCCGCCGTCAGGATCGACGTGGGCGTGCTGGGTGCTGTCAGCACCCGGATCGACGGGCAACTCGTGTCCATTCCCGGCGCCAGGGCGCGGGCTCTGCTCGTCGCGTTGGCGTGCGCGCCGGGGCACAGCCGGAGCGTCGGCGCGCTCCTGGACGACGTGTGGCCCGACGCGCCCCCGCGGGCCCCGAAGAACGCGCTGCAGACCCAGGTCTCCCGGCTTCGGGCCGTCCTGCCACCGGACACTCTCTCGAGCAGCCCTGCCGGGTACCGCTTGGTACTGACGCCGGAACAGCTGGACCTGACGTGCGCGGAAACCCGCGTCGGGCAGGCTCGCGGTCACCTCGCGTCCGGGAATGTCGACGCGGCTCTCGACCTGGTCGGGCAGGCTCGCGCCCTCTGGCGAGGCGAGCCTGCATCCGATCTGCCGAACGGAACCGTCGGCGACGACCTGAAAGCACGTGCGGACGCCGCGTCGGATGCACTCGACGCGATCGAGATCGAGGCTCTGCTCGGGCTGCGCGACTTCGAGCGGGCCTTGGCGCCGGCTCGCCGCGTCGCGGCACGGGATGCGCTGGACGAGCGGGCTGCTGCCGATCTCATGCGATGCCTGCACGGCCTCGGCCGATCGAACGAGGCTCTCGCGGTGTTCGCCGAGCTGCGGGAGAACCTCGCCGACCGTCTGGGAACCGACCCGTCGCCCATGCTCGTCGACCTCAACGCCGAAATTCTGTCGGCGACCGTGCCGCGCACCCCCGTCGCAGTGGGGTTGCGTGCCGCGCCGAACGAGTTGATCGGCCGCGAGCGCGACATCGCCGCGATCGAATCGCTGATGACTCGGGCTCGGGTGACCACCATCGTCGGACCGGGCGGAAGCGGCAAGACGCGTCTTGCCCACGAAATCGGCTCGCGCGCGTCGTCATCGGTGCCGGTCGTGCTCGTCGAGCTCGCGTCGTTGCGTCGCGGCCAGGACGTCGTGGCCGCCATCAGTGGAACGCTCGGGCTGAGCGAGACGGATCTGAAGATCGGCGGCATCGGTGGTGGTCGTGTACGGACCGCGGGGGAGCGTCTGCGGGAGGCGTTGTCCGGTCGGGCGGTAGTGCTGATTCTCGACAACTGCGAACATCTGATCGACGACGTGGCGGAGATCGTCGACGAATTGGTCGGTGCCAGTGCTTCTTTGACGGTGCTGGCCACCTCCCGGTCCCCGATGTCGATCACGTCCGAATCCGCGTACCCGCTTCCTCCTCTGGTCGCCGGTGGAATCGACTCTCCCGCAGCACAATTGTTCGTGTCCAGAGCGCGGGCGGTGCGGCCGGCGGCGTCGTTCGACCCGATCGAGGTAGATCGTCTGTGTCGCACGCTCGACGGGTTGCCTCTCGCCATCGAACTGGCTGCGGCCCGCGTGCGCACCCTCACCGTCGCAGACATCAATGCGAGGCTCGAGCATCGATTCGCGTTGCTGCGCAGCACCGATCGCACCCGTCCCGTGCGGCACCGGACGTTGCACGCGGTCATCGAGTGGAGCTGGAATCTGCTGGAGCCGCCGCAACAACGTGCGTTGGCCCGATTGTGTCGTTTCCCAGCGGGATTCACCGTCGACGCGGCCGAGCGAGTCGCCGGGTTCGCGGGCGTCGACGACGTCGCCGATGCGTTGGACGGGCTCGTGAACCAGTCGTTGCTGACCGTCGTCGACGAGAACGAGCACGTGCGCTACCACATGCTCGAGACGGTCCGGGAATTCGGTGAGGAACAACTGCGCGAGGACGAGGCCGCGGAGGTCGGGGCGCGACTGCTCGCGTGGGGAACCGCCGCCGCGCGCACTGCGGTCGCGGGCTTTCGTACGTCAGACCAAATCTCGGTGATCCGCATGCTCGAAGCCGATCACGACAACCTGGTCGACGTACTGCGCCATGCAGTCGACGACGAGCGGTGGCCGCAGGCGTACACGGTGTTCGCGGCGCTCGCTTTCTTCTGGTCGCTGCGCGGCGCGCACACCGAGGTGCTGAACTGGGCGCCGCGGATGACGGACGCGCCTGCGGTCGTGAATGTCGACGACGATTCTCTCGTGCTCGCCCACGTCGTGCTCCTGGCGCACGTCGGGCGCGGCGGTCAGATCCGGGATGCGGCACGCATTCGAACTCGGTTGCGCCGCAGCCTACGTGCGCGTTCCGGTGTCGAGCCGGGCCTGCGGTTCGTCGCGGAGGTCCTGGTCGGACGTACCGACGGTCGAGGTCTCCCACGACGACTGGCCTATGCTGTCCGGGCCGACGAGCCCGCGCGTCGCTGTGCAGCACGAATGGTTCGAGCGGGGCTCGCCGAGAACTTCGGCTACCTGCACCTTGCCGCGCGCGACGCGGACGTCGCCTACGCACTCGCCGTCGACCGCGGTGACACGTGGGCCGCCGCGTCGGCGTCGCAGAGTCTCGGAAGTATTCACGGACAGTCGGGCCGAGCAGATCTCGCCGTGTCGCACTATGCGCGCGCAGCCGATCTGCTGTGGCGTCTGCATTCGTTCGACGAGAGCGCACAGATGCGCGGGTTCGCCGGTGCTGCGCTCATCGCCGACGGCCGAATTGCCGAGGGCCGCACACTGATCGACGACGTCGCTGCGATGAGCGTGGACGGTGAGTCGTCGATCAGCTCGGATGCCGATCAGCAGGATCAGCGTCTGGCGTCGATCACCGCCACGCGTGCAGAGGCCGACCTGGCGGAGGGAAACATCGAATCCGGCCTCGCGCTGTACCGTCGCTCCACCGAGATCGCCGGCTTCTCGGCCGACGTACCCACCGACCCGTATCTGACGCTGCTCGCCGCCGCATCCGTCGCGGCTCACGTGCTGCACGGTGCTGCGGGCCGCATCGCCGACACCGTCGTCGTTCTGACCGAGGTCGCACTGCGACGGCTCGGAACCAACGAGTTCCGGGACCTGCCGCAGTTGGGATCGGTCGCCTGTGCCGTCGGATCGTTCGACGTCCACTCCGGGCGTGACCCCGGACGAGGCGTCGAGCTCCTCGCGCTGTCGGTGAAAGTGCATGCACGACACGACTACTCGACCATGCGTCCCCAGTTGCATCTCGACGCGGCACGACGCGTTCTCGGCGACGCCGTCGTCGACGACCAGGTTGCCCGTGTCGCGAAGACGACGAGAACCGAAGCGCTCGAAGGGATACTCGAGCTGCTTCGGTCCTGACCCGGGAACGTCACGCCTTGCGCATGTACGCCCTGACGGTGAGTGGTGCGACGACCGCGACGACGATCGCCGCGCCGAGAATCGACCACAGGACGTGGATTCCGACGTGCCCGTCGTTGGACAGTTCGCGAACAGCCGTCACGAGGTGTGAAACCGGGTTGACGCCGACGAACGTCTGCAGCCAGCCAGGCATCGTGTCGACGGGCACGAATGCGTTGGACAGGAACGTCAACGGGAACAGGATCATCATCGACACCCCCTGTACCGACGAGGCTTTGCTCATCAGGACGCCCATCAGGGCGAAGATCCAGCTGATGGCCCATGCGCAGAAGATCACCAGTGCGCCTGCAGCGAGGATGCCGAGTGCTCCGCCGCCGGGTCGGTAGCCCATCGCGTAGCCGGTGCCGAACGTGATGACGGTGGCGATGAAGTAGCGCACGACGTCGGCGGTCAGTGCCCCGGCCAACGGCGAGATACGGGCGATGGGAAGCGATTTGAAGCGATCGAACACGCCCTTGTCCATGTCTTCACGCAGCTGTGTGCCGGTGACGACGGAGGTCGTGATGACCGTCTGCGCGAGAATGCCCGGAATGATGAGCGGCAGGTACGCGTCGACGTTTCCGCTGATCGCGCCGCCGAAGATGTAGGCGAACATCAAGGTGAAGATGACCGGCTGGAAGACGACGTCGAACAGTTGTTCCGGGTTGTGCTTGAACTTGAGCAGTCCGCGATACGCCATGGTCAGCGAATGGGCGACGGACTGTCGAAGCGAGATGGTGCGCTGCGGGTTCAGTTGTCGTTGTGCGGGTTCGGGTTTGGTGAGTGTCGTGGTCATGCGGCCTCGATCGTGTCGTGTCCGGTGATGGTCATGAAGACCTCGTCCAGGCTGGGCTTGGAGACGGTGATTTCGTCGACGGCTATGCCGTGCTCGCGTAGCCGAATCAAGATCTCGGGAGTGTGCGACGGGTCGGTCATCGGTGCGGTGAGACGGCCGGATTCGGCGGACGCCGACACCTCGACGCCGAGCTGCGCGGCGACGATGGACCGGGCCGCGTCGAACTGTGTGCCGTCGGCGAGTGTCAGCTGCAGCGACGAGATGCCGACCGACGCCTTGAGCTCGTCCGCCGTGCCGTCGGCGATGACCTTGCCGCGGTCGATGACGGCGATCCGGTCACACAACTGATCGGCCTCGTCGAGGTACTGCGTCGTCAGCAGAACGGTGGAGCCCTGGGCGACGAGTCGGCGAATCGTCTCCCACATCTGCGCGCGGGTGCGTGGGTCGAGACCGGTGGTCGGTTCGTCGAGGAACAGCAGGGGAGGGGAGGAGATGAGGCTGGCCGCGAGATCGAGTCGACGACGCATACCGCCGGAGAAATTCTTCAGCGGACGGCTCGCGGCCTCGGTGAGTCCGAACTCCTCGAGCAGCTCGGAGGCCTTGCGGCGGCTCTCTTTTCGGCCGAGGCCGAGGAGCCGGGAGAAGACGACGAGGTTCTCGGTCGCCGACAGATCCTCGTCGACGGAGGCGTACTGGCCGGTGACGCCGACGAGCGAGCGCACGGCGGTCGCGTCGGACATGACGTCGTGGCCGAAGATGCGCGCCGCGCCGCCGTCGGGACGCAGGAGGGTGGCGAGCATGCGAACGGTCGTGGTCTTGCCTGCACCGTTCGGCCCGAGGACGCCGTACACGGCGCCTGCGGGAACCGTCAGGGATACGCCGTCCACGGCGCGGTGCGAGCCGAACATCTTGACGAGGTCCACTGCCTCGATAGCTGGTGTCATGCCACGAACAGTGCACCCGTCCGCTTGCACGACGCTTGCACGGGACATGCGCGTCGCACCCGTGATGCTCCTATGAGTGTCAACTGCTGATTTTCTGTGTGAGTAGCTGGAACATTTCGCGGGCGACGGCTCGTTTGAGGCAGCGGATGATGTCGCGTTTGCTTTTGCCTTGGGCGAGTCGTT
>NZ_JABUCO010000047.1:0-10381 GCF_019835205.1 Rhodococcus sp. BP-261 | reverse complement strand
ACCACAACGCACGATCGGAGAAGCTCCGCAAGGCCACCACAGGAACCCGCCAACCACTACAGTGAAGACCGCTCACAGGTGATGAATTTCGCCGAGCACATCTGCTGAAGTTCGCTGAGCCTCGTCAGACCCGCAAGTACGTCATTCACGCTAGACAGGATCGCGACCGGCTGCCCAGATTCTTCCAACAGCGAAGTTGCATGATACAGCACAACCAGCAGGATCGACAGCCCTTTCCCCGCATTGACCCAGGCTATTTGTGGCTTCGTTATCGATTGGTCCGTCATAACGAAGCATCATGCCGCACCAAGACGACTGCGCAGAATCATTCATTTGAATAGATTAAGGTCAGGACAACGAAGGACATTAAGATTCAAACTACAGCGCGAGTCAGATAGTGACCGGCGTAACAAAAATCCTTACTCTTGGTCACACCAGCAGCTTCATGCAGACGCCAAATCGATGGCCGTTGCTACATCCGGAGCAAACTGCAGCGTTCCACCGTCTAAGTCCGAATACCAAAGCGAGGCGTAGCGTGACAATTTCTTGACAGCATTGTCAACCGCAACTACCCGCCGGCCGCATTGCAATCCCAGGATCATCGCATGAAGACGATCAGTGACTACTGTCTCACCCATAGCAATCTGCACCAAGCCGCGCTCAAGACGTCTCGATGCATGCCTTGAATAATTGAGACCGCGAATCGGCCAGGTCAATCCACTAACACCAGCACTAGCGGCAATTACCTGCCGGATTCTTCTGCCAAAATTTGGCTCTGTAAGCCAGTCATTCTGATCGCCACCAGGAACAATACCCGCCGACGATTCCTGATCAGTACGGACAAGGAGCGAGTACGGCCGAATCGCGGCGGGTACATTCAGTACACCTAGCATGTGTGCCGAGTCCGGAACGAGCTGCACTTTCCCAAGGCCGGAAAGTTTATCATAACTTGATTCATCACGGACGAGCACCGTGAGCGCCGGCTGAGCAGAAAATTTCTCAAGTATTTGATCCTCAATTACTCTAGATGTGAAATGAACCGACTGAGGTGCCTGTATAATTGAGCGGCCGGTAAACGCCTCAAACACTCGACTTCTAGAAGCGTCATGCGTAGGGTATAGGCCACCAAGGTTCCCTCCGCCGGTAATAATCGGAACAACATCCCGCTTTGCGATCCGCCTTAACAGCTTTGATGTGATTGCGCGCTCAGGAACGATGAATTTAGTGCGCTTCCCACGGGACCTTGCCCAGGTCAACTGCCCTAACCAGATCGCCGAATCCCCAACATTCGAGTAGTCCGGAAAGTCCAACCAAGCAATCTCCTCGATCCCTTCGGACGCGAAGTCCATCGCGGTTACATACTGCTCTTGAAGCCTCGGTATAAGCTCACCAATGCGCATAAATCACTCCGACAAGTAGTGCCATCAAAAACATCAGTCCAGATGTACCAATAAGCGCGACCGACGCGCGCGCATGAAGGTAACCGAAACGCCGAGCCGCGATCGTGCAAGCGGCTGAGAACACGAGGCCCTCAACAGCTCCGCTGAGAGCAACAGCGTAGATGTCCAAAAATCCCTCAGTCAACTCAACCGTGAAAATACGAATCACCGCACACACGGGTGCGGCGATAGCAACAACTGACGCCCTCTTACCGGCGATCAATACCGCCGCAAGCACCATGCCCAACCACCGAGTAACCTCAGCCCACGAACCCATCGCGAGCACACCAGCGCCATCGCGAAAAGCGGGAGAGAAAAACAAGTCGACAAACAAATGAGACGTTAAAGACAGAGCCATTGCAAAGAAAACTAAAACCGCTACAATTCGCAAAATTATCTTATCCGCCAACTCTCTGCCATCCGCTAAGGCCAACGCCTGTATTAGCTGAGTTTGCAGAATAGCAATGAACTGCGGCAAAAATACTGTCGCATATAGAAAGTACGGTTGGACAAGACCATTTGCAACAAATCCAAGACTGGCGGTTACGATGGCACGAGACCCTATGTCGGAGCCCATTTTGCTCAGCTGGAGAAGGACTCCAATTGAGCCTACTTTAAAATCAGTAAATACGGCCTGTCTGCGGAACCCCAATACGTGAAAGTTTCGATAAATGAAAGGCCCTACGTCCAAGACGAGCCACATAAGTGCGGGTAAAGCGAACCCCACGCCAAGGGCGATCACAGCGAGATCCAAATCATCTATGCGAGCTGCAAGTAGGGTTACAACGAGTGAGATCGTGGCACCCGAGATTGTCCACACAAGAAATCGACTAGATTCACCTCGTGCGCGCCACCACACGGTCGCAAAACTGTACAATGCAGACGAAGCGACCAATCCGGCAAGCCCCAGCGAGCCACCTACTAGAAAATTTATGCCCAAAATGTCGAGCAACCAAGTTCCGCCCAGAATAATGAAGATGACCGTCGCGGTCAAAGCAATTGCTACGACATAAAACAAGGTTGCGACAGACCGCGCGGTCTCGGGATTATCATTACGAAAGTTCTGGAAAATTGACCTAGCCGCCGTGGCCCACAGACCAAAAAACGCGATCACAGCCCCGAAGCCCGTGACCAAGGACACCTGGCCGACCAGACCCGACGCGTCGACGCCAAGGCCGGCTGCGATTACCTTAGTTTTCCACAGCCCCAATAGCAGTGACACCGCAAGACCGAGGTAAAACTGTACACCTATTATTCGATGACTCAATTAATTTCAGCCGTCGTCGATTCGAAGGAGTCTTGCGAACCCGATGGCCTGGGTCGGGCCACTACTGAGAGCAGTGCCATTACCGCAGCGAGAGGCAGTAGGTGTCCGCCGTCGAAGTCTTCAAGTATGCACCAAATAGCCACGAACGACAGTACACCGAACCCCAGGGCGTCTCGCCGCACTAGTGCAGAGCGCAGTCCAGCCGCCAGAAATAGTATAAACGCCGTCAGTCCGATTAGCCCACATCGAAAAATCAGACCCAAGTATGTGGAATGACTTGCAATACTTGCAGCTAAGTTCTCCTCCTGGGGTTTGACTCCAAACCCCAGTAATGGAATAGGTAGATCTTCGATATATGACAGGGTACGCGAATATATCTCGCCACGGCTCTGCGCCGATCCAGCACGCTCACCGTTCACCGATTCAATCCACAGGAGGATGGCTTGGTACCAGAGCGTGACCATGAGAACACCAGCGGTTACGCACGCCGTCCACAACCAAAGTCCAAACATGGGTTGACGATGGCGTACGTTTTCCACAATACAGATGGCAACCGCTCCAGCAACGGCGTACATAACTGATCGACTCAGAGACATGTCAATTGAATACAAAGCGGAAACAAAACCGGCTAGAGCGAGCAGCCTCCATTTAACACTCAGCTTGATTACGAAAATACAGGCAAACATTGCTGCTGCGGCTACAGCCCCGGCCCAAGTCGGGTTGGCCATTGTTCCTGCACTTCTGAAGGCAGCACCTCCTAACCAGTCGTAATAGTAAAGCTTGTTGTACGCGAATGCTGCGACACCGCTTGGCATCGACGAAGCGACGACCTGCAGCAGGGGGAACGGTAACCGAGCCGGGTAAATCAACTCCGCCGCAGCTGTGAGCACAGCTTGAAATATTGCTACGACCACCAGGAGTTTGGCTAGAACAACTTTCAGATCCGTTTTTTGCCGGGGTATATTAAGCAAAATCAGCATGCATAGCCATACGGAGATGTTTCCCAACAACCCCAAAATCCTGTTGGGATTAAAACCGAATTGAACGGAGCCTACTATAGACGAGAAAGCCAGAGCGCCAACGATAAAAAGAAGGCTTATATGTCGAATTTTTTCGCCACTCACGAACCGAACATTCAAAAGGCATACAACCAACAGAATAGGCCAGTACAGTCCGCCAAATCCTAGTAGCCAAATCAATGGGTAGCTGTAAAGCGTTCGACGGATTACGATCCACTGCTTGTCGCTACAGCTCAGGGCGGCCCGCTCCTGTAGCACGCTCAGCATCCTCGGGCTCACTGCGGTGAATCCTTGCGCAGTTGGGCTAAGGCGACGCTTGCAAAAGTTCCTACGCCAGTCAAATATCGATTGGTCAGTCGGCCGCGGCTGAGAATCATTCGGTGCATCCATTCGAGGCCCAATACTTGCAAAGCCCGCGGTGCTCGTGACTCGCGACCTGTCAGGAAACCGAACCAACCTCCAACAGTCAAAATCAAGCACTCCGGTAGCTCGCCTCGGTTACGGTCGACCCATATGGCCTCGTACGGCATTCCCAGCCCAACCAAGACCACGTCTGGACCGGCCGCCCTCAGATCGTCGCACACAATGGCATCAACCAGTTCATAGCCGTGACATGCGTAAACTGCCTGGACCGCACCTGTTTCTTCAAGTGCAGCGCCGGCTGCTTCTGCGAGCCCCGCTGGCCCCCCGATCAGAGCGACTCGCACACGACGTCCGATACGATGCGCGATCTCATTCAAAACTGGAATACCAATATCCGTCGTTGCGGCGCGCTCAATTCGACGCGCACCACCGATTTTGGCTAGCCATTCTACACTTTTCCCGTCGGCATAGACAATATCCCCGTTTCGCATTGCGGCCGAATAGTCAGAATTCTTGCGCACATTGAGACCGCCTATATGAAGGGCATACGCGACCACCATTCTTTGTTGGGTGCTGCTACATGCTATCTTCCTGACGACGCTATCGGCGCGAGCGTCCAACACACCGATTCCACCAACCATGACATTCTCGTCACTTATGCCCATATCTACCTCGATCTTCCAGCAGGTTCAGCATTCCCCCGACACGCATTTCCCAGGTCGGCACGTCACGAAGCGGTTTCGTCCCTTTACCGTTGACCCTGCTCGCGTCAGAGGAATGCAGCGTCGCTATGTCTTCGAAGTGATGAACCAGTTCCGGTGGAACCGTCAGGTGGGACGCGTACAGGGGTAGCCCCGTCGCAACTGCATTCCAAATTTTCGCGGGCATAAGCGTCTTAGACCGCGCAGACTCCCTATACGGGAGGATAATGCCATCCCATAAAGCGATCTGGCGAACAAGGTCCGGAAGCTCCATGGGCCCTAGAAAAGCTACTTCTGAGGAAAGCTTCCGTGTCGCCTCATCGTCCAACTCGCCGGCAATTCGCACCTCATAAGACATTGCTAGTTCGTTAATCTTCTCGACATCGATTTCGTCGTAGCGGACAGACCCGAAATAGCCAAGCACATCGCGCTCTATGCCTGCGCGATTGCCACTAGTCGCCGGAAACGTTCTGAACTCTTCATCCGCCGCTGGGTACACAACATGACACTCGGTCTTTTCAACCAAGTACCTGCCGGCTACAACCGCTGAATCAGTCGTAATCAGGGCCTGATTAGAACGAGCAAGCCGGCTTACCCATTTCTCAAATGAACTGAAATCCGCGGGAGGAAAAAATGACTTTGGAACTGCGGACCAATCGAGTACTGAATCGTAGATCAAAAAGTCTGGCGACAATCTTTCGATCGCGCGCCGTGTCGTCATCGACGGGAGGTACGCGACAACTAACAAATCGCCACTTCTTGACTGAGTTCTAGGTGAACTGAGATTAATAAGCTGTCTGACGAACTGGAACGGGCTCCAACTTATTATTTCGATGCCGTTAGGCACCTTATGCGACATACCCGGGCCCTGCTTTGTGCGCCTGATACGTTTCTTCGCTTTTGAAGCCAGCCAGTTGGCGACATGCTTGACACCCCTGGGGTGCGGTTCGACGAAGACAACTTTGTGCCCGGCTGAAGCCAGGGTAGTCGCGATTGCATGGTGCCGCTGCCACATGAAGTTCCATCGGACGGAGCTAAATACGATTACATTCATTCTTCTCAAGTCTATTCGGCCGCCCAACCAGACGGAACGCGCGGTGTTTTGAAATGGTTCGGCCCATTGGGCGCTGTATTTAGTAAGCCCCGTCGCTTCCCGCGACAGCCTTCACGGTCTTGGCGATGATAAGAATGTCCCCAACCATCGACCAGTTCTCCACGTACGAGAGATCAAGGCGCACAGTCTCTTCCCACGACAGGTCGCTTCGACCACTAACCTGCCAGAGACCAGTGATGCCCGGCTTGACCAGAAGACGGCGTCGAACATCTCCGTCGTAGGTCTCCACCTCGCGACGCAACGGCGGACGCGGGCCGACCACGCTCATCTCGCGGCGCAGCACGTTGAAGAACTGCGGCAGCTCGTCGATGCTGTACCGGCGCATGAACTTGCCGACCTTCGTGACCCGCGGATCCTCACGCATCTTGAACAGCACGCCGCCCTCGCTCTCGTTCTGAGCGAGCAGCTTGTCGACCTGCTTGTCCGCGTCCTGCACCATGCTGCGGAACTTGATCATCGGGAACGGCTTACCGTCGATGCCCATGCGCTCCGACTTGTAGAACACCGGACCACGGCTCGTCAGCTTCACAGCCGCAGCCACCACCAGCAGGATCGGAGAGATCAGAAGGAGAACCGTTGCCGCGAAGACGAAGTCGAAAGCCGTCTTGCTGAACCGCGTCGCACCGTTGTACTGCGGCTTCTCCACGTGAATCAGCGGGAAGCCGGCAACGGGACGCATGACCAGGCGCGGACCGGCCACGTCGACCACACCGGGCGCCACGACCAGATCGACGTTCTTCTTCTCGAGGTCCCACACCATCTTGCGAATGCCCTTGTGGCCCAGGTGCTCGGTCGCGGTCACAGCCACGGTATCGGCACCCGACGCCTCGATTGCCTCGGTCACGGTGTGTTCGTCGCCGAGGACAGGTATCTCGTAACCGTCGACGGTCACTGCATCATCGGCGCCGTGCACTTCGTAACGCGGCAGGCACATGCCGACCACGCTGTAACCGGCCGACGGAGAACGTTCGAACTGCTTGGCCATCGCCACAGCGGCCTTGCGACTACCGACGATGAGGACCGACGTCTGGTACTGGCCCTTCTTGCGCTGGCCCGCAACGCTCTTACGCCACACCCACCGAGTCAGCAGCAGGCCGAGCAAACCGATCGGCAGTGCGATAGCCAGATAGAGCCGCGCGATGTCGATCTTGAACAGAAGCGACAGAATGGCGATGACGCCGAACAAGCGGAACGTCGCCGACACGATGCGGCGGTACTCCTCCGCGCCGTTACCGATGACACGCGGCGAACGCGTACGGAAGATCGCGAGGAACGCGATCCACAAACCAGCCAGTGCGAGCGACACCCCCGTGTACGCGTAGAACGCCGTGGACTGACCTGCTTGCGCCTCGCCGAAACGAATGAGCTGAGCGAGCGCGACCGCGGTGACGACGACCAGAACGTCCGTGACCCTCAACCGGTCGACGTACTGGTGTTCCCACACGCGCCGAGACGTGAGACGACGAACGCGCCACGCCTGCCTTGCCGGAGATACCCCCTGCGGAGCCTGCTGCACCGATCCCAGTGTTGCCACCGACTCCCCCTCCTTACGATGCTCCGACAGCTTGTGGCCGACGGTCCGATGGGTTCTGAGCGAACCTTCTCCACTCACATCTGCACTGACGTGAAGAAAACCGGTCACTGTTGCCCGCTGTTCGAGCTTTCAAATTTTCGCACGCAGTCAGGTTTAGAACTCTGCCAAGTGGGTTACATCACAGGACGATCACGTAACCATTCCTGGTGTATCACACCCGCAGGTAGCCCTGCAGACACAATGAGAGTAATTCCCGACCAGACCAAGCATCGCTGCACGTCTCCGCAGCGTTACAGCCAGCATCGACTTTCGAGTAACTGCCGAATCATGCTGCGACACAGCGTTTCTGTGACATCGATTCACAATCACAACCCCGTTGTCGTGATTGTTAACAACGTAAAAACTTCTGACGACGAGCATTTCGGACGACGGCAGGCGCCATCCATCACGAAACAATCCTTTGAACCGATTGATGCTCGATCGACGATCATTCTGCCGGGTCGTGAGGACACTATCCAAACGGAGACGCAATTGGTTCGTTCAACTGAACGACATTAGTTTTCGCCGTCGGGCACGCTGGTTTTCTTCAGGTCACGGACGACCGAGCCCGCGGTACGTCCAGCCGGCGTCGCGCCATTGCTGCGGATCGAGGCAATTTCGGCCGTCGATCAGGACTTTCGCCCGGACCACGCCGTCGAGATCGGCAGGCGTCAAAGCCTTGAACTCTTTCCACTCCGTCAGGACGAGCACGACGTCGGCACCCTCACAGGCGTCGAGCGCCGAGCTGCTGTAGCCGAGCGTCGGGAAGAGCGCACGAGAGTTGTCCATGGCCTTCGGGTCGTACACGTTGACCGCTGCGCCCTGAAGCTGGATCTGGCCGGCGACATTCAAGGCCGGCGAATCGCGGACGTCGTCGGAATCGGGCTTGAAAGCGGCACCGAGCACGGCGACGCGAGCGCCGAGGAGCGATCCGCAGGCTTCACGCGCCAACTCGACCATGCGGGTGCGTCGTCGCATGTTGATGTTGTCGACCTCGCGGAGGAACGTCAGCGCCTGGTCGGCACCGAGCTCACCGGCGCGAGCCATGAACGCGCGGATGTCCTTGGGGAGGCAGCCACCGCCGAAGCCGATGCCTGCATTGAGGAACTTGCGGCCGATGCGCTCGTCGTGACCGATGGCGTCGGCCAGTATCTTGACGTCCGCTCCAGACGCTTCGCAGACCTCGGCGATGGCGTTGATGAACGAAATCTTCGTGGCCAGAAATGCATTGGCCGACGCCTTGACCAGCTCCGCCGTCGCGAGATCGGTGACGAGGAACGGGATCTGCTCGTCGAGCAGCTGCGCATAGACCTCACGAGCCAGAGCCTCTGCGCGGCCGGGACGGTCACGGTCGACGCCGAGCACCAGACGATCGGGGTGCAGCGTGTCCTTGACGGCAAAGCCTTCGCGGAGGAACTCGGGGTTCCACGCCACCTCGACGTCGTCACCCGCGGGCGAGAGCTCACGAGCCCGCGCACCCAGGCGAGACGCGGTGCCGACGGGAACCGTCGACTTACCGAAGATCACGGCAGGCTTGGTCAGCAGCGGAGCGAGGGTTTCGACGACGGAGTCGACGTACACCATGTCGGCGGCGTACTCGCCCTTCTTCTGGGGCGTGCCCACACCGAGGAAGTGGACGTCGGCGAACTTCGCGGCTTCCTCGTACGACGACGTGAAGCGCAGCCGGCCCGCGGCAATGTTGCGCTGGAGCACCTCTTCGAGACCGGGCTCGTAGAAGGGGACCTCACCGGCTTCGAGCTTGGCGAGCTTGGCGGGATCGACGTCGACACCCAGAACCTCGTGCCCCAGCTCGGCCATGCACGCCGCATGGGTTGCACCGAGATAGCCCGTGCCGAAAACCGTGATCCGCATGATCTGTGTGTCCCCCGGATTGCAAGTGAACTAACCAGGGAGATAGTAAGGCCACCCACCGACAACCGCCTCATCGGACGACTTGCGTTCATTCGAACGAAATACCAAGTTACTCCCCGGTTTACGTGGGAGGGCGGCTGCGCCACCCGTGCGCGGATGGTTGGTCCCTGCTGCATGTGCTGTCTACATAGATGTGAGACACGATGTCTACATAGATGTGAGAGTCGATTCTAGGCGGCGGGGGCGTGGAGTTGTCCTTGGTATCGCTTGTCGCGGTCGAGGTGTAGGTGTCCTAGAACATCGCCGGTGATGTGGAAGACGGTGACGTGGTCGCCGTTGCGCAGCACTGTGACTTTCAAGCCTGCGTGGGCTCGCCCGACCGAGACCGATGAGTGGCCGACACTGATGACACCGGAATCGGAGACGCTGTGGTGTCCGATGGTGGCATCGAGCTGACGCGGTAGATGTTCGGGTCCTCCGAGCGTCGCCGCGTTGGCCCATGCCTGCGCTGGAGGCATGTTCACCGCACTGTGGCGACGTTCGGTGTTGTAGAACTTCTGGTAGCGGTCGCACGCTTTTTGCAGGGCGGAGTGGGTGGCGGGGCGGCGTGGTTGATGGTCGAGCCATTGCTTGAAGGTGCGGTGGTGTCGCTCGACTTTGCCGTTGGTTTGCGGGTGATACGGACTCGAGTGGATCAGCCGTGCACCGGATTCGGTGACGAAGCGGGTGAACTGCGACTGCGCCCCCTTGGTGCGTTTGGCTGTGAAAGCGGTTCCGTTGTCGGACAACACCATTGCCGGGGTTCCGTAGTCGTCGAATGCTGTGTTGATTGCGGCGACAGCAGCCTTGGCTGTCTCGGCGTCGGCGACGAGTGTGGCGACCAGGGTGCGGGTGCAGTCGTCGAGGACTTCGAAGACCGTTGCTTTCGGGCCTCCTGCGAGAACCACTTCTGTGGCATCGATTTGGTAGCAGTCGCGCGGTTGTGCGTACTGAAATCGTGTGTAGGACGATTTGGGTCGCTTTTTGGGGTTCG
>NZ_JABUCO010000046.1:7264-10579 GCF_019835205.1 Rhodococcus sp. BP-261 | reverse complement strand
CGCTCAGGGTCGGCGGTCGGCGGCGTAGTTTGCCCATTGGCCGTTCGTCTTGAAGGTGTGTTTGGCGACGGTATGAGCGTTGAGCCCTAGGATTCCCGCGAGCACACTCGGCGGGAGCTCACGGGCTAGCTGTGCGGTGGCGGACAGTCGTAGCTTTCGGGGCTCGATTCCAATGGCGCGCAACCTGTTTCCTAGACTGGTTGCACTCAACGGTTTGCCTGCGTGGCCACCTGCGAAAAGCCATGTCGTAGGTAGTTGTTCCGCAGTTCCGGTGCGCCGCTTGAGGGGTAGATTTCGGGCGATGGCTGCGAACGGATCTGGCAGGTCGAGGACGTCGGTGGGACCGAGTCGTAGACCTGTGGTCGTCGCGGTGGCAATCACATCGGCTGTGGTGAGGCTGACGATTCGCCGTAGCGGCTGGGCGTAGAGGGCGACCAGCGCACCGGCCAGTCGATCTACCGGGTCGAGTGACTCGTCGTGGATAAGGCGCCGGCCGATCTGCCAGCGATCCTCGGCGTCAGTCGGTAGTTCTGCATGGGCTCGACGCTCTTTCGGGAGGGCAATCTCTTTCGATAGGTGCCGTGTTCTTTGTGCCCAGGTCAAAAACGGGCGGATGTGCCATCGGGACGCACCGGGCTCTGCGAACCAGGCGTCAATGTCGTATTGCGCACATCGAGGCATCTCGGTTCCTCGTCGTTCGAGTGTGTTGAGGAACTGAATGACTTGGAGGATCTGGCAACGTGCGTTCTGTACGGCGGTGCCGATCGGTCGGTGCGTTTCGAGTCCGCGCAAACGCGGCAGTACAGCCCAGTGCGTCCACTGGCTAGCGAGCTTGCGATGGCCTGTGTCGAGTCCGCTGAGGAGTTGCGGGAGCTCCGTCTCGAGCCGCCGGAGACTACGGTGCACGTCGGGGTCGAGGATGCCCGTAGCGATGAGGAGTGATCGGAGGTAGTCGACCGACTTGGGCCGAGGGAGCAGGTCGAGTGATTCGTGCGTGAGGGGAATGGTGCCGTCGTGGAGGCCGCGCAATAGGTCTGTGTTGCGGTTCAGCCATCGCCGTGTGGTCGTCGGTTCAGCCTGCATGATGGCGTCACGAAGTGGTTCCAGGAGCCCGTCGGCAGTCGGTGGTAAGACGTGCTCGAGGTGGCAGCGGAGCGCGCATCGCGCGCACATGCGTTCGCCGTCCATGGCGATCAGGGGCTGACCGACGCTGGGGCACCGCGGGCAGCTTCGCTGCGCCTTCTCGCGACACCATCGGCATAATGCGTTGTCGTCCAACAGCTTGTCGGGTTTCGTGCAGCCGGTGCACGCGCCGCGATGCTGTCGTCGTCTTTTCCTGCAGCGGTCGCACACCCGGACGCGGTCTACGACTGAATTGCACAGTACACAAACAGTATTGATCACTTCTTACGTTTGATTTCCGCTCGCCGTGGTGTGCGCGTCTTCGCGTCGGATGGTGTTGCTGCGGTCTTGGGCCGATGGGTAGTTGTACCGGTCGCTCGCACCGTCGCCCGTTCGGCGACTGGTTCGATCAGATCGTTCGGTGTGCACGAGAGTATGTCGCAGAGCGCCGCGAGGGTACGCAGGCTGAGGCGTTCCGGCGTTCCAGTGACCAGGCGATACACCTGAGCTTCGGACAAACTGATCCCGCGCTCGGCAAGCAGCGGTCCCAAACCGGTCGTCGCGAATATTCCCCTCTCGGCCAACAGTCGGCGTAGGTGCCAGTCGTAGTTCAAGCGTGGCTGTTGCATCCCTGTCTCCGTCCTACTCTGCGGTGAACGCTCGGTCCAATGCCCGTCGGAGGGCATTGTTCTTGTAGTCGGTGCCGACGCTGGTGTAGATCGCGGTGGTAGATCCCCAGGAGTGTCCGAGTTGTTGCTGAACAAACAGGTGGTCGAAACCGTCTTCGAGTAGGTGTGTCGCATACGAGTGCCGTAGGCAGTGCGGACCGAGATGCTTCTCCAGTCCGATTGCGTCCCGGTACTCGGCGAAACGGTGCGAAATCGACTCGGTGCCGACGCGTGCCCGACGTTCTGTCGGCCACATGGCGAGATGGTCGGTGTCGTACAGGGGCCGAATCTCGGTGACCCACTCGGCGACGGCTTCGGCGGCCCACCCCATCGTGGTCAGTACCGTTCGGCGGCGCGGTGGCCCTCCATTGAGGGCTTTGCCGTAGCGAACCGACAATGCGCCATGGCGGCCGAACTCTTTGGCCGCGGAGTTCGCGGTCCAGTCCACGATGTCCAACATCGCTGCCTCGCGGCGACGCAGCCCCCAGGCATAGATGACCTTGAACAACGTCGCGTCTCGGTAACTGGCAAGCCATCCCTTGCGGCCGGACAACCCAACCCGGTTCACCCGCTCATCGCAGTAGTCGAAGAAGGCCTGTAACTCGTCCCTCGTCAGTGGCCGGTTTCCTGGTCGACCTTCGTACTCCCCGCGGTGGACGACGGTGTTCCATTCGTGGAAAACCTGCACCGGGTGAACGCGAAAGTATCGCTGACACACTTCATCCCACCGATATCGGACATCAGTGATGTAGGCGCAGAACAGCGACGCGGCCATCTGGTAGAGCCGCACAGTCGAGTGAGCGACCCCCGAATCGACAAGATGTGCGGTCCACTCCTCGACGTCCATCGACGACCAGTTCCAGGGGTAGTCGTTCGTGAATGCGACCAGCCTCCGCACGATCTGTGTCCGTCGCTCGATCGTCAAGTTTGCGAGCATCCGCGCACGTTGCTGCGTCTCCCATCCGTCGATCATTCCTTCCAGGACCGTTTCCTCCGGAACCAGTAATACGACGCCATCACTGAGGAAGCGGTCGGCGGAACCTTTGGCGTCGGACGCGGGCTTTTTGGCAACAGGGTCGACCGGCACTGGATGAATGTAACAGTCATTCGATGCATGTTCACGTGATGCTCTTCAGCTGCTGATGGCCGACGAGCCCGCGGCCGCCCCCGGAGATCGACGCAGATGCAAGTAGGCGGTTGTGACATGGATGCCCCCTTTTCAACGGTACGGGGAGGGGGTATGGTCCGAATCGTCGCAAGATACCCCCTGGGGGTATCACTCAAGATGAAGGAGTACCTCATGATCACCACGAATTACCGAGTCACCGGCATGACCTGCGGACACTGCGAGGCGTCGGTCCGGGAAGAAGTCGGTGCTGTGGCCGGGGTCGACACGGTCGAAGCATCGGCGTCGGCGGGGACGCTGACGGTGACAAGCGCCGATGAGCCCGACCACGCCCAGGTCGTCGCCGCCGTTCGCGATGCCGGATACACAGCCGAACCGCAACCCGCAGATTTTACGCAC
>NZ_JABUCO010000046.1:0-7197 GCF_019835205.1 Rhodococcus sp. BP-261 | reverse complement strand
GCCACCGACTCCGGCCTGCGCATCCAGGTCACCGCAGTAGGGGAGGACACCGCCCTCGCCGGCATCGGCCGGCTCGTCGCCGACGCCCAGAACTCGACCTCGCGCGCTCAGCGCATCGCCGACACCGCCGCCGGCTGGCTGTTCTGGTTCGCTCTCGGATCCGCGATCATCACCGCCGCCGTGTGGACCCTGGTCGGGATGCCCGACGACGCCGTCATCCGCACCATCACCGTGCTGGTCATCGCGTGCCCGCACGCACTCGGACTCGCGATCCCGTTGGTGGTCTCCATCGCCACCGAACGCGCCGCCCGCGGCGGTGTCCTGGTCAAGGACCGGCTCGCACTCGAAACCATGCGCACGGTGGACACGGTGCTCTTCGACAAGACCGGGACCCTCACCAAGGGTGAACCCACCGTCACCGCAATCGAGGTCGCCGAAGGGCGCACCGCCGCCGAGGTCCTCGCTTTGGCCGCTGCCGCAGAAGCCGACTCAGAACATCCCCTGGCCCGCGCCATCGTCGACGCCGCACGCGCGCGGAACCTGACCGTCCCGGCTGCAGCCGGTTTTCAGTCGTCCCCCGCCGTCGGGGTCTCAGCCGACATCGACGGCCTCCGGATCCAGGTCGGCGGGCCGGCACTGCTCGAGCAAGAGCGCGGTTCCGAACTCGCCGTCGCCGACCGGTGGCGCGGTGACGGGGCGATCATCCTGCACGTCCTCGCCGACGGGGCCGTGATCGGTGCACTCGCGCTCGCCGACGAGATCCGGTCAGAATCACGCACCGCGATCGATGCACTCCACGCCCGCGGAATCACCGTCGTGATGATCACCGGTGATGCCGATGCCGTCGCGAAGTCCGTCGCGACCGAACTCGGTGTGGACCGCTACTTCGCCGGGGTGAAGCCGGAAGACAAGTCCCACACCGTCGCTGCACTCCAGGGCGAAGGACGTACGGTGGCGATGGTCGGCGACGGGGTCAACGACGCACCTGCCCTGGCGCAGGCCGATGTCGGTATCGCGATCGGGGCCGGCACCGACGTCGCTATCGCATCGGCCGGAGTGATCCTCGCCAGCGACGACCCGCGGTCGGTGCTGTCGGTGATCGAACTCTCGCGCGCCTCGTACCGCAAGATGAAGCAAAACCTCTGGTGGGCAGCGGGATACAACCTGATATCGGTTCCGCTCGCGGCAGGAGTGCTGGCACCGGTCGGGTTCGTACTGCCCATGTCCATCGGCGCGATCCTGATGTCGCTGTCGACGATCATCGTCGCCGCGAACGCGCAGCTGCTCCGGCGACTCGACCTCACGCCCGACACCATCGCCGGAGCGCTGAACGAGGGGAGTTCCAATCCTCCGTCGCAGCGCACACCGTCACTGTGAGAGCTGATCTCGTACCGGAAACGCAGCCCTGACGACTGCGAAACGCTGATGGCCGCACCCTCTCCGCCGGAGAGGATGCGGCCATCGTTGTGTGGCGGGCCGGGTCAGCCGAGCAGCCGCTGCATGGTCTCGATTTCCTGCTGCTGAGTGGCGACGATGGCGCGTGCCATCTCCAGGGCGTCAGGATTGGAACCGTCCGCGATTTCGGTGTTCGCCATCTCGATGGCACCGGTGTGGTGGGCGATCATCATCGTCAACCACTGGCGGTCGAATTCCGGTCCCGACGCTGCCATCAACGCGTCCATGTCCTGAGCGGTCATCATGCCGCTGCCAGAGCTGTGGTCCATCCCGCCCATGTCACTCATGTCCATGTCGGGCATGGGCTGGCCCCACTCGGTCAGCCATGCCGTCATCTGGTCCATCTCGGGCTGCTGTGCGCCGGCGATCGCCGATGCCAGCGACAGCACGTCCGGGTTGTCGGTGCGGCCGTTCGCCATGTCGGCCATCTCGACTGCTTGTGCGTGGTGCGGATACATCATCTGCGCGAACATCACGTCGGCATCGTTGAACTCTGCGGACGCGCTTGCTTGGGCCGAGGACATCGGTGCGGAGGACATCGAGCCCATGGAATGCCCGTCCATCGACGAATCGGTCGAGTCGTTGCTACAGCCGACGACGAGGAACGCGCTGGCGGCGGCAGCAGCGAGTGAAGCCATGACTTTGGTACGCATGTGGAATCTCCTTGCAAGAGTGGACAATCAGGGGTGTGTGACGTGTTTCGGTCCGCCGGTCGACGCGCGTCTACCGGGCTCCCTGTCACACTCGCAAGGTCACCGATCTGTCCAACTCCCACAAGGTCCACGGCGGTGCGCGCTCCAGGATGGAGTCTGTGCGCCCGGCGATCCCGTCCACCGCTGTCGGCGACTGGCCTGTCTCGGTGCTCATCGTCGGGACGGACAACGCGGCCCACGACACCGGAGTTCCCACACAGGGATGCATCATCTGATGCGCCGACGGACAATCGTGTTCCCCGAACATCACCGAAGCCGAGCTACTGCCCGGGGCTGTCGACGCCATCGCGGCATGGCCACCGGTCATCGACTCCGACATCGGGCCAGCCATCGACGATGCCGGTGTCACAGAATGCACCAACAACACCCCGAACACCGTCACTGCAATCAACAATCCGATCGCCGAGGCTGTGCCCCGTCGAGTGCGACGAATCGTCGAGTTCATGCTCTCGACGGTAACAGGGCATACCCCCCAGGGGTAGCGTCGGTGCATCGTTCAGCTGGCCAGTCGGACGTCAGCTCTCGGTCGTGCGAACCAGTGAACCAACACCCCGCTCGCGACACTGAGTGTTGCGAGCGTCGGCATCGCCACCACGATCGCCCTGTCGAGCCCCCAGAAGGTTGCGAGCGCACCGATCCCAACCGCAGTGAGACCCTGCGACAGGTACGCCACCAAGTACATCAACGACAGTGTCGCGGCCCGCGTCTCGGCCTCGGAGGCTGCGACGACCATCCCGAGCCCGCCGTAGAACATCAGGCCGTACCCCACCCCACTGATGACCGCAGCGAGCAGGAAGACCGTGAGCAAGTCCACGTTGGCTGCGGCGACGAGGGTGACAGACCCGGTGGCGGAAAGCACCGAACCGGCCAAAGATGCGGACGTCGGCGAACCGCGGCGGGCGATGATGGACGCGGGAACGATGGCAACAGCCCAACACGCAAGTGCGCACGCGGCGACGAAAGCGTCGACGGTACCGACGAGATCCCTCACGATCTGCGCACCGAGCCCGATGAACACCGCGCCCATCATGAAGGCCACGGTGAGGGAAGCAACACCGATGGCGAACTGCATTCGAGTTCTCGCGGGTGCTCGCACCCGACTGGGCCGCCATCGAACATTGCTGCGCGTGGCCTCCTCGGGGAGGAACCACACCAGCGGCAGCAGAGCAATCGTCACGCCGAGCAAGATGGCGAACGGGAACGTGGTGGGCAAGGCGGAGTACTGCACGAGCGCACCGCCGACAACGAGCGCGAGTGCGGTACCGCTGGCCGTCGCCGCCGTATTGACGGAAGTGGACAGTGCCGCGGTGCGGCGCGGTGCGAACTCGACGAGTGCGGCGCTGGCCGCACTCATCGCGATACCGACCCCGAGTCCTTGAAGAGTGCGGCCGATGAAGATCGGGACGAGACCGCTTGTGACCACGAACAGCGCAGTGCCGACAGCGACCATGCCGACGCCGGCAAGCAGTACGCGGCGTCGCCCGATCGAGTCCGAGAGAGACCCACATGCAACGAGAGCGAGAACCAGCGCTACCGGGTAGGTAGCGAACAACGCGGTCGTGACGACCTCACCTACGCGCCACCGATCCGCTAAGAGCGGATAGACCATCGACGGCGCGCCGCTCGCCCACAACGACACAACCAGGACGCCCGCCGCCGTCGACAACGCCACAGGTAACGGCAAGGTCTTGCGTGAACGAGGGCGGCGGTTCACCGATCTACGCCGACCGAACCGACGGTGTGCGACCAACCGAGCGGAAGGTGGTGCGCCCAAGCCTCAATGGGTGTCGAGTAGAGCAAGGATGGTCCTCACGATCAGATCGGGTGCGTCCATCGAATCCAGTCGCCCTGCTGCTATCTCGGCTCCGGCACCGTGAAGGACCTGATGGAGCACGGCGACTTGCCACGAGGTGGGCATGTCACGTGAAAACAGTCCTGCACTGCGTCCGCGTTCGATCAACGATTCGACCCGGCTCGCGGGGCCGTCGTGAAGCTCGCGGATACGCGCTGGGGGGAGTTCTTCCTCGGCGGCGGCAATGACCGATCGTGACCGGTCCACCAGCTCCCAGCTGCTGTGAATGAGCCGGGACAACGCTTCTCGGGGATCCCCACCCAGATCGACCGCAGCCAACGTCTGCTCACCGCGATCGATCACACGCGCCACCACGGCATCGATGAGCGCTGGGCGAGAAGCGAAGTGACCGTAGAGCGTCACCCGCCCGAGACCGGCTTCCCGTGCGATATCGCTCATCGTGGCGTTCTGCCGCCGAGACAGGCAGACGATCGCAGCATCGAGGATGCGCTCGACGTTGCGCACCGCGTCGGCTCGTTTACCGCCTACCTGTGACGTATCGGTCGTCATAGAACCCTCACTTCCCGAACACGTTTGTATGAGTTACGGTACCAGTGTCCAACTCAAACAACTATGTACAACTTAGGAGGCAGTGGTGACCACGTCGAAAACGACACCGGAAGCGGGCGAAGGGCTTCACCCGAAGCGATGGCTCGCACTGGCCCTGCTGGGCACAGCGCAGTTCATGCTGATCCTCGACGTCACAGTGGTCGCGATCGCGCTACCGCAGATGGGCATGGACCTGGCCCTCTCGCGGGAGGCGGTCACGTGGGTCGTCGCCGCATACACCCTGACCTTCGGCGGCTTGATGCTCCTCGGCGGGCGTAGCGCGGACCTGTTCGGGTCCAAACCAATCGTCTTCGCCGGCCTGGCCGTCTTCACCGCCGGCTCGCTAGCGGCCGGACTGGCTGCCAATGCCGAGTTCCTGCTCGGCGGCCGCATTGTCCAAGGCATTGGCGCGGCGATGCTCTCACCGGCGGCGTTGTCGGTGGTGGTGCGCCTGTTCGCCGGCGACGAACGCAACCGCGCCCTGGGCATCTGGTCGGCATTGGGCGGCGGCGGCGCGGCGGTCGGTGTCCTGCTCGGTGGCCTGATCACCGCCGGACCGGGATGGCCGTGGGTGTTCTACGTCAACATCCCGGTCGGCCTGATCGTCATTTTCGGCCTTCTGCGCGTCCTTCCGCCCCTCGCCCCAGCTCCCGGGCCGCGTCCCGCGCTCGACATTCTCGGTGCAGCGCTGGTCACCGCTGCGACCGGATCGGCGATCTACTCGTTGACCGTCGCCGGTGAAATCGGATGGACCAACCCGCAGACCCTCACCGCAGCCGGGGCAGCGGCAGCGCTCTACCTGCTGTTCTACTGGCGACAGCAGGCCGCGTCCTCTCCGCTGATGAACCTAGGACTGCTCAGCCGACGTCCCGTCGGTGCCGGAGTGTTCGNGCTCTACCTGCTGTTCTACTGGCGACAGCAGGCCGCGTCCTCTCCGCTGATGAACCTAGGACTGCTCAGCCGACGTCCCGTCGGTGCCGGAGGGTCGTGATCCTGATCGCAACAGCCCTGATGGTCGCAGTGTTCTTCCTGGGCACCTTCTACTTTCAGCAATCCGCCGGGCACGGCCCCCTCGTGACCGGACTGTTGTTCCTACCGATCGCCGTGGCCACGATGACGGGAGCGAACCTCGGCGGACGCCTCATCGGCCGCTGGGGCGCACGAATCCTCGGCACCGCCGGGATGCTCATCGCAGCGTTGGGATTACTTGTGCCAGCCCTGTGGGCAACCACCGCGGCGACCACGATCGGCGTCAGCTTCGGCGCATTCGGTATCGGCGCGCTGTTCGTCGTCGCCTCAGCCACCGCGCTCGGACAGATCGGCCCCGAGGAGGCCGGCATCGCATCCGGCCTGCTGAGCACCTTCCACGAATTCGGTGCATCCATCGGCGTGGCCACCGTCTCGAGCATCGCTGCACTCAGCCTCGTCGCGGGTGGCGGTGACACCGGGTTCCAACACGCGTTCCTCTTCGCCGCAGCCGCTGCTGCACTGGCCGCAATGATCTCCGCCGTCGTCATCCCGCCACGCCCCGCACTCTGATCGTGCAAAACCAGGCACCGCCGGTCAGGAAGTGGTGAAAGCGTCACCGTCACCGTCGACGAATGAGCTCTCGGTCCGGATAGTGTTCGTGGAGAACGTGATCAGGTTGCCGTCTCCGTCCACGGACGCGAATTCCATCGTCCCCCAGTCCGTCGCGACGGGGTGGCCGGCGTCTGCCGGGTGCAGAACGCCCGCGCGCGAGAGTTCGTCGTACAGCGCGGTGACCTCGTCGACGGTGATGCGGCAACTGGCCGTTCCCGCGAGGAAGGTCTCCGCTCCGCTGCACACAGGCCAGGGTGCGGTGTCGGGCCGGCTGCTCCAGCTGTCGTCGTCGGCGGCCCACAGGTGGATCTCGACGTCGTCTCGAGTGAGCTTGGCGAAGGTGGGATCGGAGTACTGCGCCGTGAAGCCCAAGGAGCGGGTGTAGACAGCGACAGCTGTCTCGATGTGCCGTACCGGCAGTGCGGGGACCGCTCTGGACATACGCATAGGCAACACTAACGCCAATGAACGGCACGAGGAAGCGAACGCTGCCGTGCCTTCGGGGAGTGCGTGCGGGCCGAGGTGCACGGTCGCCGCGCGGACGCTACCGCTCGGCGTTCGACCGGGTCGGCGTGACGCGACCCTTCGCTGCGTTCATCGTTGCAACGCTTCGCCTTTGGATCGCAGCGACGCGGCGAGTTGGTCGACGGTCGGCAGACCCGCCAGGCCGCGGTCGGTCGAGTAGACGCGGCAGGCAAGTTCGGTCAGTTGCACGGCATCGTCGAAGGCGTCGACGCCGTCAACGAGGATGGTCGGTGAGCCTGCGAAGGCCGACGCCGCTGCCTCGGCGTCGGAGGAGATCAGCCGGCGTCCGATCTCGATGTCTGACTGTCCGATCAGGCTGGCTGCAGCACGAACCCGGTCCGCAGCTTCCTGCCAGTTCGGGCATCCGTCGAAGTACAAGATCTCCACCTTCATTCGAGCGAGTCTGCCCTCGAATCGGATGGCGTGCCGGTGCGGCCACAACGGGGGTCAGTTCATGGTGAGATCGTTTCGGCTGCAACGGGCGAGGCGGCGATCGTGCACCTGATGCTATTCGGCATCCTT